>CASECF010000034.1 GCA_949286245.1 uncultured Alphaproteobacteria bacterium
CTTAAATGACCCGTTTACGGGTAGATAGTAACAAATTGCGTTTGGCAGAATTATGGGTACCCCGTTCAGGGGAAGCCAGTGGTAAAGGCTTATAGCCGCATATGAAGAACCCCGCGTTTTACGCGGGGGTATCTTTTTGTGACAAAAAAAACTACCGGCTAGGCCGGTCGTTCCAAAGAGTTTACGGCTTTACACATAAAAAACTCTTTTGCGAGAGTAAGTTAGACGCTCAGACGAAAGTCTAACAAAAGCAATGGCGTTTTTTATTAAGACTAACTACACAACGGACAGACAAAATGCAATGGCCAATATCATGTTTTTTTGTCCCCCAATATCAAAGGAAAGAATTATATGTGGAAGTCCGGTAAAATAGGAAAAATTTAAAGAGAATTATATTGGGGGCTTTTAGAAGGATTATGCCGATGGGCAGGAATAGGTATAATGGAAGTAGAGGTCTGTCGTGAGCTCATTCATATATTAATAGAGATATCACCAAAACTTTTGGTAAGTTCGGTCATGGGTTATCTCAAAGGTAAAAGTAGTCTGGCAATATATGAAAGGTGGGGAAATACAAAATTTCGATATCGACGCAAAGAATTTTGGATATAAATAAAATGACGTATCTATCAACAGAAAGTGTCGGGGTAAAGTCTCTTATGTAAAGACGACAGATCACAGAACACTCAACAAATGACCGATTATATTAGAAATCAACTTAAAGAAGACGCAGAGCAAAGTCAGTTAACACTGGATTTTGACTCGTTTACGGGTAGCAAGTCATTTTCGCCCTGTCAGACCGTCATACGCCCTTAAGGCGTTTGCCGGCACCATTAGGGTTATACATTAAAAAAGAACCACCGGCTGAGCCGATGGCTTTCTTTTTGAGAATTACCTTCTCTCCAAACGAGTCTGTTTATCTTCTCAACAAGCCTTCTTCTCCCTGACTTCCGTCTCTTTTGCTTGTCTTGAGGAATTTTTATACCCCCATAATCAGGTCAAGAAGATAATACTCCTTATCGGTGATCCATTGAATATTTACGGTGCAACAAACCCTTAAAAACAAGAAAATCCGAGTTCGAATCCGACTTAAAAAATTGATTTTCCCATTTGGCCTTATTTTTTGTGATTATTTTTTTTGAATCCGACTCAAATACCGATAAAAAGAACGGCGATCTTTATCATGCGCCAACTTACGATCAATAAATCCATTATAATCCCGCCTAAGCGCCACTTTGGGAAAATCCGGCAAATCAATATCCACCGACTGCCCTACTTTCAAACTTCTAACCGCCGGATCGAAACATTTTTTATTGATAAACCGATGAAGAGATTTTTCAATTAAACAAAAATTGCTCACATGATTTGTTCCGCCACCCGACAGCGGAACGATGTGATGGACATCAAATCCGTGGGGAATTCGACCCCGTTTGGCACGTTCCAAATTGATAATATCGGCATATTGATCTAAAAATCCCTTTCGATACAACCATTTGACAAATTTTTGATTCATGTTTTTGTGTTCAAATTCTTTACGCAGTGCCTGACTGACTGAAGAAGGTTGAAGTGTAAAATGTATTGTCATAAATTTATCCCGCCTTTAATGTGTTAACAACCGAATCTTTTTGAAATAAATAAAGCAAAATCCGCAACGCTCGTCCCCTCGGCGTTCGCAAAAGCGGATCCAAAATTAAAATACTTTTGGCATCTTGAGAGGCTGTATACAAAAGATCCTTATGAACGCTTAAATCCGCCATTTGAAATTCCTGCATTCCGCTTTGTCTGGCACCCAACAATTCTCCGGCACCCCTCAATTTTAAATCTTCTTCGGCAATCAAAAAACCATCCTCCGTTTCACGCATTACACGGAGTCTCTCTCGAGCCGTCGATGTCAATTTTTCCCCATAAAGCAAAATACATGTCGACTGACCTCCGCCACGTCCGATCCGCCCTCTCAGCTGATGGAGCCCCGCCAAACCAAAACGTTCTGCGTGTTCAATCACCATAATGGTCGCCGTTTTAACATCAACACCCACCTCAATAACCGTTGTTGCCACCAAAACATCTATCTCTCCGGCCACAAATCGGCTCATAACGGCATCTTTTTCTGCCCCCTTCATCTTACCGTGGACAAGTCCGACTCGATCTCCTAAGAACTCTTTTAACTCTCGGTATCTTTTTTCGACTGCCATCAAATCGCTCTTTTCCGATTCTTCCACCAGCGGACAAATCCAATAGGCTTGTGTCCTGTCCCCTGTTGTTTTTGAGATATTTCTCAATCGGTCCATCAACTCCGACACTTTTGAAACGGGCATCACTCTGGTTTCAATCGGTTTTCTATTGGCCGGTTTTTCATTCAATCTGGAAATATCCATATCTCCATATGTTGTTAAAGCCAGAGTTCTGGGAATGGGCGTTGCCGTCATAACCAACAAATTAACTCCTTGTTGTTTTTGCGTCAAAGCCAACCGCTGATGAACCCCGAATTTATGTTGTTCATCAATAACCGCCAAACCCAACTTTTTAAAACAAACATTTTCTACAAAAACGGCATGTGTTCCGATTAAAAGATCGATCTCTCCATTCTTTAGATCCTCTAAAATTTGTTCTCGTTTTTTCCCTTTTTCACGGCCGGAGAGCAATGCACATCGAATTCCCAAGGGCACCGTCCATCTTTGAATCGTCGCCAAATGCTGTCTTGCCAAAATATCGGTCGGAGCCATTAACACCCCTTGTGTACCAGAATCAATCGCCCATAAAAGAGACAACAACGCCACAATAGTTTTTCCGCTACCGACATCTCCTTGAAGCAACCGCACCATTTTATAAGAACTTGCCAAATCATTTTCGATTTCTGCCACCACTCTTTTTTGAGATTTTGTCAGTTCAAACGGCAATTCTTTCAATAGTTCATCTCTCCGATTTTGAGTGGGTGAAAGAGCAATACCATTTTGTTCTTTTGTGCGTTCCCGAACTAAATAAAGGGCTAACTGATTAGCCAATAATTCATCATAAGCCAACCTTTTTCTAACTAAAGAAAATGGATTTAATTCTTCAGAAGAATGGGGAAAATGTGCTTTTTTCAAAGAGTCCAACCATCCCGAAAAACCCTCCTTTTCCATAAAAGCCTTATCCAACCACTCCGGTAAATCGGGTGTTTCATTTAAAATCTGAGCTACGGCTTTTTGAACGCTTTTATTTGAAAGTCCGAGTGTTAACGGATAAATCGGTTCATAGACAGGGATTTGATCCCGACAAGAGGTGACATAATCCGGATGCAACATTTGAAGAATTTTTCCCATTTTCTCAAGCCGTCCGGAAACAAAATACGTTTTTCCTATTTGTAATTGTTTTTTTAAAAAATCAACATGATAATTAAAAAAAACAAGCTCCAACACATCTTCCCCCCACCGACAAACAATTCGATACGGAAGTTTTTTTCGAGCAGGAGCAATATGTTCTAAAACCTGAATTTGAAAAGTTCCTAATCGTCCCAAAACAACCTCTTTTTCCATCGACAAAAAAGGACGATAATTTAAGCCGATCGGAAGATGCCACAACAGGTGTATCCATAACCGACCGCAACAATTTTCTATCTTTTTGGACAGTTTCGGGCCAATTCCTTTAAGAGTTGACACTTCTCGAAACAATGGATTTAAAAGATCAGGCCTCATAAAAAATCTCTTATTTTTTCAAAGAAACGACCTCGTTTTTTCGATTCACCTCAGACACATTTTTGACAGTGTCCGTCTGCCTTGAGTGACTTTTTTTAGAACGCTTTACGGCTTTGGAATATTTTTTAGAAGCTGGCTTTTTGGCCGGAATCATTTTTGTTTTTCGTTTAGGAGTAATTACCTTCCCATCCGGCAATTTAACGGTTCCATCGGCATAGACGACAGATTGAAAAATAGGAAGACGTGAAAAACGATCCAAAACCTCTCCGCACGAAACCTCCGGAGCATTTTTTTGTTCTTTGTATGCTTTTAACTTCGCCTGAGCATATCCTCTAAAAAGAGAAAGTTCCTCTTGCTTTGTCACGGCGGGATTAGCCATAATCCGACTGGCGATCAATTCATAATCATCCAATAATCCACCGGCATTACACGCCAACGCCAATCCGGCCATCATGCCCAGTTGCTCGTTTTCCGGAATACCGTTTAATGTTCTGGAGGCCGAAAAACAAACGGAAGGAACCGTCAAAATCAGAAAAGACAAGATCCAAATGTTTTTTTTCATTGATTTTCTCCTTGAAAACAGATTATAATATTTTATCATACAGATATTTGAGATATTTTCAAGGAGAATTTCATGCTTTCAGGCCCTTTTTCCATTCCCGAAAAGACCCAAAGGGCGATGTTTTTGTTTCATGGATACGGGGCTAGTGGAGATGATTTAATGGGGATTGTTCCCACCTTATCCAAAATTTTTAAAAATATGGCTTTTTTTGCACCCAATGCACCAAAGCAAACCCTTTTTTCCGGGTATGAATGGTTTTCCCTCGATGATTTTACCTCTCCCAATGCCGTTTCTTTAACCTATTTGGATCAATTGGTTAAAAGAGCTCAAACATCCTGTGAATTAGCTCGTTCTTATATCGAACATATCCAAAAAAGCTATCAGCTATCCTCAAAAGATATTATTTTAGCCGGTTTTTCCCAAGGCGGACTTATTGCCCAATATACGGCATTGACACATTCAGAACCATTTCAAGCCGTTTTGAGTCTCTCGTCTGTTCCGTTGGTTTTTGACAAGGCCCTTCCCGCCGAACACATCAAACAACATCTGCCTATTTTGTTAACACACGGAGCAAACGATACTGTTATTCCGCCTCTTGCCCTACAACTTTCTACACGAGAATTGGCTAAAGCGAAACAATATCCTGCTCCCCATCTCATTCCTGATTTAGATCATGGCATTAACGATGTTTGTTTGGAACAAATTATCCATTTTTTAAAAACGATTTCTTAAAAACAATTTTTTAAAAAGGTTTTTTCATGCATATTCAACCACAAAAAATAAATCTTTCCGAAAGTTATAAACGAATGTGGCCATTTGTAAAACCGTATTGGTTTCGATGCTTATTAGCCACAATTATTACCATTCCGATCGGTGCTTTGGATGCTGTGATTGCCTTGGCTCTTAAACCTTTTATGGATACGGTTGTTATAGATCAGGGGGCAGAAACGCCGTTTAATTTACCTCTTTATGTTATTCCGATTTTTATCATCTCATTTACCCTTGTTCAAGCTGCCTTAGAATATGGATCTGCCTATTTAAGTGCTTGGACCGGCGGAAAAATTACAATGGAAATGAAAAAAAAGCTTTATCAAAAGCTCTTAACATTAGATGCCTCTTATTTGGATAAAACCTCATCCGGACAGATCATGACCCGCTTTGATGCGGATGCCAATACAGCTTGTACGGGATTGCTCAACAATGTTAAGGTCTTTACAACCCGCGTTTTTTCTTCCGTTGCTTTAGTCGGCGTCCTTCTTTACACGTCTTGGCAATTGGCGATAATTGCCATTATTGTGTTGGGATCCGCTCTTTATCCGGTCACATTGATCCGCAAAAAGATAAAAGACATTGTCGCAAGAAGTGTTATTGTTAATGGGTCTGTTTTAACAGCTTTTAATGAAACATATGCCGGAGCCAAAACCATTGCATCTTATAATTTAAATTCCTATCAAAAAAACAAATTTTATAATATTTTAACACAAAGTTTTAAGCTGACAATTAAAAATACTCAACGAACGGCTTGGCTTTCTCCGATGATGCATATTATCATTGCTTTTGGAATTGCCGGAGCCATTTGGTATGGCAGTTATTTGATTACGAATAAAACGATCAGTGCCGGTGATTTTGTTTCATTTATGACAGCCATGTTGATGCTCTATACCCCTATTAAAAATATCGGTAAAAATTTCAATGCTGTTCAACTCTCCTTGATGGCGATCGAGCGAGTTTTTGAAATCATTGACATGCCGGCTCACATTAAAAATCAAAAAAATGCTTTAGAATTAACCGGCATTCAAAAGGAAATACGATTTGATCATGTTTCTTTTTCATATGAAGAATCCAAATCTATATTAAAAGATATTTCTTTTGAAATTAAACGAGGAGAAACTGTCGCTTTAGTCGGAAATTCAGGGGGAGGAAAAACAACAATCGTCAATTTAATTCCTCGTTTCTATGACGTATCCAAAGGCGTCATTTCAATTGACGGTCAAGATATTCGCTCACTGACACTTGAGTCTCTAAGAGAAAATATTGCCGTTGTTTTCCAAGATAATTTTTTATTTTCGGGAACAATCAGAGATAATATCATGTTGGGTCGTTTGAATGCAACGGAACAAGAAGTAAAAAAAGCCGTTCAGATGGCCTGTTTAGATGAATTTATCGGCTCACTTGAAAAAGGATTAGATACGGAGATCGGAGAACGTGGTATGCTTTTATCAGGAGGTCAAAAGCAGCGTATTGCGATAGCTAGAGCTTTTTTGAAAAATGCCCCAATTGTTATTTTGGACGAAGCCACTTCGGCATTAGACAATAAATCAGAAGCGATTGTTCAACAAGCCATTGATAATTTAATGCAAGATCGAACAGTTATCGTTATTGCACATCGGCTATCAACAATTCAAAATGCCGATAAGATCATCGTTATCAATGAAGGAAAAATTGTTGAAGAGGGCAATCATACGGAACTATTATCTCACGAGGGTCCCTATAAATCTCTCTATCAAGCGCAATTCAAACATAAATAAATCTGATATCAAGGGGATATCTATGGAATAAAGGGTATTCGTAAGATTTTATTTTACCAAGAAGGACACTTTTTTGTTTCAGTCGCATATGATTCCGGTGTATCAATCGCTTCGTTTTTTTCACGAATTTTTTTATTGATGTGATCTAGAACCGGTTGAATTTCTGTCAAGACTTGCTTAATTTGTTTTTGAAAAACCTGATTGGCTCGCGTCTTTGAATAGACATATTCCGGCCTCAATTTATCAACTGCTGTTTTTAAAGCTTTTTCAATATCCGGTTTAAAAAAGGTCATAGCTTCTTGATACACCGCCACATGATAATCTTCGTGATCTTTAATCACATTATATTGACAGGATCCGATCGGATATTTTTTATCAATGTAAACCTGGAGCGTATCCAACACAATCTTAAAATGAATTTGGTTCAGTCCGACACAACTTCTTTGGCTATTTATCGGGATTCCCGAATAAACAGACGACTGTGAACCAACAGAGCTGGCCCTGGTATCTGCCTCCACACGGACTCTCGAAACGGTTAAGCCCAACGTATTGGGAGAGAGTGGCTTATTTGCCGTTCTCGGAAAATCTTTTCGAGATAATGAGTGATTATATATCACCGACGTCGGTTCCATGGTAATTTTAACTTCTATTGGGATTTTATCACATAAAGCATTTGCTTTTTGAATCCAAAAAAGGGATAATGACATCCAGAAAAAAATAAATACTCTAACCATAAAGTGACACTACCACGGGAGAGGGAAAAATGCAAGTCATATCCTGGAACGTTGCTTCCGTTCGAGCTCGAATGCCTCTTTTAAAAAATTTATTGTCCGAACAAAAACCGGATATTGTTTTTTTGCAAGAAGTTAAAGCGACACATGAAACTTTTCCGTTCCGAGAATTTACTGAGATGGGATATTTTTCCGTCATATCGGGGCAAAAATCTTTTAACGGTGTAGCCATTCTCTCCCGTTATCCGCTTCAAGAAGTTTTGACTGTTTTGCCGAACACACAAGAAGAAATACCGCAGGCTCGATTTATTCAGGCAAAAAATCAAGGTCTTACATTTATATCCGTCTATGTTCCCAATGGGAATCCGCCCGAAAAAGATCCGACCGACACCTCTCGATTAGACTATAAGCTAAAATGGTTAGATCATTTAAAAGAGCATCTTTTATCGCTATTAGAACAGAAACAATCATTTATCATTGGTGGGGATTTTAATGTTATTGAAAAGGATGCAGATGTCTATGACCCCGAATTATATCGGTTAAACGCACTCATGCTCCCCTCCGTTCGGGAATGTTTTCACTTGCTAACAGAACTACCGATCTGCAATACGATTCGCTTTTTTTCTCAAGAGAAACCTCTTTATTCTTTTTGGGATTTTCAAGGGGGGGCTTGGTATAAAAACAACGGCATGCTATTAGATCACATCTTTATTTCAAATGATCTCAAGACTCGACTAAAAAATGCGGGCATTTACAAAGAGATGCGCAGATACCCCAAACCCTCCGATCATGTCCCTGTTTGGTGTCTTTTGGAATAAAAGTTTATAATTAGTCTTCTATAAAAGTTTTTGCCACAAAAAGATTGAAATTCTTATTAAAATTGTTTATATTCTGAGCTCATGAAAAACTATTTTAAAACAATATCTTTTTTTATCATAAGTCCTATTTTATCCGTCTTTTTATTTTCGGGGCTTGTTTATGCCGAGGGGGAGTTAATATCTCAAAGTAAAAACGAGCCAACCCTCATGGATAAGGTTGGGAATCACTTTAGAACCATTCTTTGTAAAGGAGAGTGGGCTTTACTTGTTCCGATAAATACTTGGCATAACAGAGCCATGTATGATAAAGAAAAAACAGACGGCTACAACGAGCGCCCTTGGGGGATCGGCGGCGGAAAACAATATACAGATTCCAACGGGAACAGACACACTCTTTTTTTGATGGAGTTTCAAGATTCACATAACGATGTGGAACCATTTGCGGGGTATGCCTACCAGTGGGTATGGGGCTTAGACGAAGCAAATGATTGGCGAGTTTCATTGGGAGGTGTTTTGGGAATAACCATGCGATCCGATTTTCATTATATTCCATTTCCGGCTCCTCTTCCTATTTTGGGGTTTGAATATAAACGATTGGCTATTGAAAGCACATATATCCCCGGAGGACATAACAGTGGGAATATTCTATTCACTTGGCTCCGATGGAGTTTCTAAATGGAAAAATATGCCGTTATCACAAAAAATCTGTCTAAATCATTCTATCGAAAAGAGCATGGTTTTTTTAGACCAGCCACAGAAACAAAAGCGGTTCAAGATCTTTCATTGACAATCCGCTCAGGTGAATGTGTGGCGTTTATCGGACCAAACGGTGCCGGCAAATCAACAACGGTAAAAATGCTTACCTCCATTTTATATCCGACTGGCGGATCTGCCCTCGTGGCCGGAATCAATCCATGGGAGAATCGTTCTGCCCTTTGTCATCAAATCGGTGTTATTTTTGGACAACGATCTCAACTATGGTATCATCTTCCCGTCCGGGATTCATTGCATTTATTAGCGGTCGCATACAATTTATCGGAAGCCGAAGAGAAAAAAAGATTGCAAGAGCTCAGCGAGTCATTACAAGTCACTGAATTATTAGACAGACCGGTCCGTGATTTATCCTTAGGTCAACGTATGAGATGTGAGATTATAGCCTCTCTTCTCCATTCTCCTCAAATTTTATTTTTAGATGAACCGACCATCGGGTTGGATGTTGAGGCAAAACTTCTGTTGCGTTCGTTTTTAAAACAAGAATCGGAAGCCAAGGGGATTACGATTTTACTGACCAGTCATGATACCGGAGATATTGAAAAGATTTGCCATCGTGTTTTATTGATTAACCATGGTTCTCTCATTCTTGACACGACGATGAATCGTCTCAAAACGCAGTTTATGTCAGAGAAATATATTCGAATCACTCATAAAGATGGTTCATATCAGCGATTTCACTTCGATCCACGGACTGAAGACATTACTCATTTTTTAAAATCATCCACGTTTAATCAAGTCTCTGATTTGACAATCGAAAATCCTCCTTTGGAAGAAATTATTCGTAAACTCTATCAAAAAGAGGTTTCATGAGACCATTTTTTTTGCTGATACAATCGTCTTTTAAGTTTCAAAAAAAACAACTGCCTGTTATCGGAACAAGACTTGTTCTGCTTTTAATTCTCATTTGTATTTTTAATCAATTTTGGCAAATTGTGAAAGACGGAAATTCTGCTACCGCTCAGATTAACCCTGTGGACTTTATTTGGTATTTAATGATTGGGGCTCTATTGCAATATAGTCGTCCCGAAGGACTTCACTATCAAATTGAACAAGAAATCAAAACCGGAAATATTGCTTACAAAATGTTAAGACCCATTTCTGTTATCAGTATTTACTTCTTTAGCGGATTGGGAAGCTTTTTATTTAGACTCCCTCTTTTATTTATCGTAAGTGCCCTTTTTCTCCTCGTTCTAAAAGGAGGAGAGCTTCCGCAAACATTTGATGCGGTTCCGGTGATTTTCTTACTTCTTTTACTGAGTGGTATTTTTATTTCTCTTTGTACTGTTTTTATCGGTTTATCTACTTTATGGCTTCAAGATTCTCTGCCTCTTTTTTGGATTCTTCAAAAGGCAGAATATATTTTGGGCGGTTTATTTTTTCCGATCACATTATATCCTCAGTGGCTTCAGGAAATAGCATTGGCTACTCCGTTTGGTTGGATCGGTTACGGTGTTTCTCGACTGATCTATGACTATACACCACAAGCGGCGTTCGAAACAGGCATTCATATTCTTTTTTGGATTATTATTTTATTGATTTTCAATCATATTTCCTATACCTTTTTAAGAAAAAGGATTGCAATCAATGGCGGATAATCAAATCAAATTTTTCTTAGAACTCATTCGAATGAATATGAAACACTCATATGCTTTAAAGACGGCATTTTGGTTGCGTGTTCTATTTATGTTGATCAGTAATGGAATAATGCTTGTCGGCTGGGGCGTTATGTTTCATCAATTTCAATCAATTAACGGATGGACATTTTCTGATTTTATGTTTATGACGGGTCTTAATATTACGGCATTTTCAATATGGTCTTTATTTTTCAGAGGAACAGGTATTTATATGGCACATTTAATTGAAAATGGCGGATTAGATCATTTTTTGCTCACACCCAAAAATATTCTTTTTCATATCTCCTGTTCTGCTTCAAATCCTGCCGGATGGGGTGATTTTATAACCGGTTTTTGTTTAATTTTAGCCTCGAATCTTTTTTGTTTTTCCAACGTGTTTTTGGTTCTGATCTTCTTAATCTGCTCCGTTCTTTGCTTTTTAACCATTGGATTTTTCTTTTCGGCACTCAATTTTTGGCTTACCGGTTTTTCTGATTTATCCGAACGACTTTTTTATATTTTCTTTAATCTGTCGGGCTACCCCGGAAGTATTTATTCCGATTGGGCCAAAATACTTTTATTAACTGTTTTCCCAATCGGCTTTATCTCCATTTTACCCGTTGAGATTCTGAAAACCTTTTCCCTCCCCTCCTTTTTATACTTAATAACGGGAATATCCTTTTTATTTATCGGAAGTATTTTGTTTTTTTATAATGGATTAAAAAGGTATAAAAGTGGCAATCAAGTAAACACAAGAGGATACCAATGAAATACTTATGTATCATTTTTTTATCCTTGCTTGTGCTTGTTGTATTGTATGTATTCCCTCAACCTTCAACAAAACAAACGATCAAAAAAGCAACCCTGATTATTTGGCATGACGGAACGGATGATCACGCTTTCAAAAATATCCCTTATCTAAATTACTTAAGATCAAAACTGGCTGAAAAAGGGTATGAGTTGCATACTTACCCCTATTATTCTATTGACGAAAGTGATTTAATTATTGCCATATGGAAATATTTTCCAAAAATACCGAAAAAGAAAAAAGAAAACAGCTACCTATGGTTAATAGAAACACCTCTGAGTACTCTCCCCCCCAATTCTGAGGAATACGCTTCTCAATTTAAAAAAATATTCACATATCAAAAAGCTTATGTTAATAATCAAAACATATTTGAGCTGAAAGTTCCTTATAATTTTTCACAAAAAAAAACCAACATTATTGATATTCTTCCTCAAAAAGATATTTTAATTACGCAAATTGCCACGAATCTATATAAATCCAACAAAAAATTTATCTATCAGCAACGCAGAAACGATTCCATTTGGCTTTTGGAAAATGCCCCTGATGATTTTTTAATGTATGGTTTCGGTTGGGAGAAGATCAAGAAAGAGTTATCCGAAACGGCGGCAAAAAAATTCAATGATGTTTATAAAGGATATATTCCCCGAAAAGCAGATGCAATCACTCACGCAAAATTTGTGTTAACTTATGAAAACACGCGATCTCCCGGTTATATTTCTGAAAAAATCTATGATGTTATGCTTTTGGGGGCGGTTCCAGTCTACCTCGGTGCCCCCGACATAACAGATCAAGTACCACCCGATTGCTTTATCGATAGAAGCCAATTCAAGACAATGGAAGAACTCTATACATTTTTAAAAACAATGCCGGATGATGTTTATATGAAATATCTAACCTGTATTCAAACTCACTTAAATCAATGGGATCAAAATCCCAAAAACGGATATCGTTTGATTGATCAATTACTTGAGTATATTTTCCCGGAAGAAGACAAGGTTCCGCCAACAGATAAAAATAATTCAAAATCAAACATTGACACCCTTTTAAAAAGCAAGATATACTCAAAGTGGTTTTGAAAGGAGATCTCCATGTCGCAATTTAAATTCACGAGCGCCCTATTTTTCAAAAAAGTATTTCTTTTATCTCTGCTTATCGGTTTGTGTGGAGCTCTTTGGTATTTTTTTGTTATTCGTCCGCAACAAACAACCGATTTGACATTTTACGGGAATGTGGATATTCGACAAGTCAATGTGGCCTTTCGGGTAAACGGCCGGCTTGAGGAGATGTTTTTTGAAGAAGGGGATCGTGTTAAAAAAGGGGATTTATTGGCTAAATTAGATCCGGAACCCATTCAAAATAACCTGAATCAGGCGCAAGCTCAACTGAAACAGGCAAAAGTAGAGGCCGAAAACGCCTCAATCAAACAAAATCGGCGTTTACCTCTTTGTAAAAGCGGAACAATATCCGTTCAAGAATGCGATGATTTACTCATGGAAAAAAATAAAACCGAAGCAACCGTTCTATATATGGATTCTTTACTCGATGAAGCAAAAACGGCTCTTAATGACACCTTTTTATATGCCCCGTCAGATGGGATCATTTTAATTCGTATTTTAGAACCGGGAACAATTTTAAGTGCAGGATTACCTGTTTATTCCATCTCTTTAAACGAGAAGATGTGGGTTCGGACTTATATTCAAGAAACAGATTTAGGGCGCATTAAAATCGGTACCCCTGTTTCTGTTTTAACCGACTCAACCGATAAAATCTATAAAGGTCGTGTCGGCTTTATTTCTCCTCAAGCCGAATTTACGCCAAAAAATATTGAAACTGGTACACTTCGAACAGACTTGGTGTATAGAACTCGAATTATCGTCGATAATCCGGACGATTATTTAAAGCAAGGAATGCCCGTCACAATTAAAGCGCTACCTAAATGATAAAATCTATTGCCGAAATTTCCCATCTGACTAAAGTTTTTTCTCTGGGGAAAAAACCGGCCTTAGATGACATAACCTTCACTCTGCCGAGGGGGAAAATAAGCGGTCTCATTGGTCCGGACGGAGCCGGAAAAACAACCCTCATTCGTCTTTTATTGGGATTATTGAGTCCTTCTCAAGGAAAGATTCGAGTCCTCGATTTGGATCCCGTCACCGAGACAAAAGATTTACACCAAAAAACAGGATATATGCCGCAAAAGTTCGGTCTCTATGAGGATCTGACGGTTCTCGAAAATATGAATCTGTATGCAGATTTAAACGGATTAACCGAACAGGAAAAAAGAACGTCGTTTAAACAATTATTGGCAATGACCAATTTAACACCTTTCACTGAAAGATTAGCCGGTAATCTGTCCGGCGGAATGAAACAAAAATTAGGATTGGTTTGTTCCCTGTTGGGACATCCCGATTTTTTATTATTGGATGAACCAAGTGTCGGGGTTGATCCGATTTCAAGACGTGAATTAATGAAGCTTGTCCGAGATCTAACAAAATCTGGAATAACCGTCTTGTGGTCTACCTCCTATTTAGATGAGGCGGAACAGTTTGATCAAATTTTACTCCTCAACGACGGGAAACTTCTCTTTCAAGGGAACCCAAAAGAACTGACAAACTCTTTAGACGGCTCTGTTTTCCTAACACAAAACACACATTTAAATAACCGCCGTCTGTTAAGACAAATACTCAAAAGTCAAAAGCCGATTATCGATGCCGTTATACAAGGAGATTCTGTTCGGGTTGTTATGACGGATAAAAACCTGCAACGGAAATATGACACCTTTTTAAAGCAAACAACGCCTCGTTTTGAAGATGCCGTCATCAAAATATTGGGGGGAGCCCCCATGCACGAATCACTGGTGGCTCAAAATATTTCTGTTTCAGAAACAGCTTCCGTTATGATTGAAGCCGATCACCTAACAAAACGATACGGGAGCTTTACGGCAGCGAACGATATCACTTTCCAGATAAAACGAGGAGAAATATTCGGTCTTTTGGGGCCAAACGGAGCCGGAAAATCAACCTCGTTCAAGATGATGTGTGGTTTATCCAAACCAACAAGCGGAAATGCGCTTATTACGGGAATTGACATGAATATTGATCCGACAAAAGCTCGATCAAAATTAGGATATATGGCTCAAAAATTTTCTTTGTTCAGCCCTCTGTCCGTTTTACAAAATCTTCGTTTTTTTGCAGGAATTTATGGGTTAAAAGGGAGTGATAAAAAAAACAGGATAGATCAAATGATAGATGTTTTTAATTTATCTCGCTATCTGGGCACCCCATCCGGTACTCTCCCATTAGGATATAAGCAACGTCTGGCTTTAGCCTGTGCTATTATGCATAATCCTCCTATTTTGTTTTTAGATGAGCCGACCAGCGGTGTTGATCCCCTCACCCGTCGAGAATTTTGGAATCATATCAATTCCATGGTTGAAAAAGGGGTAACGGTCATGGTGACAACCCATTTTATGGATGAAGCAGAATATTGTGATAGAATTGCATTGATTTATCAAGGAAATGCCATTCGTATCGGATCACCTTCTCAGTTAAAAAAGCAAGGAGAAACCATGGAAGATGCATTTATTCGACTCATTTGTGAGTATGATCAAAAGCATGAGGTCAAAAAATGAAATATGTTTGGCCACTGGTTAAAAAAGAAACGCTTCAAATTATACGAGATCCCAGCAGTATTTTAATCGCATTTATCCTTCCGCTTATCTTGCTTTTAATTTTTGCCTATGCCGTCAATTTGGATAATAATAAAATCAGACTGGGACTACTGGTAGAAGGATACGATCATCAGGCAAATGATATCATCGATAGTTTCAAGGGAACAGAATATTTGGAGGTAATCCGTTATATAAATCGATCAGATCTTCAAACGGCCCTTATTCGCGGAGACATTAAAGCCGCTTTAATTGTTCCGAATGATTTTGCAAAAAATATCGGAGATCCGAATAACACGGCTCATTTACAAGTTTTATCCGATGCCTCGGATCCCAATATCGCTCTTTTCATCAGTTCTTATGCCCAAGGAGTTTTATCAAACTGGCAACGTATTTTTATGCAAGAGCAGAGCATCACCGGTCCAACACAAATTCAAATAGAACCGGTTATTTGGTTTAATCCGGAGTTAAAAAGCAGAAATTTTATTCTCCCCGGATCAATTGCCATCATCATGACACTGGTCGGCATGATTTTAACGGCTCTTGTTATCTCTCGAGAATGGGAGCGAGGAACAATGGAATCCTTATTGACAACCAAAATCAGCAAAATGGATTTTATTTTATCCAAATACATTGCTTACTACGGATTAGCCCTCTGTTCTACGTTATTTTGTACGGTCTTATGTGTATTTGTATTTCATGTCCCTTTTCGTGGTTCCTTTATTGTTTATCTGATTGTGTCCAGTTTATTTATAGCAACGGCACTCGGGCAAGGATTTATTGTTTCCACATTAGCAAAGAATCAATTTTTAGCAGCGATTACTTCCGCCATGTTAGGCTTCTTGCCGGCTGTTATGCTCTCGGGTTTTTTATTTGAAATTTCCTCCATGCCGACAGCCATTAGCTGGATCACCTATTTTATTCCGGCTCGTTATTTTGCGCCAGCCATCAACAATTTATTTTTAGGCGGAAATATTTGGAGTATTATTTTACCGCAAAGCTTCTTCTTGCTGATCGGCGCCTTACTCTTATTTTTTATTATGTATAAAATAACAAAAGAAAGGTTAGAATAAATGTTCAAACAATTATTCAATCGCCTGAGTTATATTTCGGCCCTGATTATAAAAGAGTTTCAGATTATTTGGTCTGATCCGCGGAACCGTATTATGATTCTCTTACCCCCTCTTTTACAGCTAACGATTTTTGCCTTTACGGCCACCTTTGAAGTAAAAAATATTTCCATGGTTATTTACGACAAGGATAACAGCATCATTTCACGCTCCCTGTCAGATAAATTTCAAAATACACCCACCGTTCATACGGTTTATCATGTTGATAACGAATCTGATTTTAAAAATCTCATTGATACTCAAAAAGTCTATCTGGGATTAACCATACCCCCTGATTTTAGCAGGAATCTTTATGCCAAAAGGCCGGCAACCCTTCAATTCATTTTAGATGGACGTAAATCTAATGCGGCTCAAATCGTTATGGGATACAGTACTCAAATTGTCAACGCATTTCAATATGAGCTGAATGATATCAGTATTCCAAAACCCAAAATTACAATAGATATTCGACACTGGTTTAATCCCAACTTAAACTATCAATGGTTTATTATCATCTCTCTGACGGGAGCCATTGCTACAATTATGATGTTAGCCATTACGGCTTTAGCCGTTGCTCAAGAAAAGGAACAAGGGACATTCGATCAAATTATTGTGGCTCCCTTAAGCTCAACGGAAATTTTAATCGGGAAAACAATTCCGGCTCTTTTAATTGCTCTTTTAGACGTTTCTCTCATGATCGGTGCCGGTCTTTTATTCTTTGATCTTCCCCTGTCCGGATCCTTTGTCAGTTTATACCTCAGCATTATTGTCTTTCTTATTTCGATTGCCGGTATTGGTCTGTTTATTTCCACACTTTGCCAAACACAGCAACAAGCCATCTTGGGTGTTTTTGCCTTTTTTGCCCCTACTTTTCTTCTATCCGGATTTGTTGCGCCAATCGAAAATATGCCTCTTTTTCTGCAAAAGTTAAGCATAATCAATCCGCTTACTTATTTTTTCAATCTGATGAAAGGAATCTTTCTAAAAGACATTAGCATTCCCATGATTTGGGAAAACATCATCCCTCTTCTGATCATCAGCATTATCACCTTAACGTTTGCCGGCTGGTTTTTTAATAAGAGGCTCGATTAAATACTTTTATCCGATGCTTTTATTTTTAAAAACCGATAAATCAAGACAAAAAGCAAGCCGATCGAGAAAAATCCGATAGAAAGCAATGGTAAAAAGCTCATGGGCATTTCATTATGTAAAGCAAAGCTACCAACCGCTGCCGCAACCGCATTTCCGATATTAAAAGCACTTTGATTGAAAGTTGAAGACAAATGAGGAGCCTCTTTTGCATTCTCAATAGACATGGCTTGTAAAATGGGGGTTGTCGTAAAGAGAAGCGTATTCCAAAAGAACAAGAGAACAAGGCCCAAAGTCGTATTTGGAATAACTAAAAAGAGGAAAATCTCCAAAAGGATCAAAGATCCGAAAAGGCCCATCAAAGAACGAATCGTATTTTTATCTCCTAATTTTCCACCGATAAACGTACCGATCGGTAAAGCGATCCCCAACAAAAACAGAACCAAACTCACGCCCTTTGTCGGAACGGAGAGAACATTGGTTAAAAGAGGCGTAATATATGTGTATAAAACAAAAAAACCACCATTCAAAAGAGCGGATAAAAGAAATGAAATCAACACAAGCGGTTTTTTAAAGACTTTAAATTCATCCAACACCCGCACTTGTTTTTCTACCGTCAAGGTGTTCGGTAGTTTTTTCCAAATCCCCCAAATAGAAAGCAAAGAAATCAATGAAACAAGCCAAAAAATAGCTCGCCAACTAAAGAAATAGCCAAGAGCGGTTCCTAACGGAACACCCAACATATTTGCCAACGTTGTTCCGATAAATACCAAAGCAACGGCCTGTGTTTTTGCGCTTTCATCAGCCAATTGCGTTGCCACAACCGTTGCAAGGCCAAAAAACGCACCGGGGCACAACGCCGTGATAATACGAGCGACAAACAAAATCGAATAAGAGGGAGCCAGAGCACACATTAAATTTCCGATTAAAAAGACACTCATCAACCCGATAAGCGTTTTTTTACGATCAAACTTCAATGTCAATGCAGCAACAATCGGCCCTCCGATCACAACCCCCAACGCATAAGCCGTAATCAATAAGCCTGTTTGATTAACGGGGATCTGAAAATCCTTACTGATCTCAACCAATAATCCGGGGACAACGAATTCTCCCGTACTGATACCGAAAGCCGCAAATGTTAACGCCAAAATAACAATCGGAACCGACCTAAAAAATGACATATCTCCCTCCCTTTTTATATAATCCATAGATACTATATACGATCTTCTTTACAAAAAAGAAAGAAAAATGTCATGATTTTCTCAATAACCTAGAAAAAATATTTCTATCCGAACACTTTTTATTTGATCACTTTTTTCAAATAAATCATAAAATAGTTTGAAAACGCTTTATCAAGTTGTTTTGATCATCTCCCCTAGAATGTAAAAATACCCGCTTTAAACGACTTGTCTGACCGGAAATAAGCTCAACATCTTTTTTACGCATATCAAAAAAATCTGCCAAAAATTGAATTAAAGCCTCATTTGCCTTTCCATCAACCGGTGGAGCCTTGAGAGCAATTTTTAATGCTGTTTTTTCATAAATTCCCTCAAATCCCGAGCGCTTGGCATTCGGTTGAACACGCACGGTTAAAACAAATCCATCTGATTTTTGAACAATAAAAGGAAAATCTTCTAACATACGGATATCCTATACATTCTCTTTTCATTTTTCAACTTTCTTTTCCTTGATTTTCGAGAAATAAACACATTATTCAGAGAAAAATTTTTTATATTGACACAAAAAAAGCGAGCCATTTTTCGATGACCCGCCTTTTCCAAAAATAGAATAACCAATTAACGTTTTGAAAATTGGAAACGCTTTCTCGCTTTGGAAAGACCCGGTTTTTTACGTTCAACAACACGAGAGTCACGTGTTAAGAATCCGGCTTTCTTTAAAACCGTATGTAAATCCGGTTCAAACAGATCCAAACAACGACTAATTCCATGACGTAAAGCATAAGCTTGACCAGATAAACCACCGCCATGAACATTGCATTGAACATCAAATTGACCCTCACGATTTGTGACGGCAAACGGTTGGTTAATAACCATACGCAACACAGGACGAGGGAAATAATCCTCTAAAGAACGCCCGTTAATAACAAATTTACCGGAACCCGGTTTAATAATAACACGAGCGATTGCGTCTTTTTTCTTACCAACGGATTGAGAACGACCCAAAGCGTCTTTTTTAGGAGCCCGTTGAACTGTTTCTGCTTTAACATCGCTTGACTTTGAAGCGACTTCTTGTTTCAAATCAGCCAATGAGGCTTTTTGTGTCATCTTAGTCACCATTATGCGCTCCTTTTATTCTTTGGATTCTTAGACCCGATATCCAATGTGATTGGATTCTGAGCTTGGTGTGTATGCTCTGGGCCAACAAAAATACGAAGTTTGTTCATCTGTTGACGACCTAATTTTCCACGAGAAATCATTCTCTCAACTGCCTTCATCAAGACACGCTCCGGATGATCTTCAAGTTGTTTTGCAACAGAAACACCTTTAATTCCGCCAATATATCCCGTATGATGATAATACATTTTTTGTTCCATCTTACGACCAGTTAATTTAACTTTTTCGGCATTAACGACGACGACATAATCTCCACAATCCTGAGTCGGTGTATAGCAAGCCTTGTGTTTACCACGAATAATCGTTGCAATTTGACTGGCTAAACGACCTAAAACCAAATTTTCAGCATCGATCAGATACCATTTGATATCGCTGTTTGCCGGATTAATTGTTTTAGTTGTTTTCATTGTCATTTTCAATAATCCTTTTCTTTTTAAAGACGAGATTTTATATCTTAAAAAACAATCTTTGTCAAGCTCTTTTTAATTGTTTTTTAAGCATTTTTTTGAGCGGTATTATAATACCTTACACAAAATCATTATAAAACAATATATTACAAAAAATTTCTTTTATTTAAATAAACCGTAATAATATTTCTGTTAGGAATTATCTATTTAAATTACTTGATACATATGATTAAGCATCAAACAAAAAAATATCTTTGGCAATCCTTTGTTTAAAGGCGCCATCCCAACCGGAAGAGAGCTACTCCTTCAAACAAAACATAAAAGAAAAAAAGCTTAGATCACTTTACTGTATTAAACAGGCGATCGCCGGCATCTCCTAAACCGGGTAAAATATATCCTTTCTCATTTAAAGTCGCATCGATTTGAGACGTGATTACACGCAAATCTTTGAAAGTAGACGTTAAGAGTTCTATCCCCTCAGGAGCACTTAAAACACTCACAAAAACAATATCTTTTTCTGAAACACCCTTATCTAAGAACAATTCAACCGCTGCCTCGGCCGAGTGACCGGTTGCCAACATGGGATCTAAAATAAACACCTTAACCGGTTTTTGATCCGTCAATCGATCGGGCGTTTTGTTATAATACCAAACGGGGGAGAGAGTTTGTTCATCTCGATACATTCCGATATGATAGACGGTTGCATTTGGTAAAAGATCGGAAGCAATAGATCCAAGGCCCAATCCGGCCCGTAAAATCGGCGCCAAAATATAGGTATAAGAGGAATCCAATTGTAATCCGTCACATGGCATCAAAGGCGTTTCAACCGGAAAATGTTCTAATGGTAATTCTTTAAAAGCCTCAACCAGCAAAAGCGTTCCCAATTGATGAAATGCATGATGAAAAACAACCGAAGAGGTGTTCTTATCTCTCAAAAGAGAAAGATAATGAGAGGCTAACGGATGAGAAAGAACCGTCACATGAGAAGAAAAATTCATAAGATCTCCTTTTGAAATATCTTTTTTATGTGTGTAGCATAAAAAAAAATATTGAGCAACAAGAAAGACATTTCCTTGACAAATTTATTTTTTTTGATTACTGTTTCCATGTCAGATGGTCGGATAATCGCTATATTCGAGAAATTGATGTATAGAGGAAAGTCCGGGCTTCACGGGAACACAATACCGGATAACGTCCGGGCGGAGTGATCCGACGGAAAGCGTCACAGAAAACAAACCGCCGATTTTAGATCGGCAAGGATGAAACGGCGAGGTAAGAGCTCACCGCATTTTTAGCAATAAAGATGGCATGACAAGCCCTATTGGAAGCAAGACCAAGCAAAGACATACACGGTTATTAACCTGTCAAAAGGGGAGTTCCCGCCCCGATGTCAAGAGGTAGGTCGCCAGAGAAGAGCAGTAATGTTCTTCCAAGACGAATGATTATCGATTACAGAACCCGGCTTATAGACTGTCTGACATCTTTTTAAAATACACTAAAACCAGAGTTTAAAAACAAATGAATCCACTTTATGAAAATTATTTAAAAGAAGTTTTTCATGTTTCATCTATTGAGGCTGGCACTTATACTAAACCCAATAAAAAATGGCTCCAAGAAAAGTATACGCACACCCGTCATGTTTTAGAAACGGGAGAAATGATTCTCTCCGAAGAAAAGGCGTTGGCCAATCTCTCTTCAAACGACCGAGAACGCTTTATGAACGCATTACTTTTCCATGATTTTGCACGTGTTTTTGAAAAAGACTACGAGGCATTGGATCATCGTTTTTTTCACGGGCCGGAAGGTGCTGCATTTATTAAGAGACAATACGACATAACAGATCCTCTTATTTTAATCAGTGTTATGCTGCATGATCAAACAAACAATGACCTGATCGAACGAGATTCAAATGATTTAGAAGCGAATTTTACTTTTCAAAATCTTTCTCCGGCTACTCAAAAACTGGTCACGGAAATGAATGTATTATATAAAAATTCAAAAAATCATGAAAAGGATCTTATTCAAAAAGCGATTGGATTTACAAGAGATGCCGACACACTCGGCAATCTTCGTTATTTTGAGACCCCGCTTTCGGTTTGTCGACGACCCAAAACACTCCCCGCCACATCAAAAGCTATATCCAGAGCGCTCAAAGGAGAATATGTTATTTATTCGGATCTCAACACATTTGCTGATCAAGTACTTCTTTTTTTCGCATGGGTTTATCACTTTAATTATTTAGCTACCTTTAAAATTTTAAAAGAAGAAAACATTTTAGAAAGACTACAAGAATTTTTGTTAAATACTCTTTCCGATCAACCTCTCAATCTTCTGATCGACCTCAAAGAAGATCTGATTTCGATTCGGAAAAATATTGATAAAAAATTTTCAATTTTACCTGATTAATTTTATCTTTAATCCATCATCCGGAATTTCATGCATTTTAAAATGACCCTATGTTGGATGTATCAAACACAAAGGGGCCTCTGTTCGGGATATTCAAGAGAATATCCCGTATTGTGATAAAAAAATACATCTGCCACAAAGGGCATTCCATTAAGCAAACATCACAATTATTTTATTTGTCAAGTTATAAATATCCTCGATCTGAGAAACAACCACGAAATAATTTTGAAAACCTTTGAGAACACGCCTCTCGACAAGGCGGTTCCGAGTTGCTCCATCATTTTCAAAAGGCCTCTTTCTCTACTAAATTTATTTATAAGGATAGCCGATTGTTTGGCTGATAATGACGAATTCATCTTCTTTCAGTCCAAGTTCTTGTGCCATTTTTTTCTTATCAAAAGCTCCCCGCACAACATTATTCAACCCCACACTTCCGGCGTAAAGAGCAACGTTTTGATAAGCGGAACCGGCATGAAGAGGAGAATATTTCGGATCCGATCCGACAAAAATCAAGTTAAGCGGAGAATCTTCCACAAAATCTTGTGTTGATAAAAGAGGTATTAAATTCTTAGAAGATATTTCCTCTAATTGATGTTCATCCGGATTATAGCGATAAACACCATTTGGCATAATAGCAAAAACAACTAAATTTTTCTGATTTCTGGCAGTCGGAATCGTATGCTTACCATCATGAGAAATACCAAATGCCGCATAGAAAATATTTGAAAGAATCTGGGGTTTAATTTTTTCCGGACTGAATTCTCGACGACTTTCTCGACGATTTATGGCTTCTCCCAAAGAAATTCCGCCACTCATATCCGGTTTTTCCAAAACGATATTCGCAGCCTGAGGCGAGAAAGGAATAAATCCGATCAAACCAACAGCACAAAGACAAACCGTTTTACAAATATTTCGTTTCATAAAATACCTCCTTTTTTAAAGAATTATCTCATTTAAAAAAAACAAATTCAAGATTTTTTATTTTTTTATCATAAAAAAAGTTGCCAAAACAAACAAAAAGATATATAATCTTAAGAAAGGTTAGTTTTAAGGAGCGTAAAATGAAAATAAGAGATACAGAAAACAGAATCCATGACTTCTCAAAAGCCACAGAAGAGAGGACACTTCCTTTTATCATAGAGACTTCCATCCGCTTACAAGAAGGTGCTTTACCGAATTTAAGTAATACCGGTCTTATTGCTGATATTGATTGTTCCGACAACCCCGATATTACTGATATGAAAAATTTTCCTTTATTTATCAAGGGAAGATGTGATATTAGCAAAACACAAATTCAATCTTTAAAAGGAGCCCCTCAATATATTTTAGGGGGATTAAATTTGGAAGGAACACCTTTAGCGGAACACCTTCAGGTTTCTTTCTTAACACCCCAAGCTTATCGAAAAGAATGGAGCAAACAAAATAGTGTTATCCCATCCTTTTTCTATAATGGAGGAGCTTTATTTCCCAATACGGATATGGCTAATCGACTTTTTGTTGTGGAAAATCTCAACACCCTTCAATCAAAAAAAACAAAAGTTATTGATCTAAGATTCGATCTAAACAATCACAATCTGATTGTTTTACATGACTTTAGTTGTGCAAATAAGAGCTTATTGCAAAGTTTAAAAAACGGTCCTTTATACGTTGGAGGAAACTATGACTGCTCCAATACGCAAATTCAATCTCTTAAGGGCGGTTTAAATCCTTCATGTCTCGGTGGGGAATTCATTTGTATAAATACCCCCCTTTCAAAAAAGCTTGGCAAAGAAAAATTATCGATTACAGAATATAGGACACAATGGGAAAAAGATAATAATATGAATCGCAACGTGATAATTATGCACACCTCAAAACGTGACAGATAATTTTTATTGAACCAATTGATATCATCGAAAAAAGCGGACTCAAATCCGCTTTTTTTGAAGAAATAACTACAAAAATACTGTTTTATGGCAATAAACTATTTTTTATATGGTTTCTGTTGATTTTTAAGCATATCAATTTTTTTTAGAAGTATTGCTCGCTCTCTGATAAAAGCTTGCTGATTTTGAGCGTTCATACAAAGAGCTAATTTACCAACAACTTTTATGTACGCCTCCATTTCAGGAATAGTTGTTAATTGGTTTAATGATTTTTTTTGAACTTGTGATAAAAAGATAATTTCATCACTACTAAATTGATTAACAATTGTATTGTGCATGCAAGCATAATTCGATGGAGCAGATTTTAAATTTAATAAAATTTCTTTTTTTTGCTCTTGAGCGATACAAAATCGAGTAAAAGAAGCCAATTCGGTTAAATTAGTCAAAGGAATTTCTTTTAAAATACCTTGATCCAATCTAGAATTTTTTTTGAAATATTCTTGAACAAAAATATAATTTTTTCGAAGATCATCTGACATATTTTCCCAAAGGCAATCACATCCTTGACCATCTGAACAAGCTCGATAGAATTGTTTTTGAGTTGATAAAAGAAAGTGTGAAGAGAATCCAATAACAAATACTAAGATGACAGCAAGACTCCAAAGTACTTTCTTTTTAGAGAACCGTTTTTTCAAGATGAGAGATTTTAGTTTTATCATATTCATTTCTCCTAAAGAAAATTAAAATGCAAAAAACTCCTGATAGCTCAGGAGTTTTTTGTTTTTTTCCAGCTTACCAACCAAAGGTGACACCCGCACGAACGACGCCACTCTTTGAGCCACCATAAGCACCACCAACGTTCAACAATGTATTATCATTCAGGTAATGGAAAGCACCAATGGCGAACCCTGCTCGATCACGATAAACACCCGTACCCATTGACAATTGAGTATCTCCGGCAGCCCGAGCATTCGGAACCAAAGCGGATAACGCAGCCATGGAAGCGAAACCACCACGCACTTCATTTTCCAAACGTTGAACATCTGAATGGACACCATAAAGTTGACTATCCAATGTTCTTAATCCACTACTTAAGTCCGTCGTACCACTCAAATAACCGGTTGCGGCAAAATCCATATCACCAATTGTATTACCAACCGTCTGTAAACCAGAAGCAACTGACGTCGCCGTTGCATTATTGATGGCCACATTGGCGGAACCAATATTTGTTCTATCACCAATAGCCGCATCCACTGCAGTTAGGTGGTCTTCAACCGTTGTTCCGGTAGCTAGGTTTGTCCCCGCACCATTTACTGCTAACTTATCGCTCAAGCCATGAATTTGACCGAGTGTTGCATCGATGTTATTCAAAGCTTCAACAACTGTTACCGGTGCCGTTCCTGTTCCGTTTGTGAGTGAATCACCAACAGAAGCTTGTTCATCACGAGCAGACAGTGTACTCATATCACCAATAGTGTTATTAATTGCATCAATATTGGCATTAACAGTCGCATTTGCCTGAACTCCATTAATTGCACTTGTAGTTGCCGTTCCAATATTGGAAGCCACCTGTGAAACAGCAGTTGTTAAATCGGAACCAGTGGCAATGGGGTCATAAGATACAGAGGCGGTATTTTCATAGGTAAGAGTTCCAATAGCATTGCTAACTGATCCCAAAGCACCAGCAACCGTCACCGTTCCGGCACTACCATCACCCAAAGTTGCATCAGCTAAAACCGTATTTGAGTTCGCTCCAATAGCCCCACCGATTGTGGCATCCAAGCTGGCTAAATTTCCATAAATGGATGTGCTGGATGAAACATGTGTTCCCCCACTCAAATCGGAAGAAGAGCCAATATTAGTATTGAGTTGAGCAACCGCATCAGAAACAGATGAATTACTTGCTAAAGCATTACCAATACCTTTATCATAACCTTCCCAATTACGATCACCCAAAGCAAGATCCAAATCAGACAACGCCTCAGTGACCGTACTTGAAGCATCAGAAAAATTACCATTGGCCGTAGGTAATGACATATTGCCAATAGTATCACTCAGAATACCTAATGCTCCAGCGACCGTCACCGAACTGGAATCACTACCCAAAGTCTCACTGGCTAAGACGCCACTTGTACCCATAGCCGTTCCCGCTCCGATCGTTGCTGTATTTTGAGCAATATCCGCCGTATTTTGAGCAATATCTGCCGTATTTTGAGCGATATCCGCCGTATTTTGAGCAATATCTGCTTTATTTTGAGCAATATCTGTTTTATTTTGAGTGATATCAGCTGTATTTTGAGCAATATCTGCCGTATTTTGAGCAATAGCATCTGAATTTCCCTTCACAGCTGTATCCAATTTAACAACCGCATCCGTCAATGTATCTGTCGTTTCAACATTCGCCAAACCAGTCTGGGCTGACAAGCCATCACCGACAATTCCTTGGAGTGCCGTTATACTGTCTGTATTTTGAGTGATATCGTCCGCATTTTTGGCAATCGCATCATCCAGTGTTCCGAGAGCTCCGGCAACGGTTGTTCCATTTCCGATTTCGGATCCATTCAATGAACCGGTCGATGTAATCGTCGTACCAACTGCATCGCTTAATGCAGTCAAGTCAGCAGAGTCGGCTTTTGCACTCAATGAGGTATCTACTTCCGTTTTCGTATACACATCTGTAGCATTTGCTTTTGTGGCAATATCAACTGCATTCTGAGCAACCGCACTGTCCAGTGTTCCAAGAGCTCCGGCAACGGTTGTACCATTTCCGATTTCGGATCCATTTAATGAACCGGTCGATGTAATCGTCGTACCAACTGCATCGCTTAATGCAGTCAAGTCAGCAGAGTCGGCTTTTGCACTCAATGAGGTATCTACTTCCGTTTTCGTATACACATCTGTAGCATCTGCCTTTGCTCCCAATGCCGTTTGCAAAGAGCCGGACGCAATAGAAGTATCTATAGCTGTATTAGCCAATCCCGTCACCGTCGTATCAAAATCAGTAATATCTGTCGTGGCAAGCCCCGTCACATCAACTGTTGCCGTTCCTGATAATGAAGAACCACTTACAGTTAAATTACTCGTATCGACATTAAGCGACGTTGCCTCAGCGTTCACAGCAATAGCAAGCCCAGCAATAATGGCTAAGCAATTTAACAAGACCCCTTTATAAAAGCGTCTTAATTCTCGAATAGTTGTTTTTGTTTGCTTCATATTTCTTCCTTTCTTTAAAATAAATTCGAACGGCTTTCAATTTTAATTTCTGCTCGTCGTTGTGTTGTAGCCAGCTCAACCTGACAGCAAGTCACTCTCGGTTCGGCCTTACCCTTACATTCCGTTGTAATACGGTCTGCGGATATTCCTTGTTCTATAAAATAAGCCTTGACGGTTTCTGCCCTGCGACACGATAACGCCAGATTGTATTTATCGCTTCCGATCTGATCGGTATAGCCACTGATAACAACCTGTCTGTCAGGAAACCGTTTTAACTTCTGTATCGGCCAACTTAATTTCTTTTCTTCATCAATTCTCATCTTTGCGGAATCAAAAGGAAAATAAACTTCCGGTTGGCATCCTTTTACAAAGCTCCCCTCACAAACTCCGGAATGCCTCGGCATTGAACATGCCGACAACAACAAACATCCGGATAACAGCAATAAGGTGTATTTCATTTTTTTGTCTCCTTGTTGACCTAATCCCTATTTTCCGCTTTTCGCGTTTAGCCCAACATCGAACAGCAAAAAAAGGTCTACACTTTCTGTATATCCTACTTTTTAAACCAATTCAAACTTTTTTTCATAAAAGTGTCATATTGTTAAATTTTCAGGTCATAAAAACTTATGATATATAGAATTTTGACAGCTTATTATATTTTTATAAAAGTATTTTTTACATAGAATATAAAATAAAATCAACAGGATATTTCAATAATAAAAATAGAAAACAGATAAAATATTAAAAAAATAAAAAAAGATTGGACAAAATCGCATTTAGCGACTTAGACAGCCAAATAAAAATAGCCCCCTCCTTTTTCTCAATTTTGTGTATCAAAACAGGAGTTTCCAAAATTTCTACCACAAAAATCCGTTAGCCAAAAGAGCGTGGATTAGGAGTTGGCTCCGACCAATTTTTGATAAAATCAGATAAAGCTGAATCCACTTTCTTGGGAAGAATGATGCTTATTTTTACCAATAAATCCCCCTTCCCCGTTACCCCTTTTCCTTTGAGACGTAAAGTTTCTCCGGAACTCACATAAGGGGGAATTTTCATAATAACGGACCCGGATGGAGTTGGGATTGTCAATTTCGTTCCCAAAACTGCTTCCTTCAAAGTGATCGGAAGTATCATAATAACATTATTTCCATCTCTGGAGTAAAGAGGATCAGATTGTACTTTTATTTTAATCAGAGCGTCTCCGGCTTTATTCCCATATCCGAGTTCTCCTTGTCCTTTTAATCGCAAAACGGCATCTGTTTGAACGCCCGCCGGAATTTTAACCTTCAGAGCTTTTCCGTTGGCCAATTGAACAGTTGTTTCTCCACCGGTAATTGACAAATTAAAGGGGATACTCAACTCATACGAAACATCTCGTCCACCAGACGCCTCATACCCGCCTCTAAATCCTCTTTGTGAACGACCGGCTCCCCCCATTCCGAATAAATCCGAAAAATTAAATCCGCCCCCTCCGAACATAGAGGCCAAATCTTCCGGATTGATCGAATGTGTTTCGTATCGGGCTCCACCGGCATTAAAACCGGAAAATCCTTGCCCGAATCCTCCTCCTGAGCGATCATAGGCACCACTTCCGAAAGGTGTTGGATTCCCCTCACCATCAATTTCTCCGGCATCAAAACGTCGTCTTTTTTCCGGATCAGATAACAACTCATAAGCAGCCGTTATAGCTTTAAATTTTTCAGCGGCTTTTTTGTCCGGATTAACGTCCGGATGCAATGTCCGAGCGAGCTTACGATAAGCTTTTTTAACTTCATCAGCAGAAGCTGATTTAGATACACCCAATAATTCATACGGATTTGTTGGCATTTTTTATATCCCTCTATATCTTCTTCGTCAAATAATATAGATGTATTTTATCAAAAATCTATGGAAAAAACAAAAAAAAGATTATATAATGCCCAAATGATGTCAGAAAAGAAGAAAAGGAAAAACGAACGTTTAATGAAATTGGCGAGTATAGCCTCAGTGCTAACAGCCGTTTTTCTGATCGTAGCAAAACTGATTGCGTATCTGTTTACACACTCCGTCTCTATTCTCTCGAGTTTATTTGATTCTTGTCAAGATTTGTTAACTTCAGCCGTTAATTTTATTGCGGTAAAACAGGCTATTGAGCCTCCTGACAAACAACACCGCTTCGGACATGGAAAAGCACAAGCCTTGGGAGGATTAATACAAGCCTTCATCATTTTAATTGCTTCTCTTTTTTTATTGAGTGAATCAATTTCCAGATTCATGGATCCAACACCTCTCGCTAGAATTAATATTGGTATTTGGGTAACCGTCATCGCTATTATCGGGACAATTTCTTTAGTCCTTTTTCAATCATATGTCATTAAAAAGACTGGATCTTTATCTATTAAGGCGGATCAAGCGCATTATACCGGTGATATTTTAATGAACGTTGGTGTAATTATTTCTATGATTGCATCCCACTATTGGCAATTGTATTGGATTGATTCATTGTTTGGGATCGGTGTCAGTCTTTACCTACTTTTTGTTGTTTATCAAGTCTCTCGCGAATCTTTTGATATGCTGATGGATCATGAACTTCCCGATTCGTTTCGACGAGGGATCAAAGATATTGTTTTATCTTATCCGGAGGTTATTAATATTCGAGATTTAAAGACCCGATCCTCGGGAGATTCCGTTTTTATTCAATTGACCGTTGAAATGGATGAGCAATTAACCCTAAAAAGCGCTCATAATTTAACCGAGTATATTGAAAACGGCATTCGCGAGAAATATCCCAATGCCGATATTCTCATTCATCCGGAACCCTATTTGAAAGAAAATAAAAATGATTCTAGATGATCAACAACAAATTGTAGATGCTTTATCCGATCCTGCATCATATCCCCATGGGGTGAGCGAGGTCACACAAGTTCAATCCCATATTGCTTTTTTATTTTTGGCCGGCAATTATGTCTACAAGCTTAAACGATCTGTTTTATATCCCGATATTGATTTCTCGACACCTGAAAAACGCAAGCTGGCCTGTTTGCAAGAAATGAAACGAAGTACCGTTTACGCCCCTCATCTGATTATCGGACTTAAACCAATCAAACAACTTAAAAATGGGAAAATTCGAATTGGCGGAAAATTAGGGAAAGAAATCGATACGGTTTTGGTTATGAAACGTATTCCCGCCGAATCAATTTTAGAAAACAAGCTTCCGTCTCCTGACTTTGATCGCTTTGAAGTGATGGATTTAGCTGAAAAATTAGCAGAATTACACTCAAAAGCAAAAACATTTCATAATCGTTGGGGAGAGGAGATCCTTAAAAAGACTATTTTAGAAAACGAAGCGATTTTATCTTGTTTTTGTCCGGATATTTTTGATAAAAAGCAATTAAACAAGCTAACCAAAAACAGTTTGGAGAATTTAAATAAAAATGCTCGTTTAATTACTATCCGTCAAAAAAGCGGTCATGTCAGAAAATGTCATGGCGATTTATTACTCTCCAATATTGCCTACAACAATAAAAAATTTCTATTTTTTAGTCCTGTTGAATATAGTGAATCCATGGATACGATTGATACGTTATATGATCTAGCTTTTCTGACAATGGATCTGGAAGCCAAAGGATTAAGGCGATTGGCCAATATGCTTTTCAATCACTATATGGCTTATACGAATGATATTGAAGGGATTCCGTTAATGCCTCTTTATCAGTCCATGCGTGCCGCCTCAAGAGCCGCCATTTGTGCCAAGAAAACAACTCTTTTATCAGGTGTTGAAAAAGAAAAAACAATCAAATCTGCTCAATTGTATTTCGAATTGGCATGCCATTTTATGACTTTGTTTAAACCACTCCTAATTGCCTGTGGCGGTCTGTCTGGCAGTGGAAAATCTCGAATAGCTCGAGAAATAGGCGGTTTAATGGATCCGGCTCCCGGTGCGGTTATTTTAAGAGATGATGTGATTAGAAAACAGATTAAAGGGATTAACTTAACAGATCGGATGAACCCAACCTATAATACACCCGCTTTTGAGAAAGTCGTTTATGATGTTTTAAAGCAACAAGCCAAAACAGCTCTTAAAATCGGTTCATGTGTTATTTTAGATGCCCTTTTTTATAATGAAAAAGAAAGGAAATCCGTCATGGCTCTTGCCAAAGAAATGAAGGTTCCGTTTATCGGACTTTGGATGGATGCTCCCTTAAGTGTCCGAACGGAACGCGTCAAAACCAGAAAAAGAAACCCGTCCGATGTTAAAAAAGAAAGCGAACTCGAAAAACAACTGGCTCTTAAGACCGGTCCCATCACATGGAATGTCATTTTAACGGATGGTCCCAGAGAGACAACCCTTCAAAAAGTTATTGATATTCTCTCACAACAAATAAAACTCCATCTACCGAATGACCACCACCTCAAGTAGTCAACATGTATCATTCTGTTCATTGGTTTGAGAGTATTTTCTCATTTTAGTCATCTCAAAAGTAAAAGGGTCTATGTATTTTTCTCAAACATCTCAAGCACTCAAAAATGCTCAATGCCTCATTCTTAATATACTCAAAAAAAAAGAAAAATTGTAAAAAAAGATATAATCAAATTCGTTTTTATTTTGTTAGTTATTGAATAAGCTTACAATCTAATTACATCCAAAGAATCCGAAATTCAAATATTATCATTTTTTCAACAATACCAATTTTATACAACACTCTTTTGAAACCCAATAACACGAAGCGATCATCCTTCCTCGATCACTCAAATCAATCTCTCACAATTCAATCCTCTCAGACTTCCTATAAATTTAAATTAGCCTAAATATACCCAATCGCACTCTGAATATTTTACGTTTTACAAAATATTTTTGCACTTATTGAGCGTACGATAAAACACCTTTATCTTATGCATACCCACGGATATACAAGGCAATGAGAGCATAAGAGAGCTTCTCTTCTGTCCGACCGGCCTCTTGTCACCCCGAGAGGCACAGATGATTGATCATTGTTGAGACTTCAATCGGCTCAGTTGTATTTGTTTTGAAATAAAGCTATTTTTGAGCTGTTTTTGAAATCGCTCTTGTTGGATTTCTTTTGGTCCATACTTTGTTATATTTGAATAGACACTTTTTAATTTTTCATAAGTGTCAATTTGTTCACACTCAAAAACGCGTCCCAGGATATCCAACCCTTTCAATGTCTTAAAAAGATTTTCACTGTTTTTTCCGTCAATCAGTTGCCGATAAGTCATCTGAGATAAAAATTGGGAGGTATATTTTTCTCCGCGTAAAAGATTTATTATCTCTTTATTTCGTTTTCTCTGTGCCAATTCTAAAGCATTTTTTCCGTTTTTATCCCTGATAAACACATTCGCTCCAAATTCAAGCAAACATCGGACTAAATCCGGATTTTGATTAAATACGGCATGCATAAGAGCCGTTTGTCCATTTTGATCTTGAAGATTTAAATCCACACCCCTTTGACACAAAGCCTCTACAAGTACTCGGCTATTTCTTTTCACACACTCCATTAAAAGCGTCTCTCCAAATTGACTTTGATAATCCAGAGGGACCCCTTTTTGATATAACCAATCCAAGAGGGGAATAAACTTTTTATCTTTTATATGATCTTTTGTTAAAGAAGAGATTGAAATATTACAAAGAAAATCGAATAAAATATCAGGAGCCATCTTAACTTGTTTTTCTTCCATTTTAGCATAAATCTCCTGAACTATCGATAAATTTCCCATTCTAACAGCCAGATTAAAAGCGGTGCCTCCAAGATTATCTTTAAGGCAGACATCTGCCCCGTTTCGTAACAACCGATGCACTAACTTAATATTTTCTCCTTCCACAGCCCTCATAAGAGCTGTACATCCGCAATTATCTTGCACATTCACATCAGGATTATATTTCAGTAAAAGATTAACTATCTTCCAATTTTTCTTGCCTATCTGTCGCATTAAAATAGTTTCACCATTTTGATCTTGAGCATTTAAATCAACCCCTTTTTGACAAAGTAATCGAAGGCATTTTAATTGTTCGGTTTCCCTGAGCAAATAATATCCCTTTTCAAAATACTCTATAATGCCACAACCCTCATTGTCTTTAAAAAAAATGCCGGCTCCCCGATCCAACAAAAATGAGACAATCTCCATATTTCTTGCCTGCAGAGCAAGCATTAACGGCGTCTGACCTCTCTGATTAAGCGCATCAATATCAACACCTTTTTCACACAAAAAACAAACGATATCTTTATCCCCCGAATAACAGGCTCTATGAAGAGGTGTTTCATCTTGTTTCGTCCGGTCTTTCGGATTGGCTCCTCGATCTATCAACAACTTTACCAATTCAATTTGTCTTTGCTCGATTGCATATAAAAGAGGTGTCCAACCAAAACGATCTTTAAGGGAGACATCAATGCCCAAATTAACCAAATAAATAATCATTTTATCTAGTTCATCAATCCGAATTTCATTTTCTTCCGATAATCCATCCGGCTTCTTCCAACATAAAGGAGCTCTTTTTTTGAAAAGCTCTATTAAAATGGGTTCTCCTTCTTCATTCAACATATTGATATCGGCACCTTGATGAAACAATCGATCAATTTCAGCATAATCAAAATTGCTCACCGCCCTCATGAAGGCCGTTCGACCTTCTTCATCTCGCTGATTAATTTTTCTCTCCGATTTTGAATTTTCCCATCCCCCAAATAAAAATTTTAAGAAACTCATTTCTACCCCGTTTTTCAATATATCCTGTATTAAGATTATCACGTTTCAAATTTTTGTCAAGTTATTTAAATAAGTACAAGTAAAAACAAAAACATTATGAATAATATAATCAATTCAATAAATTGAAAAATATAAAATAAAGGATTAAAAGAGTTTACCTCATAAAAAACACCGGAGACATAAAATCATCCGGTGTTGAAATGGCACACCCGACAGGATTCGAACCTACAACCTTCTGATCCGAAGTCAGATGCTCTATCCAGTTGAGCTACGGGTGCTTGTTGATGAAAGTATATTTACACCCTTTTCAAAAAAAATTGCAAGCTTTTTTTGATTTTTATTCACATAAAAATATCTGTCGTTTACTATTCTTCTCATGATCAATGTTTCTAAAAAGACTCTTTTTGGGGTCTTCCTGTCACTTTTATTCGAAACAATGATCAACTTTTATTCCGAACTTCCGTAAAGAGAATTCTCTCTACCTAATTCTTTTTCAAAAAAAATCCCCTCACCATCAGGAAAGGGGATAAATGGCGCACCCGGCAGGATTCGAACTTACAACCTTCTGATCCGTAGTCAGATGCTCTATCCAATTGAGCTACGGGTGCATCGTGATTTCTTTTTTACACTATTTTTTTTAAAATTGCAAGATCTTTTTTATTTTTTTTCGTGAAAAAGAGTCGGATATTTATAAGCCCGATATGTCAAAAGCTGTGAGGAGAACTTAAGGGACATAAATACATTTTTTCCGGTTTGATCTATTTCTTGTACAGACATATCCGTATTCGGCCCATAGCTAACCAGATAATGACCCGATGGCAACTGATAAACTGATCCGGTAAATTCGGTATGATAAAATAAGGGAATTTCTTTAAAATCAATCACCTTTTTATTCTTTTCATCTAATTTAAACTTCAGAATACGAGCTCTGTTATAAAGCCCGCGAACAGGAAAGTCCTCCTCTGAAAAATATTCGGAAAAAGTCTTGGAATGATTATCAAACAACATCAAATATCCGTCCATAGTCCAAGAAAGGCTATGTTGCCCCAAAAATAATTGTTCTTTTTTTAATCCGAATTGATCATTTTTCCCTCCCAATTTCCAGAGGATTCGACCGGTTTGGCGATCTATTTTCATCACGCCGGAATTGGCAGCAAAAGAAACAATCAAATGATTGTCTTTAGGGTCTATAAGAATAGAATTCAAATGAACGTAATCTTGAAACTCTTCCTCGTTTTCAAAATCACAAAATCGAATACAATCTTGCTTCAATTCGGGATGGTCAATAGATTGCCATAAAAACTTAACTTGACCGTTTTCGACTTCTTGAATAATACTATTGATCACTTTTGTAGAGGGCTCATTTTTTAATGATCGTTTTTGAACGGATGTCAGAATATAATGATGATCATTCAACATAAAAGAATCATGATTTTCAATATAATGAGGCCAATCTTCGTTGTTTTCCGGGAAAAGGCTTACTTCATCAATTTTTCGAAATTGTTCATCTAAAACGACAAGTGTGCCCATCAAATAAGAATCAAATCCCTCTTTTTTTTCTCTCTCAGCCATGAATGTAAAACGAATTTTTCCACAGGGTAGAACAATCTTTTGAAAATTAGAAATACCTCCGTTTGGTTTTATATTACGACGATAAAAAACAAGTTTTCCCTCTTTGTTAATAATAAAAGCGGCGGAAGGATGCTTGTTTTGAAGATGGTAAGGAGCAACAAACAACCACCCCTCTGAAGCACCGTTCTCTGCATACGTATAATTCGGGAAATTTGAATCCCGTGTCCATAAGACATACCACTCTTTTCCGACTTTGAAAAACACTCTTTCCGGTGTATCCAACTGTTTAATCTTAAATGTCTTTTTCTCTCCATTCACATCCATCTCATTAGGGTAAAGAGTATTCATTGTTAAGGCATAATACTCCTTAATATTTTTCGAAAACGGCGGAATGATTTCTTCTCCGTTTATTAAAATTTTCATTTCATCTTGCTCGGGAAAAATTAAATGAGAAAAATCACGTGACGGAATCAAAAACGATCCGGCAGCCATCACCAATAAGATCAAAACAACAGCATATTTCACTCTCATATTCTTCGGCAGGATAACAAAAACAAATCCAAAAGTAAAGTTTTTTTGACAATCTTTATCTTGTTATATATACTGGAACCAAGAGAGATAAAGGATGAAAAATTTATTAAATGCTTTAGCAAAAAAACTTCAAAAAAGATCAAAATTGATTACTCCCTTTTCAGGTAATATTTTATATCACACCTCTTTTTTGGATTTAAAAGAAACCACTTTTAATAAAAGTCCGTGGTATTATGCGCACAGGTCCAACACATCCGGTTGTGTGACCTTAATTCCCGTGAGGCGGTATAAAAAACAAATCCAAGTTCTGTTGATCGAAACAATTCGTCCGCCCATACGAGCGGAAAATATTTCCGAAAGATGCATTGAGTGGCCGGCCGGCTTGATTGGCGACGAGCGAAAAGGAGAAAGTATCGAAGAGGCCATTCGAGCCGAACTTTTGGAAGAAACCGGATATTCGGCAACCCATATCGACATTTTGGCAACACGAGTCGCCAGCTCTCCGGGAGCCACTTCGGAAACCACCACGGTGGCACTTTGTCATATAGATAGCAACCCCTCATCTTCTCCGACAAACGACAATGGGATTATTTTAAAAAAATACTGGATTGATCTTGATCATGTTTTTGACTTTTTAAAAGAAAAAGAACAGAGAGGACTTGTTGTTTCGGCAATCGTTTATGGGGGCTTAGCTCTCGTCTCTCAAAAGGCGGTATATTCCAAAATCTCACTTTTATAAAATACATTCTGCCGATATGACCTTTCAAGATTTATTTCGGCAGAACAACCAACATCCTTTTTCAATTATCTTGATAAATGGTGCGATTCGTAATTTTTAAAGAAGAATACCGATGTTTTTTTTCGAAAACATCGGTATTCAAAGAAACACTCCCTTATCGAGATTTACCCAATCGTCCCTTTGTTTTAAGAACACACATGGACCATGGTTCTACCGAACAAGTCGTTGTCTCTAAATCCTTTTTAGATATATTTTTATCAGAAGCCGTATTTAAAACAGTCTCCCATTTTTGATCTGTTAAATCAGCCGGAATATGATAGTCCAAACAATGAACGGAAGCGTTTAAAACGACCAAAAATTTACTTTCCGAATCAGATGGTTGTACAACATATCCAAAGGATCTCATATAAGACTGCCAATCTTCCCCATTCATCGTAGATCCATCCGGCTTAATCGGACGTATTTCTTGAGGAACACCTCTGATCATTTGACGTCTTAATTTGAGACACTCTTTAGTAAACTCCTTCATATCTGACTGTTTTTGAGACAAATTGATCCACGGTTGCCACGTCACTTCATTATCTTGACAATAGGTGTTATTATTTCCGTTTTGAGTCCGCAAACACTCATCACCCCCCAATATCATGGGTGTTCCGTTTGATAACAAAAGAGTTGCCATCATAGCCTTTGCTCGTCGCAGACGGAAATTTTCTATATCTTGATTATCTGTTAAGCCTTCGGCTCCTGAATTCCAACTGTGATTGGTATTGTTTCCATCATTATTGTTTTCCCCGTTACTCTCATTATGTTTTTCATTATAACTGACCAAATCATAAAGAGTGAACCCGTCATGCGCCGTAATAAAATTAATTTTACGATTGGTTTCAACCATCTGGTACATCAAACAACCGGCCAAACCTTCATCACCTTTCCAGAAACGACGAGCCGTATCACGGAACTGATCATTCCATTCCATAAAGGGAGCAGGGAAACTATTTAATTGATAGCTATCCGGACCCAAATCCCAAGGTTCGGCGATCATTTTTAATTTTGACAAAAGCGGATCTGCCTGAATAGCTTTAAAAAATGGGGCATCCGATTTAAATTCATTAAATTCATTACGACCCAATGTTGCAGCCAAATCAAATCTAAATCCATCAATATCCAAAACTCGAGCCCAATATCTTAAAGATTGAACGACCAAATCACAAACGGCCGGATTGGATAGATTAAGAGTATTCAAGCATCCCGTATCATCCATATAATTATGCGGACAATTCGGATCCAGTTTATAGTAAGACGCATTATCAATACCTCGATAACACAGTGAGGGCCCCATGCCACTCCCTTCTCCCGTATGATTATAAACAACGTCTAAAATGACTTCCTTTCCCTTTTTATGCAACTGATCCACCGCTTGACGAATCTCCTCCAAAGATCCGCCGATATAATCGCTGTTCGGAGCCATAAAACAAATCGGATCATAACCCCAATAATTGTTTAAATGACGATCTTGTAAAAATTTTGGCTGAACAAACGCATAAATCGGCAACAACTCCACACTTGAAACCCCTAAGTCATGGAAATACGATTGAATATGTCGATCTTTTAATGCAGAAAATTTTCCTTTTTCATCATCTCGCACATCCGGATGTTGAGCCGTCAACCCTTTTACATGAGTTTCATATACAACCGTTTCATCATACGGCAAATAGGGTCTTGTAGATTTTTGAGATTCCAATTTATGCGTATCTACAACAACACACTTTGGCATATAAGGGGCACTGTCTTCTTTACTTAAAGCATATTCCTTCATGGGATCTTCCGGATCATAAGGAAGCTGTGACACATGTTCTTTCACGGGACCGGTCAACTGTTTTGCAGCAGGATCCAACAATAATTTATTGACATTAAAACGATGTCCTTGATTAGGATCATAAGGCCCATCAACCCGATAGCCGTATCTTTGTCCGGCTTTTAAGCCATCAACATCCACCTCCCAAATATCTCCCTTTCGTTCTAAAGGAATACGTTTGGTTTCTCGATCTTTTTCATCAAATAAACATAAAAAAACTTGAGTTGCATTATGGGAAAATAAAGAAAAATGAACGCCTTTTTTTGTTACCGTCGCTCCTAATTCAAATTTTTTTTCTTCATTTGTTTTTTTTGAAAACTTTTTTAAAAATTCAAACATACAATATCCTCCCAATTATTTTAAATACACTCTCAATTTGTCTAAAAAACTCTCTTATCTGTATACTAACAAATTTTTTTAAATTTGTCAATATTTTTTAAAAATAAAAATAATAATATTTTTTACCACTATTATTTTCATTATTATAGATCTTGAAAAATGGTTTTGAGAAAACTCGTTTTATTTGGTTATAGAAGTTTTTAAACAAAAAAATCAAAAGTAATTCTTTGAGTTATTACCAACAAACATAAAAAATATCTTGATTTGTAGAAAAAAATCGTGTAAAAGGTAAAAAGTTGATCGGGGCGTAGCTCAGCCTGGTAGAGTACTTGGTTTGGGACCAAGGTGTCGCATGTTCAAATCATGTCGCCCCGACCATTTAGGACGAGCGAAGAGGCGTCCTTTTTCTTTTTTTCTTATCAAAGCACTCCAAAGGGCCATAAAATCCTACTCTTTATCATGTATGATTAATCAAAAGCCTTCTATCACAAAAAATAATACTGGATCATCAATCTTTGTCCCCATATTATTGAAAGGAAAACAGCTTGGAAAATAAATTAATCTATTTAACAAAAAACCCACACAAAGTAGAAGAAGCCAATGATTTCTTTATAAAAAAATACGGATTTAATGTTGAGATCATGAATCCGGATTTTGAGGTATTGGAAATACAAGCCAAAACTTGTGGTGAGGTAGCCTTGTTTAGTGCCAAATACGGAGCAGATAAATTAGGTGTTCCTGTTCTAAAATCCGACTCTGGTTTATATCTGGAAGCTTTAGGCGGTCTACCGGGACCTTATAATGCTTACTTTGATAAACAAATCGGTGTAGACTTATTCTTGGAAATGATAAAGAATATACAAAATAGGCGTGCAAGAATTGAACATTGTTTTGCCTATTGCGAACCTGGGAAAGATCCCATCCTATTCACAGGGGGAGGAACAGGACGGATTGCCTTGAAAGCTCGAGGAGAATGTGGACGTTGGCATGACAAGTTCTATATTCCGGACGGAGAAGATAAAACCTTGAGTGAATTGCGTGCAATTAATCACGAATACGAAGCTCAATTTTGGGGTCATGCACTGGATGAATTTGCTAAATGGTATGCTGAAAGAAACAAGATTAAAACAAAATAGAAGCAATAATTTACAACCAGAAAGACCTTAAATCCTTTTATAAGAAAAACTTTGCATGTTTCAACCAACACCGAAACAATTTGATAATTTCTTCGAACATTTATATCAGAGCTGTTATTGTGCCAGACAGCACAGGGAAAAAGCACTTTCGTATCATGGTTCAAGATAAAGAAAAAATAGAAAACTCATATCAAAAATAAAAGGATTCAAATTGTAAAAATCCCACTAGTGGTTAATTTTGACACTCAGTTAATTTATTTAAGATTAGGCTTCATTATGATTTGTGTATGAGAGCTTATCACAATTTATATGGTCTCCTAAGCTATTAAGACTTCTTGGAGTATAATTTTCGGAAATTGTGCCTTTATTAGGCTTAGGGGTGATGGATGCCTTCTTATAAGATGGTCACAGTGAAATAATTTTATTTATCTCATATACGTTTATTCCTGATTTTAATGAAAAACCATACTCTATTCATAATTGACCTTAAGATTATTCTAATTATGAGTTATATAACAACCTGAAAGAAGATATGATTGGGGATAATAAAGCAACCCCATCATTTATCCAACATCAAAAGAATTTTTTGAAAAAATTCAAAAAAGATAATAAAATCAATTTTCTTTTAAATGGGTCCTCTATTTCAAATCAAGAATGTAAAAAAAATATTTCTCACAGATTTACATAAGTTTTTTTAATGAGCAAAATTATTTTATCTGATAGGTCATCAATTTAAAATAAAAACCTCCCAAATGATTTTTATTGAATTTTCATTTAAACCTTATACAATCAGAAAAGAAAGGAGATTTTTGTGGAAGGATTTTTAATTTTTGTCGCTTTCGGTTTTATGGCGCAGATAATAGATGGGGCATTAGGAATGGCTTTTGGTGTTTTTTTAACAACGGCTCTTACTTTTATGGGGGTTCCGATTGTTCAAGCAAGTGCCGGCATTCATTTTGTTGAAATTTTTACAACCCTAGCCTCCGGTCTCTCCCATTTCAAGTTTAAGAATATAGATAAAAGAGTTTTTAAAAAACTTATTATCCCCGGTATTTTAGGAGGAATACTCGGGGCCTACATTTTATCTTCCCTAGATAGTTCGTTAATTCGTCCATTCGTTTCAATTTATCTGCTTATTTTAGGCATCCGCATTTTCATCAAAGCTTTTTCGATTAATCGTCTTGCAAAAAGAAGCCCAAAAAATATTGCCCCTTTGGGATTTATCGGTGGCTTTTTAGATGCTATCGGTGGTGGTGGATGGGGCCCGATCGTCACATCATCCCTGATCATAAAAGGGAATTGCCCTCGAAAAGCAATCGGAACCGTTAATTTAGCGGAATTTTTTGTCACTATTGCCCAATCAGCGACTTTTTTTATTTTTATACAACTATCCCATTGGAATATTATTTTAGGACTTTTAATTGGAGGAATAATAGCCGCCCCCATAGCTGCTCTCCTCTGTAAAAAGATACATAAAAAAATTCTGATGATCTTAGTTGCCTCGATGATTATCATAACAAATATTGCTACCCTGATAAAATATTTTTTGTCTTAAGAAGATGTCATGTTTTCTTAAATATATTCACCATATTTAAGAGTTTTCAAAGGAGAATTTTACTCAAAACCTTAATTTTTAAAAGATCCTATGATAGGTTAAATTAACTGAGGATCAAATGGATGAATGAAGACCAAATAAATATAAAATTTAAAGTATGTCCCTCGCTTTTAGGATTTATGGCGTTGTGGCACAGTGCTCTCCTTTTTCCAAAAAAAAGCAAACGAAATACTAGCGGAAATTCCCGTCTCTTCTGTTTCGCTACTTAGTCAAAAAATTAAATCAGAGAGTGGCGAACAAATCTCACCCCTCCATTCTGAAGAAGGAAAGATATTGTGTTCTGGATTCATGCGCTTATATCTTGCTTCTCAAGAAGATACCGAACAAAAAATCAGCAAAATAAACATAGACGACTTCTTACATACTTTTGAACCCATTTTAAAACAAACACATCATTTATCTGATCAAGAGATAACAAGACTTTTTAATACAGTTAAAATGGCCTATCAAGGATATAAATTTTTTTATGTCTCCGCCTTGCCCAAACTTAGAGAACAGGTTGAAGCCTATAAAATTTTTAAAACCGATCCTCGTTTGGGATATCAGCAAGAACTTGATAAAATGGCGACTTTTTTTGCTGTACCTCCTCAAAAAATAACCGGTTTTATCACGCCTTTTGTAAAACACGTTATCGTAGACGGTATTTCATACGGGAATTGCTTTTTCATTAATACTCCTCTCGTTAAAGATCGAGATTCTCAATACATCAACATAAAGGGTCAATCGATTTTGAAGAAAAAAATCGGAACCCCCTTTCATGAAGCAACACATTGTCTTTTTTCACAGTCTCCTCTTTTGAAACAAATCCAGGACTATATTAACAGTGGAGAGCCGACCCATTTACCAGTATCCGATCTTATTTATATTTTTCAAAAGCACATTCATCAACCCCCCCCTCTTTCTGATGACCAAAAATCAATTAAAATTCAAGAGTTTTTTCATGAAATTTTTGCATCCGTTTCCGGTAGTATCATACAGGATAAAATATCGACAATCGAATCCGATTCTGTGAAAAGAAGTCCGTCTCTCAATAAAAATCCCCCAGCAATAAACCTCATCATACCTATTTTCAAAAAGGTCATTACAACGTATATGAATGAGAATAGATCTATCGATACCGATTTTTGGAATCATCTTAATATTTCTCATATTAAACATAAATTACACACCGGAACACTAATCACAAAACCACGGAGCATTTCTCAATCTGCTACCGGCATTCTCCAAAATCAAAATAATCGTTAATACACATCTGAAAGATTTTTCTTTATTGATATTTTTAAAAAACTTTTCTAGAATGAGTTGTTCATTTTTAGGAGGATAAAATGCGGTTTTGTAAAAATTGCGTTATGCCGGATACACGCCCCGGAATTACATTTAATGAAGAAGGTATGTGCATTGCCTGTCAACATGCAGCAAAAAAAAAGGAAATAAATTGGGATAAGCGACTAGAAGAATTAGAAAAACTTTGCTCCAAATATCGTAGAAAAGAAAAAGGGATTTATGATTGTATTATTGCGGTATCAGGTGGAAAAGACAGTCATTACCAAGTTCATGTTATGAAAGAGCTTATGAATATGAATCCTCTTTTAATAACGGTTGAAGATTTGTTCACTTCAACAGAGGCAGCCAAACATAATATAAAAAATATTACCGAAACATTTAAGTGCAATCTGTTAGCATTCAAACCCAATCCACACGCCGGCCGAATTATTACTCGATATATGTTCGAAAAGTACGGTCGACCCTCTTGGTATTTTGATCGATTATTATATACAGTTCCACTTTATTACGCTCATGCGCTCAATTTACCTTTATTGGTTTATGGAGAAAATGTCGCTTATGAATATGGGGGCCTTGATTGCGAAGAGACATATTCCGCCCGTAATCAAATTTTTAATAACGTTGCCCCACAAATCAATTTAGAAGAATTTAAAGCTCTGGGATTGACAGATGATGAATTATTTTATCTAAAGGCACCTGATCAAGAAATATTGGATAAATTAGATCCGATGTATCTGAGCTATTTTGTAAAATGGCTAGATTTTAAAAATTATGAATTTGCGAAATCTCGTGGTTTTCATGATCTTTCAAATGAGTGGAAACGTTCTAATTATATCGATGATTTTAGTCATGTCGATTCTTTTGGATTCGTTTTAGGATCTTGGATGAAATTTCCAAAATTCGGACATGCTTTTGCAACCGATTTTGCCTCTCGAATGGTTCGAAACGGAGATATTTCTCGTGAAGAAGCCGTACGTCTTGTGGAAGAAAAGGATCACAATTTAGATAATAAGATCAGAGATGATTTTTGTGCTTTTACAAATATGTCGACCGATGAATTTTATAAGGCTTTAGAAAAATTATATAATCGGGATATATTTATAAAAAATGAATACGGGCAATGGCGTCTTAAACCGGAAAACTACGAGAAAAGAAGAAAAGGAGAATAATTTCTGAATTTTTCCACATGCAAAAGCACCGAGTTTCATCGGTGCTTTTTGTCATAAAATCAACCTTCGTTACTCTGGCTTTTTAAATAAATTACAGTGACAATGTCCCATTTCCGCAATTTCTTTTTCATGTTCGCCACAAGGACAAAAACCCCGAGATACATCACAAGGACAATTTCCCCCACACGCATTCAAACAACGATTTATAATACGATCCGCAAAAGGCGTCAACTGATACCCTTTACTGGCAGCATATAAAGACAATGCGTGTTTAAAATGTGCATTATTTGTTTGTTTTTCTTCTTCTGTCATTTCAATCTCCATATTATTAAAAAAATGCTATCCACAAATTTTGAAGGCCCCATAAAACAAGAGCAGCATATAAACCGGCCACCACATCATCCATCATAACACCAAAAGCATTCTGGATTTTTTTATCAAAATAACTGGCCGGCCAAATTTTTACAATATCAAAAAAGCGAAACAAAATAAAGCCCATTATTAAAATCGGGAGACTTAAAGTGCCTTCGGAAACAACAAATAAAAATGTTAACGTTTGACCCACAACCTCATCAATCACCACAAATCCCGGATCTGTTTCTTTTTGACCTTTCAAAATACGACGTGTCGAATACCATCCAATCCCAAAAATACAAACACAAGCAACTAAAATCCCATAAATATGAGCCCATGATGAAACAATAACCAACGGCAACGCAAAAAATGATCCGACTGTTCCGGGAGCCTTAGGAGAACGTCCCGATCCAAACCATGTTGCAATTATAAAATCCCATTGACTAATCTGATTTTTAATACTCATTTTATCGCTCTTTCTGACTTAGTTAATTTATTTCGGATTTTCCGAATTTTTATTTTCATGTGGAACACTTAACTGTTTTTCATCTTCATCCCTTAGAGAAGAATCGTCCGTTTCAAACAAAAAGGATAGATCTTCTTTTTCCTCATCGGAGAAATCATCATCCTTTTGAGACAAATCTTTCGGCATTGACAAATTGACGGATTCTATTCTCTGTGTTTCTTCATCAGTATCCATCATTTGGATCTCTTGAACAGATCGATTACCTTCTTTTCTCTCAGGATTAAACATTTCATCCAAAAAGCTTTCTAAATCTTCAAGAACATCCGATGGCTCGCCGTCTTTAAAACACAACAAATAGACTCCTTTTTCAGCATAATAGGACAATGCCGTTTCAGCATCTAAAAGTGTTCCGTTTGTCAATAAAACCACACTAAAAACTTCTGCGCCATCTGTTTGAGACAACGCTCGAGCGGCCTCTTTAACAACAAAAGCCGGAGATGGTTTTTGTCCCGTCTCAGAATACCAGGTATTATCTTTCAATAAATCTGTTTGATCAATTGACCATGTGGAGGGTTCATCAACAATATTGATCAACACCGCCCGATCATCTGTCGAGATGGCAATCGGAATCTGCTGATCCCCCAGAGATAAATGTGTAAATGTTTCAACGGGATAGGGCTGACATAACTCAGAAATTTCATTTAAAATACTTTCCGTTCGATCAAAATGAGAAGCTGATGAAACAGTATTTTGTGATTGGGAAGGTAAAATAGGCGGAACATATGTGTGTCTTTTGGGAGCAGACGGCATTTTCATCGGCGTAAATTTTCTTTTATTTTCACTTAATTTTAAAACCGTTTTTTGAATTTTTCTTTTTGTCGTAAAATGTAAAAAGCGAGGCCAATGAAGTCGATAACACAAAAACCATCCGAATAACCATAATGGAATACACAAAATCATTACAGAGAAAAGGAAAAAATCCCTTGTCGTGTTTACAACCCATTGAAAAGCTAAAAAATCATTCCATTTTTGTTGCCACTGACGGATTGAAAGAAAATCAAAATCCAATAGCGAACTAAGAACCGGCAACACAATAACAACATAACATAATGTCCAAACGGCTCCTACTCGTATTAACTTTGTATAATCAATTTTTTGTGCCATATATCCACATCTCCTCCATCGCTTTTATACATGAAAAAAAACATATATGCAACAGAATTTCTCTTCTCTTTTTACAACAACCGCCGACACCTTTACTCTTTTAGAAAGGCTTTTGTGATTTATTTACTTATAATTTTTTGCTCAGACAATCATCCTATTTAGAGCAAGCAAAAAAGGATCATAATTCCATTTCATATTTTCTCATTCTCCTCAAAATCAGTCTAAAATACAAAAGCAAATCAAACCTTCTATTTTATCAAAAAAAGTGTCTCCAAAAAGATACCCCCGCGTAAAACGCGGGGTTCTTCATATGCGGCTATAAGCCTTTACCACTGGCTTCCCCTGAACGGGGTACCCATAATTCTGCCAAACGCAATTTGTTACTATCTACCCGTAAACGGGTCATTTAAGTCCATAGTTAG
>CASECF010000035.1 GCA_949286245.1 uncultured Alphaproteobacteria bacterium
TTCCCCCGTCTCCGTATCTTGAGCACACCGCTCATACCCCTCGCACGAGGACACACAAATGTTCTCTTGACACCGTTGACACGATCCGCAATCACTGTCTTCCTCACAATACCAGTTAGGCAGGGCTGTCTCGTCCAGATCTTCATCAAACAAAAATACCATGGTGGCCGTTTCTCTGTTATCCATCTCGCTTGGTTCACAGATCAGATCGTTCCCCCCATACACAATCTCGTTTGCTTTGATCAAAACGGGGAGTTTCCATCCCATCTTTAAAATCTTGCGACACACGCCTACCGGCACATTCGTCACTTCTAACTCAAACAGTTTGGGATCATCCGGTTCCCGAAACGCCGTCACCGGATACCCTTGTCTTGTTGTTGCAGAAAACTCGTCCATTGTGAGTGTCCCTCTGTTTTGTCTCACCTGTTCTCCCACACTCACCGCTCGGAGCGTCAGTTCATTGATTGTCTCATTCGCTTTATGCTGATCCATCGCATATCGATATCCTGCGATTGCTCCGATTGAGAGAACACCCATAATTGCTAAAACCCCCAACATCTCCATCATCGACCGCCCCGATTCCGGCTTTATTGTCTGCTTGTGTCCTTTCTTTGATGAACCACTCAAAAACAACTCTTTGAACATTCTCTCCCTCCAAAAGTGTTTCAAAAAAACGATCCTTTTTTTGAAACAGTTTTTAGAGCAAAAAAAGCTTGATTTTCTCCCATCCTTTCGTGTATAAAAAAAAGGATCCTTTCTTTGCGACATGGAATATAAATACAATGGTTTGATTCTTAAGGATTATTTCGCAGATATGATGCTGAAAAATATTTGTATTGTTTGATTGTTTAAAAGTATAAGTTTTTCTCCCTTAACTTGATATAAGTTTTTAGCTCGAATCTGTTTTATTTTAACTTTTTCAAACAGATTTTAGAATAGGATTTTTATGTGGCTGAATTTCGTATGACACTGACTTAAAGTGTTCTGTGATTTAGGTGTTTTTTTGTTAACTTATCTTTAATATGTTATTTCCTTCCTTCGAAACCGCTTATGCTCTGCTATTTCTACTGACTTTCTTTTTTATCCTTTTTGTTTACTTATTTGAGGTTTGGGTGTTTATGGTTTGACACAATTATCTTGTGAGGGTCGAAAGATTGTTCCTCCGGTGACTGGTTCGGAGACACCTGTTGTTGTCGGATAACTGATTGGCAGTTGATTAAGTGATCTTATGGCTAAAAAGGCATAAGCGGTGGCTCCTAAAGTGTCTTTATCCCATCCCAATTCGGCGGCGGTTTGAATCGGCTCTTTTAGTTTTCTTCGAATCATCCGTAAAAGAGTCGGATTAAATGTTCCACCCCCTGTTAAAATCCATTGTTTGGGGTGATCCGGAAAAAATTTTTGGCTTTCGACGATACTCTCGGCCAAAAACACCGTTAAAGTTGCAGCTCCGGTTGCCGTATCCGATCCGATGACGTGTTCATATAAATTCTCTAAATCGTTGCGTCCGATTGATTTGGGGGGCGTTTTTTGGAGATAATTCTGTTTCAGTAATCGAGTCAATAGTCGGTCATCTACATTTCCTTTTGCACCCCATTGACCATCAAAATCCATTTCTGCTCCTGTTTTTTGATGAATCCAACGATCCAATAAAGCTGTTCCAATACCGATATCAAATGATTGTAATTCTCCTAAAGGACCGATATAGTGTGCAGATGCTATTCCTCCGATTGAAATAATAGCCAGTGGTTTTTCAAAGGATCGAGTAAGGGCATCAAAAAACGGAGCGAAGAGAGGCCCTCCTGTTCCACCGGCAGCAAAATCCGTTTGAATAAAACGGCTGATAACAGGTGTTTTAAAGCGTTTCGCTAAATAATCCGAATTTCCTAAGGCAATATTAATTTTTTCTTGCGGATTATGATAAATCGTATGTCCGGAATATCCGATAACATCCGGTTTTAGATTTTCTTTACGAATTGAAACTAAAAATTCTTGAATGACATTTTCATGAAATTCAGTAATAAGTCGATCGGCTTCTTGCATTCCTTGACTTTGACTAAAGTCATTGGAGGAGACTAACGAAAAAATTTTTTCTTTGATTTCATTTGGATAGGACCGAGATAATGTCTGTTTTTTTTGATAAATGTCCATGCCGTCTGTCTGAATCAGACTGATATCAACACCGTCTGCAGATGCATCGGAATAAACTCCCAGAGCCAGTTGTGTTTCAATTTGCATTGATTTTCTCCGAAAAAGGGGAGGGAAGTTGATCTTGAGCTTCTTCAATCCTATCGTATAATTCACTCAGAAAGGCGCGACCATGAAGGCCGGTTGGGATGGGGTCTAAAAATTGAATAGTAATGATCCCCGGAATTTTTTTTGTTTTGTTTTTAGGCCAACAGTATCCCGTATTTAAAGCAACCGGAACAACAGGTACCTGACACTGTTCATATAAAAAAGCAACTCCCGGATTATATGGCTTTTTTGTTCCCGGCTTTGTTCTTGTTCCTTCTGGGAAAATAATTAAGTTCCAATGTTCTTTTAATCTTGTTTGAACACCGTGAAGCATTTTTCGCATTGTTTTGGCTCCACCTCCGCGATCGATCGGAATACATCCTGTTTTAATAAAATAAATACCAGCGATCGGGATCAACAATAACTCTCGTTTTAAAACATAAAAAATATCGGGAACAATACTATGAAACACAATTGTTTCTAATGCCGATTGATGTTTGGATGCGATAATATATCCGTTCTTTTTCGGTAGATTTTCAAGCCCTTTAATTTGAATTTGAATACCACAAATCAGATATAAACATTTTATCATAAACCATGACCAAAAACGAGGAAAACAGGAGGCTGCTCTTCGTGACATAAATAATGTCGGAATGAAGACAAAAAATAAAATTAAAGTGATAAAATATAAAATAAATAAAAATAAAACAGAACGAATCCATAAATTTATTTGATAGAGTGTTTTCATCTAGACTAAAATATCCTTTCAAGTATATATTTGGTGTGAACAATGAGAAATTTATGATACTCTAAAATCAGTTGCCATGCATATCGCGTGCGAACCCAATCCACGGAATCATCAAACGTTTTTGGAAAAACGGGAAAGACACTGATTTTTAAAAATTTATTTTGATTTCTGATTTCTAACAAACTTCTGGGGACATGATAGAAACTGGTGACCAGAAGAATGGAAGAAACATGCTGCTTCTGAATCCAAGCATTCACTTCTTGAGCATTTTCTTTTGTGTTTTCTGCCATATATCCTAAGGTAATATATTTTTGCAAAGAAGAGGGGAGTTCGGATAACAACTCTTCTTTTTTGACGGCTTTATTAACACCTGATATCAAAAGAGGAATATCCTTTTTTTGACGTAAAAGAGAAAAGGCCGTTGCTATTCGATCATTGCCACCCGTTAATACGACAATCGCTTCAGTCGTTTCCTGTGGTGCATATTTAAAACTTAAGGCATATAAACAAAATACCGTGAAACCGATAATCCATAACGTGATTAATATTAAACAAAAATAAGCCGTTAAATGTTGGATTACTTTTTTCATTATAAAAATCGCTTCAAATAGAGAGAAACTGTTTTAAACGTTGTCAGAAAAGATAAAACAGCTGCAATAACGGGAACAGAGAGTAAAATAAGCCATTGCTCATATGTTAATGCGGTGTTAAAAACAAAATCTTCTGTCACTTCATTTAAAAAATAGGAAAATCCACTCATAATCGGTAAAGTCGCAATAAAACCAATTACACTTCCCAATAAGGTTTGTTTGAAACTTCTAATGGCATATTGAATGGAAATATAAAAATCATTTGCTCCCATCATGTGAATAAGAGCAATGACCGGTTGATGTACCAATAAACTCGTTCTGGTCGCATAAATAATCGTAAAAGCAGTACTCAAAATGAGTAAAACCAAAATGACAGAAACCAGCTTAATCATGCCGGTTGCCAGTTGAATTAAATTCTCTAACCAAAGCCGATGACTATCTAGTACTGCACTCGGAACCTGTTCCGTTAAGTCTGCCTTCAATTGTGTCAGATCCGGAGGATTATTTGTATCAACACTGACATCAATCAGTTTCGGAAGCGGCAATCTGGAGATGTCCGTATTTTCACCAACCCAAGGAGCCATCAGAGAATTCATTTGTTCATCCGATAAAACGGAGGCACCCAATACCCCCCTTGTCGTCACTAAAATCGTAACGGCTGTTTCAATGTCGGTCTTAACGGCCTCTTGTCTGTCTTTTCCGTTTAAATCAAATGTCGGAATTTGGATGGTGAGGGAACCGGAAATATTTCTTGTCCACGTTTGAATAGATGAATAAGCAACCAAGGCACCGGATAAAATAAGGGTGGCTATAAAAACCATCAACATACTCATCCAAGGGACAAAATATTTTGATGCATCATCCGAAAAAGGAATATCTGATTTTTTTGTCATTGCTCACCTCGATTTAATAATTTTGTCGCCAAATCAACATATTTATTGTTGGATGTCCCTAAAAGTTCAAGATGTCCTTTTGATAAATGAAGCCTCGGAAAACCAAAGTATTTTATTAAATTTTGGTTATGTGTTGCGATGACAACGGTTGTTCCCAATTTGTTAAGCTCTAAAAATAAATATAATAACCGTTTTGCCATAGTGTCATCCACGTTTCCCGTCGGCTCATCGGCTAAAAGCAATTGTGGACGATTAATGACGGCTCTGGCAATAGCTACGCGTTGTTGCTCTCCCCCCGATAATTCTGCCGGATAGGCTCGAAGTTGCTTTTCTAATCCAACCCAAGCCAACAATTCCGAAACATGACGCCTGATTTCTGATTCTTTTGTGCCGGCAATTCTGAGCGGAAGGGCTACATTATCAAAAGCATTGAGGTGAGACAATAATCTAAAGTCTTGAAATACAACGCCTATTTGCCTTCTGAACCGTGCTTTTTCTTTGCGAGACAATGTGTCGACAGCTTGACCAAATAAACGAACACGCCCTTTTGTCGGAAGATTATCCAAATACATTAAACTGAGTAATGATGTCTTTCCGGCCCCACTTTCTCCCGTCATAAAGTGAAAAGATCCCGGTTGTAGTTGAAATTGAATATCTTTTAAAACATCCGGTCCTGTTTCATACCGAAAAGACACGCCGTTAAACTCGGCTATCGGAGAGGATAATTTTGATGTCTCTTTCACGTTCTGTTCCTATGAAAAATGTTGTATCTTTTTTTTAAATCGGTTATATTATATCTACACTATTTTTTGAAAAAGGAAAAGATAAATGTTAATTGTGTGTCCAAAATGTTTTGCTCAATATGAAATACCAGATGCACTGCTTGATGAAAAAAAGAATGGAACAGAAGTACGGTTCCATTGCTCGGCATGTCAGAATTATTTTGTTGAAAGAATTGGAAATTTATCACACGTAAAAACCGTTGCAGAACCTCAAAAGGGAAGCTCTTCTGACGGGGGATATCAAAGGAAAGAAGATACATCCTTGACAGAAAAAAGTCCCTCTTTGTTAAAAACAGAAAGTAAAAATGCCGATTCTGAAACAGTGAGGAAGAATGAGAATCAGATCAATCAAGAGTTTTCTGCTTTTGGTCGACCGTTCTCTCCGAATGGCATCAGTATTGATACGGATTTGATCCCGGAAGAGTTTAAACCGGTTCATTCCTCAAAAAAAAATAATATTCTTATTGTTTTTCTCTATCTGGTTATCGTTTTTGTTTGTTGTTATTTCGCTTTTGTAAAAAGTGATTGGATTATTAATCAGTTTTCTTTTTTGGGTGAAACAAAGTCGATACAAACAGATGTTTTGAAAAAAGAAAATGAAACTCTTTCCTCAAAAAATAGTGCTCCTCTTCAGAAGAGTTTGACCGAAACTCAAAATAAGAAAGATCAAACACCGAATCAAAATCAAACAATCATATCTGACGTAAAAACAGAAATAGTTGACGGATCGTCTTATTCTCAAAATTTATTTCATCCACACAAAGAAACAAATCTCAAAACACAGACTGAAAAGGATCTGAAACGGACTGAAAAGGGTCTGTTGCCTTCTCATGAAATAACTCCGTTAAAAGAAAAAAAATCAGATTTGATTTCTTCTCAGACATCATTATCTCTTGGGAACCGCTCATTAAATTCTGAAACGGTGTTAAAAGATTCTGATTTGAAAAATAAAGACGGTGCTGATAAAAATTCGGGATTGTCGGAAAAGGATTTTCGGAATACACAAGAAAAATCAACTGAAACGGGGGCTGCTGCATTGATTGCCTCATTATCAAATGTTCCTTCGGATGAAACCGTGATCGATCCGTTTCAAAATATGGATGACCGCCAATCCATGGCTTTGTTTGAAAATAAAGATCTTCCTTTAAATCAGACTGGTTATTCCGAAAATTTTATGAAAAAAGAGATAGAGAATAATTTGAAAACAACTCAACCTTTGGTCACAGATCCGAAACAAGGAAACAAAATGAATGAACCTTTAAAACATGAAGTCAATCTCTCCTCAAAAGAGATTGATCCTCTGTTTCATGATCTTCGGATTCGAGATGTTTCTTATCGGATTGAAGAAGATGAGACATATTCAAAAGTGTTATTACAAGGTGTTGTTGCTAATATCGGCTTGACAGATCAAGCAACACCGGAGTTGGTTGCTTATTTATATGATCAAAACGGGTCTGCTTTGTCTTCTAAAAATATTGTTTTGACAGATCCGATTATTCAATCAAATGAAATACAATCTTTTTATAGCACGATTGTATCTCCTAAAGGGGTGGATCATGTTCGTGTTCGGTTTTTGGGGGAAAACAGTGACTAAAAATTTGTTTCTGATTTTTTTGTGTTGGGGGATTGTCAGTATTTCTTGTATCGGTGAGGCTCGATGTCTTCTGGGGGAGGCTGTTCAACAAAAGCAAGGATTGAAAGCTTCTCTTCCGGTTTATCAAGATTGTGCTTTAATAGAAAATGATGATGATGCACAGTATTTTTTGGCCTCCCTCTATCAACGGGGAGGGGATGGTGTTTCTCCGTCTACAGGAAAAGCCCTTTTGTTCTATCATTTGTCTGCCGAAAACGGAAATGCTCGTTCTCAAACAGAATTAGCTAAATTGCTTTTAAAACTGGATGAAACTTCTCAAGGACGGCAAGAAATACAGTCTTATTTGAGGAAAATACAAACAGCTTTGGGTCAAAATGAATCTAATCCGTTTAAGGGAGAACTTCTACATCCCTATACACTTCTTTTGTTAGCTCAGGAAAATGGAAAACAAAAATGGTATTATCCGACGAAAATGACAACTTCTACAGAAGCCACGGCATTATTGAAAAATTATAAAGTGGATCCGCAGAAAAGAGCTCAAGCTCTGCGAGATGCATCTTCATGGAAACGTAAAAAAATGTTGGAGGCAGCAAAGGAAGTTTTTTCACCGCAAGAATATCAAGTGTTTTATCAATCCATCTATCCAAAAGAAGGACGATCGGATCCTTTTACGAGATCACAAGAATTAGAAAAATTAAAAAAACAAATTTATCAAAAATATTTTGATACGCAAAGATAAAGGAGATATATGCCATTTATTTACATAAAAACATTTGGATGTCAAATGAATATCTATGATTCGGCTCGCATGTTGGGTGCTTTTGAAAAACTCGGATATCAATCGACAAATAAGAAGGAAGAGGCTGATGTATTATTACTGAATACATGCCATATCCGAGAGAAAGCATCCGAAAAATTGTTTTCGGAAATAGGTCGTTTAAATGAAGTTAAAAAACAACGAAAAGAGAAAGGTAAAGACACACTTTTGATTGTCGCGGGATGTGTCGTTCAGGCTGAGGGATCAGAAATTTTAGAACGAGCTCATGCGGTAGATATTGCTGTCGGACCTCAAAATTATCATCAATTGCCGGAATTGGTGACGCGGTATAATCGTCAGAAAGGTCGTATCTTGGAGGCTCATTTTCCAGCCGCTTCAAAGTTTGATTTTTTACCGCCGATAAAGGCGAGTTCTGCCTCTGCTTTTTTGGCCATTCAAGAAGGATGTGATAAGTTTTGCTCTTATTGTGTGGTTCCGTATACAAGGGGATGTGAATATTCGCGGTCTGCCACAGAAATATTAGAAGAGGCAAAGGGTCTTGTTGAAACGGGAGCTAAGGAAATTATGCTCCTTGGTCAAAATGTCAATTGTTGGAGAGGCGAAAGACAAGGCAAAAGAATGGATTTAGGCGATTTAATTGTCTCCCTTGCTGAGATAGATGGGTTGGAACGGATCAGATATACAACATCTTATCCCTCTGAGATGACACAAAATTTAATAGATGCTCATCGAGATGTCCAAAAATTAATGCCGTATATTCATTTGCCCATACAGTCGGGAAGCAATGTGGTTTTAAAAGCAATGAATAGACATTATACCACGGACACATATGAGGAGATTATCGCCCGTTTTCGGAAGGCTCGTCCGGATATAGCCGTTTCTTCTGATTTTATTGTCGGTTTCCCCGGAGAAACGGAAGACGATTTTGAACAGACTTTATCTTTGGTTAAACGAGTTCGATATGCCAGTTCTTTTTCTTTTAAATATAGCCCTCGTCCGGGGACACCGGCCAGTTTTATGAAAAATCAAATACCGGAACCTATTAAAACAGAGCGGTTGATCCGATTACAACAAGTACTATTGGAGCAGCAAAAAGAATTTAATCAAAAAACAATCGGAAAAACATTATCCGTTCTTTTGGTTGAAAAAGGAAAAGAAAAAGGACAATTAACGGGATATACACCATATTTACAACCAACTCATGTAAAAATGGATACACGCTTTTTGAATACGATTCAATCACTCAAAATTACCGGAGCTAGCGCGACTTCTTTGACAAGTGAATAATTTTTTGTTATAAAGATTTAATGAGAGAAAGGAAAAAATATGCAATCGTCAGAACAAAATGAGATGGGAACCGAAACATATGTGGCATCTGATTTGACGCTAAAAACAAAAAAACGTCATATTAATCCTCGGACGCAAACCCAAGGAGCCTTTATAGATGCTATGAATAAACATGAAATGGTTTTTGGTTTGGGTCCGGCCGGAACGGGAAAAACTTTTTTGGCTGTTGCAAAAGCTGTTTCCGAAATGTTGGAAGGTCGAGTTGATCGTATTATTTTGACAAGACCGGCTGTGGAGGCGGGTGAGAATTTAGGATTTCTTCCGGGAAATTTAAAGGATAAGATTGATCCTTATTTGAGACCGCTTTACGATGCTTTATATGAGATGTTGCCGGCCGATATGGTTGATAAAAAATTAGAAAACGGAGAGATTGAAATTGCCCCACTTGCATATATGCGAGGACGAACTCTTTCTCATGCCGTTGTTATTTTAGATGAAGCACAAAATACGACCGGTATGCAAATGAAAATGTTTTTAACACGCCTCGGGGAAGGATCACGAATGATTATCAACGGTGATTTAACTCAGACGGATTTGCCAAGAGGTGTCACGTCCGGTTTAATAGAGGCCGTTCGTATTTTGAAAGACGTTCCTGAAATTGCTTTTATACGATTTTCGGAAAAAGATGTTGTGCGACATGGATTAGTTTCTAAAATTGTTAAGGCATACGATAGAGCCTCTCAAATGGAAAAACAAGATGCCTAATGTTGATATTCAAGTTCGGGACAGGCGGTTTTTTGAGTATAAAAAGGGTTTAAAACCATTCTGTCATCGCATAATTAAAAAAGCTTGGAATGATCAAGAACCCGCAGAGATTTCATTGGTTTTAGCAGATGATGAGTTTGTCCATCAATTGAATCGTGAATATAGAGGGAAAGATTGTCCGACAAATGTTTTGTCTTTTGAAACGGATGATCGACCCTCTGAAGTAGGCGTTCCGTGGTTGGCGGGAGATATTATTGTTTCTTTTGATACTGTTTTAAAGGAAGCTCAGGCACAAGATAAGTCATTTGAAAGTCATTTGGCTCATTTAATCATTCATGGAACTTTACACTTACAAGGATATGATCATTTAACGGAGACAGAGGCTCAAGAAATGGAAGCGTTGGAAGTAAAACTGATGCAAGAGATGGGCTATCAGAATCCCTATTTGGGAGTAATGGAATGATGAATCTGCCCCATAAGTTAAAGTCGTTTTTTGGACGGCATCCGGAAGAAGATCAGGTTTTAGAGACGATAGAAGAAATTATGGATCAACGAGAGGAACGCGGAGATAAGGTCTTAGTAGATCCGGATGAACTTCTTTTACTAAAAAATTTATTTAAGCTTAAAGATATCAGAGCGGGTCAGATTATGATCCCTCGAATTGATATCGTCGGAATTTCTGCAGACGCTTCTCTGGAAGAACTTAAAAACGTCATTATTAATGAAAAATTTACACGGCTACCTGTTTACGATAAAACATTAGATAATATCGTTGGGGTTGTTCATGTGAAGGATGTTTTATGTGCTTTGTTTGAAAAGCAATTAGAGACTGTTAAGGAAGTTATGACATCTAATGTTTTGTTTGTTCCTCAATCTATTCGGGCCTTGGATTTATTGAGAGATCTTCAAGAAAAACGTACTCAGATGGCAGTTGTTATTGATGAATACGGTGGTACGGATGGATTAATTACGTTGGAAGATTTGTTAGAAGAAATTGTCGGAGAAATTGAGGATGAACATGATGCTTTAGATACACCACCGACATTTAGAAGGATTGATACCGATACAATTGAGGCAGATGCTCGTATTTTTTTGAAAGACTTAGAAGCGGTTATCGGATCTTTTGTGACGCCTGCCGAAAGATCTTCTCAGGTTGGAACGGTCGGTGGTCTTGTTTTCCATCTGTCTGGTCGATTACCCCATAGAGGAGAGATTATTAAACATTCCTCCGGAATAGTTTTTCAGGTTATTGATTTAGATACGCGTCATATTAAAAAAGTAAGAATTACACGATTGAAGGCTCTTCAAGGTTCTAAAAAGCAAACAAAAATGGCAAGAAAAATTAAATGAAAGTAATTACGTTTGGATGTCGATTAAATACTTTTGAATCAAGAATCGTTCAAAAAATGGGCGATGGATTGGATCGTGTTATTGTTGTTAATTCGTGTGCGGTCACGCAAGAAGCTGAGCGACAATGTCGGCAAGCTATTCGTAGGGTTCGTCGAGAGTATCCGGATTATAAAATTATTGTGACCGGATGTGCAGCACAGCTTAATCCGGAAAAATATGCAAAGATGCCGGAAGTAGATCGTGTCTTAGGAAATAAAGAAAAATTGATCCGTGAAGCTCTTTATGCCCCTGATCCGATTTTAGTCGGAACAGATATGATTCAAACGTCTTCTTTCCCGCTTGTGACGGATTTTGAGGGAAGAACGCGTGCTTTTTTGCAAATTCAACAGGGCTGTGATCATGCCTGTACTTTTTGTATTGTACATATGGCTCGAGGGAAAAATAGAGGATTGCACCCTGATTTAGTTGTGAGACAGGCTAAGACGTTTATTGATAATGGATTTTCTGAAATTGTTCTGACCGGTGTTGATTTGACATCCTACCCGTATGGATTTAATTCTCTTTTAAGACGTTTGTTGACGGAAGTTTCCGGATTGAAGCGATTGCGCCTTGGATCGTTGGATCCGGCAGCTCTTGATGATGAATTTATTCATATTGTTGCTGATTTCCCATCTTTGATGCCTCATTTTCATTTGTCGGTTCAGGCTGGAGATGATCTTATTTTAAAACGGATGGGGCGTCGTCATACAAAAAAACAAGTTATTGATTTTACAAGAATTTTACGAAAATATAGGTCAGATATTGTTTTAGGAGGGGATTTTATTACGGGATTTCCGACAGAGACTTCTGATCAATTCCAAAACACTTTAGATTTGGTTCAAGAGGCTCAGATGGTGTTGTTGCATGTTTTCCCATATTCGGTTCGGTTGGGAACTCCGGCTGCAAAAATGCCTCAGGTGGATATTTCTGTTCGTAAAGAACGTGCCAAACAATTGAGAGTATTGGGAGAGAATAACTTGAACAAACAATTAGAACAAATGATTGGAAAGAGAAGCCGAGTTCTTATTGAAAAAGACGGAGGCGGTTTAACGGAAAACTATATTCGAGTCCAAACGGATGTTCGAGGGTCGGTAGGTGAGATAGTAGATGTTCTTTTAACTGAAAGGAGAGGGCATGAGTTGGTTGGAAAGGCTTAAAGAGGGATTTCGAAAAACAGCTACTCTTTTTTCATTTACGAAAGTTGATTTATCTCAAATGGAAGATGTTGAGGATGCTTTTTTGCAGGCAGATGTCGGATATCATACAACAAGTGAATGGATGAACAAAATTGCACAAAAAAAACCTCAAACACCAGAGCAGTTACGCCAAATTATTTACGATATGATTGTTGAGAAAATGACTCCTGTTTCTCAATCACTTTCTATTGATACATCTAAGAAACCTTTTGTTATCTTGATGATTGGTGTGAATGGTGCCGGAAAAACAACAACGATTGGCAAAATGGGGTCTTTTTATAAAAAACAAGGATTAAAGGTTTCTTTTGTTGCTGGTGATACGTTTCGAGCCGGAGCTACGGAGCAATTGCAAAAATGGGGAGAAAGGAACAATAGTCGGGTTTATATGGCTCAAACCGGTGCTGATTCGGCTGGTCTTATTTACGATTCGTTAAAAGAAAGTCGTTTCAATCAAGATGATGTGTTGTTTATTGATACGGCGGGTCGATTGCATAATCGTTCAGATTTAATGGATGAATTGAAAAAAATTGTTCGAGTTATAAAAAAAATTGATGAAACGGCACCCCATGCTGTCCTGCTTGTTTTAGATGCTACGGTTGGTCAAAATGCTTTAGCTCAGGTTCAAGCTTTTTCAGAAATGATTGGTGTTACGGGATTGGTCATGACAAAAATTGATGGAACGGCTAAAGGGGGTATTTTGTTGGCCTTAACGGATCGATTTAATTTACCGATTTATGCTTTGGGCGTTGGTGAACAAATAGATGATTTACAATCCTTTACGGCAGAGCAATATGCCGAATCCTTGTTGGGACAATAAGCATGAATACATTTAAATTGTTATTTTTTAGAATGTTAACAGTTCCGGGTTTTCAATTTTGGACGGTGATGCTTGCTGGTTTTTTATTTGTTATACAAGCTATGGCATTAGGCTTTTTGGATATCGGAACATGGTCTTTATATTTAGTTAACAGAGGCTTCCTCAATATCAGTTTAGATTTTTTAGGTATTTCTGTTTTGATGAGTTGGACGGGATATCAGACGTTAGTCTTAACTCGTCGTAAGGGATATGGATCTGTTTTCATAACGGGTGTTTTGATTTTGATCTTGATTGGATTGATTTTTGGGGCTGTTTCTTCCAACTTGGTTTTTTTTGATTTATTACTGGTTGGCAGATACGTTGTTTTTTTTCTTTTACCTATCTGTTTTTGGACTGTTGTTAATCGATTTATTCCTCTTCGTTTGGATTCTTTAAAGTTTGTTTTTGTTCTTTGTGCTGAATTATTTGGATTTTCTTTAGCCGGATGGGTTGTTTTGTTGACTGAAATGTCTTCATCTACGGTTTTGATTTGTTCTGTGTTTTTGTTTCTTCTCTCTTTTTCCGTTTTGGTGCTTTTATCAAAGCTGAATAAGATACCACCGGAAACTTTTGTTCAAAAAACGGGAGAGGTTCAAGATTGGACAGAACAAAAAATGGTTTATGGTATTTTTATTATTTCTTTTTTGTTTATGCTCGGTCGATGCCTACTAGAGTATAATTTTATGCGATCTTTATATTCTTTGTTCTCGCCGCTTGAGTATATACGCCAAATAGCATTTTTGTGGGGTTGTTTCGGAAGTTTCGGGATTTTATTGATTGTGACATTTTTTAAAATTCGGTTTTTGTATTCGGCCTTATTGGGTGTTAATCTGGCAGCTTTAGGGTTTGTGATTGTCGGAGTTGGTTTACTGTTCCAAACATATTGGGCTATTTTGATCGGTGTCTTGATTTTTCTGATTTTTAGCCATATCTATTTGGAGTCTTTTTTACAATTATTGGTGCGTATTTTAGCTGTTGGTAAAGTTCCCAGCATTCGAAAAAAACGACTGGTATGGATACAACCAGCCGGATTTATGGCCGGAGCACTTTTCATTGAATATTTATATCCGTTGCCTTATATGGCCGTATTGTTGATTGTAGTCGGAATCTTATTAATTATTCTGCTTGCTTTTGTGACAGAAACCTATTCTGTTATTTTAACGAATATTTTCCGAATGAAAGTATGGCGAAATGGACGTATTATGATCGCTTCTCGACACGTTTTGGATCTTGTTCAAAAAGGATTGAAGTCGGAAGATCCTGATGAAGTTATTTATTTTCTAAAGATTTTGGAGCTTTCTAAACGTGGTGATTATGAAAAATATATTTTAAAAACACTTAAGCATCCGCATGAAGAGGCTCGATTGTTTGCACTGGATCGATTGGTTCGTTCATATGATGCTGACCGGTATTTGCCTCTTTTAGAAAGTATATTAAAAAAAGATTCGAGTACTCGTGTCCGACAAAATGCCTTAATGTCTTTAATCGTCTTGACTGAGCAAGTTTCCGGATCGAAAAGTATTGAAAAATATATTTCCTTCTTGGATAGCAGACATTTGCGTGTGGGAGCCATAAAAGGTTTTTTAAAGGTGGGAGGAAATCAGGCTCTATTGGCGATGGATGGTCTTCAAAAATTGGTTTTTTCAAAACGATTGGCGGATAACAAGGCAGCTTTGGATATCATGACGGAAGTTCCTAATCCCGGATTAGTTCGTTTACTGATCCCTTTATTAAAACGATCGGATTCTGTTTTGGTGAGACGAGCATTATTGGCGGCAGGAGCTTTAAAGAATCCCCAACTGTTGCCGTTTATTTTTAAAGAATTAGATGATCCCGAAACGCAAGAGGAAGCCTTGATCGCTTTAAAAAAGTTTGGGAAGCAGGCATTTCCCTCAATAGAAAGAATTTTGAATAATCCGAATACTCCGTTGCTGAAACAAAAAATATTAGTTTTATTTTTGACGCGATTATCAAGTGGTGAGGGAAAGCAGATTCTGTTAAGATCATTACAGAGTAGTTCTCAAAAATTAAGAAAATTAATTATCCAAGGAATGATTGACTCTGGTATTTTTTGGGTCCATCCTCAGAAGGGAAAATTACTCTCCGGTGTTTTGAGAAAAGATTTTCGAAGAATTGATTGGATGATGACTTTTGCTCATCGATACAGACAAGCTCCCAGTCATGAAATGGAAGACGCTTTTTCATTTTTGTTGCGGGCGGTTAAATCTGATATTTTGGAAACACGAATTTTGATATTTTTTGAGCTTCTTTTATTAAAGGATCATCCGGTTTATGTCAAAGCAATTCGTATTTTATTAACAGATCAATACGACAAATATCCGGCAGCTTTAGGTATTTTGGAAGATATGTTGCCACGTTCCCTTTTCCAAAAAATCAATACAATTGCATTTTTACCGGTTGAGGAACAAAAGGAGATTGTGTCGGCTCCTTTGTCAATAGAAAAGATTGCATTTGATATTGCAGGACTTCTTGTTCGTGTTCCTTTTGTTCCTTCGCCATGGATAAAAGCAACTGCTCTTTATTGTTTGAGAAAATTAGATTGTGAAGAGAGTTTAGATGCGGTTAAACAGGTTTTATCAAAAGAAAAAAATCCAGTTGTTTTAGAGGCGGCGTTATGGGCATATGCTCGATTGGAAAAAGATCCTGACAAACGACATCAAACCGTTTTAAATTTACCGACCAGTTTATTGGTAGCACAGTCGTTGGATGAAATATTGGTACAGTAGGAGATCAAAAATGGCAATAACTTTTGAAAAGGTTCTCGTTTTGAAAAATATTTCTATTTTTTCAGAAGCTTCCGAGTCGGCACTCTCTGATTTAATTGCCAGTGCCGAGGAGAAAACATACAAAGCTGGGGATATGATTATGGATCAAGATAGAGAAAACCATTATCTGTTTATTATTTTGACCGGTGAGGTCCATTGTATTGATCATAAAGAAGTGATCAGTGAATTGGGAGCGCGTCAGTATTTTGGAGAAACAACTGTTTTGAGCCCAGCTATTTTACCTTATCATGTTAGAGCCGTCTCCAAGACAACTCTTTTAAGAATTAGTGGTAGTCGCTTATATCAGATGATGGCTCTGCATCCGTCTCTCGCAAAAGGATTTATCGGCGAATTATCTAAACGTTTGAGACAAGAACAGGTGAAAAAAATCTAAAAAATAATATTTGCAAATTTATAAAAAGTTTTTTATATTACAAGTATTATAAAAAGGAAGGAGAAAAATATGGTTAAATCAAAAAAAGATGTTTCTCGCGGAATGTTAGACGATGAGGGAATTATTTCCGTCTCTGATGCTTCGCTTGTTTCAGAAAAGTCTGCTCATTCTTCAAAAGCCAAATGGATTGCTGGATTGATTTTGGTGATTTTTACGGCTTTGATTTGGTTTTTCTTTGGAATGAAGGTTATAGACATTGTTCCTGGAAAAGAGGGCGTTTTCGGAAAATATTTTAGTGGTTCTTCCATACCGGGGGATCGTGTTGTTGCAACAATTGAAGGTCAGGATCTATATCTGTCTGATGTGCGTTCATTTGCTGCTCAAACACCACAGTTGGCAGAATTACCGTTTGATATGATCTATCCACAACTTGTTCAACGGTTGGTTAATCAAAAAGTTATCTTAAAAGCGGCAGAGAATTCTGATATTGAAAAGGATCCTGCAGTTCAAAAAACGATTAAAATGGCTCATGACCAAATTATTTCCAATGCTTATTTGAGCCGTCAGTTGGAAAAAATGGTAACGCCGGAAAAATTGAAAGATCTATATGTTCAAGAGCTTAAGAATTTTGATCGTCAAGAAGAGATCAGAGCTCGTCATATTTTGGTTCCTTCTCAAAAAGAGGCTGAGGATCTTTTGGTTCAGTTAAAGGCTGGTGCAGATTTTGAAATGCTTGCCAATAAAAAATCTCTGGATAATCAAAATCAAAATGGTGGTGATTTAGGATATTTTCAAAAGAACATGATGATTCCTGAGTTTGGTGAGGCTGTTTTTGCTCTTAAAAAGGGGCAACTATCTAAACCTATTCGAACACCGTTTGGATGGCATATCGTTTTAGTCGAAGATCGTCGGTTGGCGGCTCCTCCGGCATTTGAAGAAATTCAAGAAGAATTGCAACAAGTCTTTATGGAAAGAAATGTTGTAGATGTTGTCAATCAAGAACGAGAGAAAATGAATGTTAAAATCTTGGTTCCCTCATTGACACCGCCGGCTCCAGTTGTTGTTCCGGAAGGGAAAGATATGCCTCAAACGTCAACGGATCGTACAGAGGAAGAAAACTCTTCTTCTGAACAAGAGAAATCAGAGACAGAAGCCAAGTAGTTTTTGATTTTGATTATAAAAAGAAAACCCCGAAAAATGAACTGTCCCCCGAAAGTTGGACAGTAAAAAAAGTCCCGAAGATTGCGATAGCAATTTTCGGGATAATTTTTTATACTCACTACATAGATGAAGGGACAAGACATGAAGAGACGAATATTTACAGAAGAAGAACGTT
>CASECF010000036.1 GCA_949286245.1 uncultured Alphaproteobacteria bacterium
ATCATCCGGTTCTCGAAACGCCGTCACGAGATAGCCTTGTCTCGTTGTCGCAGGGAATTCATCCATTGTGAGTGTTCCTCTGTTTTGTCTCACCTGTTCGCCTACACTCACCGCTCGAAGCGTCAGTTCATTGATTGTCTCGTTGGCTTTATAGCTATCCATCGCATATCGATATCCTGCGATTGCTCCGATTGAGAGAACACCCATAATCGCCAAAGCGCCCAACATCTCCACCATCGACCGCCCCGATTCGGATGAAGCACTCTTTTGCAGATTTTTAATTTTAGCCTTGATTTTACTCTTTAAAATCAACTCTTTGAACATTCTCTCCCTCCAAAAGTGTTTCAAAAAAACGATCCTTTTTTTGAAACAGTTTTTAGAGCAAAAAAAGCTTGATTTTCTGCCATCCTTTCGTGTATAAAAAAAAGGATCCTTTTTTTGCGACATGAAAATCAAATACATCTATTTGATTTTAAATTTTTTTTATTTTTTGGCTCAATTATGAATAATGTATGATTTTTCATTAAAATCAGAAATGAATGTATATGAGAGATAAATAAAATTATTCTGATGTGATCCTGCCTTATGAGAAGAATTTCGGCACAACTAGCCCTAATGAATGCACAATTTCCGCAAATTATACGTGGAGCTGGCTTAATAGGGCAGTGGAGTATATAATGAGTTCGCATACATAAATCATATTTAAGCCTTTTCTTTAAAAATATTATGGATTAAAAAGAAATAAAAATTTTATTTATTTTTATAATGAAAATAGGTGTTTGTATTGAAAAAAAAGTCATCGAATTTATCGAGGACTTTTTTCACATAACGTATTTTTTTATTCTATTCTATTCTTCTGTTGTCATGTAGGCAGAGAATATACTTTGGATAACATCTGGTCTGATCACAATACCAAAGTCATTTTGATAAGATTTTACTAGACCGTTCGTCATGTCAGAACTTGTTTTTTCTGATAAAATTTCCTTAACCATCTGAAATCCTTCCGGATCCTCTGATCCATCCGGAACCGTAATTTGATCAACAACTGCAATATAGGTTCCTGTGTTGCCGGAAATAATATCTGCGGATTTTAAGCCTTTTTCTTGTTTGAAAATTTGTTTTAAAAGTGTTTCATCCAACCCCTGCGGATTTGCTCTTGTCACATTTTTAGCATAGATCGGTTTAAAATTATGAAGAGCCGACTGTGTTTCTAATTGAGTTCCGTCTTTCACTCTTTCAACGATTGTTTTTGCTTTCTCTTCAACTAAGGTTTTTTGTTGTTCGCTGAGCCAAAGATCTTTTAATTCTTTTTGGACAGTTTCAAATGGTTTTTGAGAAACCGGCTTGATTTTATTGAGATGAGCGACTAAAAATCCGTTTTGATTTTCAATCATGGCCGATGTTTCTCCTTCATTGAGTGTAAAAACATCTTGTAAAAGAAGCGGATTATTGATTATCGCATCCAATTTTTCACCGTTTGGTAATTGACCGGTCATATCAACACTCGGAATTTGAATGGTTTCTAAGCCGACTTTTTGAGCGGCTTCTTGTAAGCCGGCTCCCGATCCTAAAATATCTTCAACCTGACGAACCGTGTCATACATTTTATTATAGGCCTGATCTTGTGCCAACTCTTTTCTGATTTGGGCTTTGATTTGATCTACCGGCATATTCTGAGCGACTTTTATGTCTTTAATTAAAAAGACGTGCCATCCCATCGGAGATTGAATGGGGCCTACAATTTCACCTTTTTTAGCGGTGAATACAGGGGTCGCCAATTCTTCCATTAGTTGGTCTTTTGTTGTATAACCAAAATTGGTCATCTCTTCCGTTTGAGCCAGTTTTTCTTTTGCCGTTTGATTAAAATTCTCTGCCGTTAATCCGTTTAGGGTATTTTGAGCTTCTTCTTGCGTTTCAAATCGCATTTGAGCCAAATCTCGTTCTTCCGGTTTCATAAACTTATTTTTTCTTGTTTCAAACGCTTCTTCTACCTCAGAATCAGGGATTTGTATTTTATCAATCATCATTTGAGGCATAATTGATAAAACTGTTATGTCCCGATACTCCGGAATCATAAAATTTTCGCCGTAAGCTTCATAATAATTTTTTAAATCTTCTTCTGTCGGCGTTTTATCAACAATAATTCTTTTGGGATCAACTAAAATATAAGTGATGTCTCTCTTTTCATTTAAATACTTATACATCAGTTGGGATAAAGAATCAGGATTGTATCCCAGACGATGAATAGTGTTTGTTAAATGTTGAAAAGCTAAATCCCTTTGTAAAATTGAGGATAATTGAACTTCATTTAAACCATTTTGCATTAAGAAGGCATAGAAACGATTTTTATCAAAATTTCCTAATTCGTCTTGAAAAACGGGATTTTGTTCCACATACTTTTGAACGGCAGCATTGGAGGCATAGAGTCCCAAATCTTCGCGAATTTGATTTTGAAGCATTTCCATGGTTTGTTGTTGGACAACACGATCTAAAAGGCCCAACTCAATCGCTTTTCTTGTAGATATATTTTGACCATTACTCATCCGAATAAGATTTTGGCGCTCTTTCTCAAATTGGTTAAATAAACTTTGAGAGGAGAGAGACTCGGACCCGACTTCAACAGGTGATCTTTGAATAAATGATAAATTTGTAATTCCACCCAATCCCCAAAAAGCCATCATGCTGAGGGCAAGTGCAATAAAAATAATTTTGGCAACCCAGCTGTTCCCAAGTTTATTAAAGAATGTGATCATGTCTTGTTATCCTTTTCATCTTTATTTTAATTTTTTATCATTGTAACGATTTTCCTTTATTTGTAAAGAAAAATATCTGACTTGACAGTTTCTTAAAATAAATTTAACCCTTGATTCTTTTTATTTCTGATGCATTTTGTCTTGTATCAGTCGAATAGCCTCATCTAAAGAGGGAATTTCATCTTTCTTTTTGATAGATGCCATGACTTTTCCCCATTTAACATAAGGTCCGTACCGACCGATTTGATAGGTAATCGGCTCCTCATTCCATTTGCCTAATGTGGTTGATTTATTTTTTTCTTTTGACAGGGAAAGTAAAGCTAATGCTCGATCTAAATCGATTGTTAAAACGTCATCTTCCGGTGTTAAAGATTGAAATGTTTTCCCTCGTTTTACATAGGGTCCGAATTTCCCCAAAGATGCTTCAATTGGTTCTTTTGTCTTGGGATCTGTTCCCAATAAACGGGGGAGTGCCAATAGGCTCAAGGCTTTTTGAATATCAACATCCTCCGGTTTCATTGATTTGGGAAGCCCGATTCGTTTGGCTTCTTTCCCACTTCCCAGTTGAACATACCACCCATAAGGACCTTTCTTGACAATAACATCTAAACCTGCCGCATTTTTCCCTAAAGAAATTTGTTGCTGATCCGTATTTACTTCCGACTCCATCGGATTCCCGTTTTCATCCAACGGTAGTGGATCCATCGTGGCAAATTGTTTTGTATATTTACATGTCGGATAATTGGAACATCCGATAAAGGCACCAAATCGACCCACTTTTAAAGAAAGACGTCCTGTCTTGCACTCCGGACAAACCCGTGCTTCATCTGTCGGAAATAAATGCTTTTCAAGAGATTTGGCAACCGTTTCCAAAACCTCTCCCATTTTATGGGGTTCAACACTTTTGACGGTTTGATCAAATTGACCCCAAAAATCTTTTAAAACCGTTTTCCATTCAATCGATCCGTTTGTTATATCATCCAATTTATTTTCTAAATTAGCCGTATAATCATACTGTACATAACGATTAAAGTAATTTTCTAAAAAGGCGGTGACAATTCTGCCTCTGTCTTCCGGAATAAAGCGTTTTGAAACCAATTTGACATATTCTCTCTCTTGTAAAACAGAAAGAATGGTTGCATAGGTGGACGGTCTGCCGATGCCTAATTCTTCCAGCTTCTTAACCAAACTGGCTTCGGAAAATCGGGGAGGGGGCTCCGTAAAATGTTGTTCGGACAAGACAGAAATCGTATCTAACTTTTCTTTCTCATTCATAATCGGAAGAAGTCCCTCGTCCTCTTCCTCCGACTTATCATCAATATCTTCTTTGTAAACTTTGATAAATCCGGCAAAGGCAATTGTTTGACCCGTAGCTCTTAATTGAACGGAGTGATCATCGGCCGGAATATCGATTGCAACTTTGTCCAAAATGGCGCTTTCCATTTGACAGGCAACTGTCCTTTTCCAAATTAATTCGTAAAGTTTTCGTTGATCAGGCGTGAGAAATGACGCAATTTGATCCGGTTTTCTCTTGACATTTGTTGGTCTAATGGCTTCATGAGCCTCTTGTGCGTTTTTGGATGTATTTTTATAAAGACGTGGTTTCTCAGGTAAATAATCAGGTCCATATTCTTGCGTGATTAAGTCTCTGGTTGCTTGAATGGCCTCTTGTGATAAGGCAACACTGTCCGTACGCATATAAGTAATTAAACCGACAGTTTCACCCCCAATATCAACCCCTTCATAAAGACCTTGAGCCAATTGCATCGTCTTTTTAGCTCCAAAACCAAGTTTTCTGGAGGCCTCTTGTTGAAGAGTAGAGGTCGTAAAGGCCGGAGCCGGATTTCTTTTCGTTTGTTTTCGTTCAATCGTTCCGACATAAAATTGGACTTTTTTAACATTATCTTCAACTTGTTTCGTAAGGGTACCGTTCGATAGATCAAACTTACTAAGCTTTTTACCGTTTATATGAGATAATCTGGCCGTAAATTCCTCAGAACGAGTTGTTTTTAACAAAGCGGTAATTCCCCAATACTCCTGAGGCTTAAATGAAACAATTTCATCTTCTCGTTCACAAATTAATCTTAATGCAACCGACTGAACGCGTCCCGCCGATTTTGCCCCAGGAAGTTTGCGCCACAACAATGGTGAAATATAAAATCCAACCAAATAGTCTAAAGCTCGTCTGGCTAAATAAGCATTGACTAACTGCATGTCTATTTCACGCGGATTTTTGATTGCGTCTAAAATGGCTGACTTTGTAATTTCATGGAAAACAACTCGATGAACAGGAAGTGAATCAGGCAATTTCTTCCTTCGCTTTAATTCTTGTACGACATGCCAAGCGATAGCTTCTCCTTCACGATCAGGGTCGGAAGCCAAATAAAGAGTGTCTGCTTTTGAGAGTGCCTTGACAATTTCTCGAACTGTTTTTTCTCCTCTCGATTGAACTTCCCAATCCATGGCAAAATCTTCATTCGGACGAACCGATCCGTTTTTGGCCGGCAAATCTCGTATATGACCAAAGCTGGCCATGACTTGATAATCTTTCCCTAAATATTTATTGATCGTTTTGGCTTTTGCCGGAGATTCCACAATAACGAGTTTCATTTTTTAATTTTTCCTATTCATATATAAGTGCTACTTTATGACCCGGATATCGTACGATTCGACCGGCTAATTCCATTTGAACCAATGCCACGTTAACCAAATCGGTCGGCATGCCTGTTTCCCGAATGAGAGAATCAATATTCGTCACTTCCGGAGTTAAATTTTCTTCTAAAATCTTGCGGGCTTTTGAAATGGCTTGATCGTCAAAAATAGCTTTCCCTTGACGAAGCGACACCATTTCATTTTCAAAAAGATGAAAGTCTTTAATTCGTGGTTTGTTTAATAGTTGAATGATATCTTGCGCCGAAGAAACTAAAGCTGCTCCCTCTCTGATAAGTTTATTGGGACCGGCACTTCGGGGATCAAGAGGAGATCCCGGAACGGCAAAAACTTCTCTGTTTTGAGAAAGAGCTTCTTCTGCCGTAATCAGTGAGCCGGATCCGATATGAGCTTCTACAACTAAAACCCCTTCGCATAATCCTGAAATAATGCGGTTGCGACGGGGGAAATTACGAGGAGAGGGAACTGTTCCCATCGGCAATTCCGAAACCAGACAGCCCCGTTCTTTTATTTGATAATATAATTCTGTATTTTCTTTAGGGTAGATTTCATCAACACCTGTCCCAAGAACAGCTACCGTATAGCCACAATCAGTTGTGTTTCTAAGAGCCCCTTCATGAGCGGAAGAATCAATTCCTTTTGCCATTCCGGAAATAATCGTAAAATTGTTCATTACCAAATCATAAGCAATCCGCTTTGTGAGATTTTGACCGTTGATTGAAGCATTGCGACTACCGACGATACCGATTGATCGAGCTTTAAGCAAATAAGAATCTCCTAAAGTGAACAAAACAGGAGGGGTGTCTTCGATTTGCCTTAAAAGATCGGGAAAGTCAGGATCTTTTGATATCAAAATTTTTACCCCTTTTTCTCTGGCTTTTTGAATTTCTTCTTCAATCTGCTTATCTTTGGCAAGTGTGATCGGTCTTCTGCGCCCCCCTTGTTTGGATAAATCACCAATATGGCGAATGGCTTCTTTGGGGGATCCGAAATAACTGATTAAATCGCGAAAAGTAATTGGTCCGACATTCTCACTGAAAGCAAGTTTAAGCCAGTCTTTTATTTCGTCTTCCGAACAATTCATTTGGTTTTCTTTCCTAGTTTTATTTTACTTTCTTCACCACTTAATATTCTTTTAATATTGGCTCTGTGCCTCCAAAATGAAAGGATTGCCAACAAAAGATATAAAAAGGCCGTCATCGGTGTCGCAAAGAAAAGAGCAAAAATCGGTGATAATGCAAGAGCTGTTAAGGCAGCTAGAGATGAATAATGAAACGTAATGGCTGTTAAGAGCCAAGAAACGGCAGTTAATATACCAACCGATGGGGTCATGGCAAGCATAAGCCCAAGGGTAGACGCAACGCCTTTACCACCTTTAAAATGAAGCCAAACGGGATAATTGTGACCAATAACGGCAAAGAAACCGGCCAATATTCCCATAGAGTGATCATTAAAAATGAACTGGCAGAATAGGGCCGCAAAAGCCGCTTTACCTATATCAAAAATAAGTGTGAGAAAAGCCAGATCTTTTCGACCGGTCCGAAGAACATTCGTTGCTCCGATATTTCCGGATCCGATTTTGCGAATATCACCCAAACCTGCCATGCGAGTAAAGACCAACCCAAACGGAATGGACCCGACTAAATACCCGATAAAAATTGAAAATCCGATATAAAACATCTGAGACTCCTCGTTTTTCAAAGTTTTAAACTCTTCTATTTATACAAGCTTCTGACAAAAAGGCAAGAAAAAAATAAAAATGATATGAATAGATTATTTTTTGATACCGCTTTTTTATTTCATTTCATCTCACTATTCTGAAGGAGCAATATCAATGATCTGAAGTTGTATTTTGACATGTCCTTTCCACGAGTCTTCCTTAAGTGTTCCGACTACATGAAACAGTTTATTTTTTGCAGTCAAAAGGGTTTTTCCGATTTCCGTATCAGCCGCTCGAAAGGCTATTGCTCTTAAATAGCCTCCGTTTAATCCGGACAAGGAACAGGCAATATGTCCGTTTCTCAAGAGATTTGTTTTGGTGATGTAAACATTTTTAATAACGAAACACGGTTCCGGATTGCTTTCTCCAAAAGGAGCCAACAAGTTGATTTTTTCCATAAAATCCGGTGTTGCTGCCTGAATATCCAAAATGCCGTCAACTTCCAAAACAGTTCCATCATGAGCCAACATGTCAAAAGAAATACTTTCCTCTAAATAAGAGCAAAAATCGGGTAATTTTTGTCTGCTCAAAGAAAATCCTGCCGCCATCGGATGCCCACCGCCACGTGTCAAAAGCCCTTTCTGAAGAGCGTTCATGATGAGGGATCCCAAATCAACCCCTTGAACAGATCGAGATGATCCTTTGACTTCATCTCCCTCAATACTGAGCGCAAACACGGGAAGATTATACTTATCTTTTAACCGTCCGGCAACAATACCGACAACCCCTTGATGCCAATTTTCTCCTTGAACGACGATAAAAGGTGTTTCAAGTGGTTTTGATTCAACCTGTTCGATGGCTTCTAATAAAACAGTAGATTCGATATCTCTTCTCATAAGATTTAATTCTTCTAACTCATGAGCCAAAGCATGTGCTTGAACGGGATCAGAACAGGATAGTAATTTCATCCCGATATCTGATGTTCCGACACGTCCGCAAGCATTGATTCGAGGGCCGAAAACATATCCCAGATGATATGTTGTTGCTGGTTCCGATAGGTTAACGAGTTCCGCTAAGGCAGTCAATCCAACGTTTTCTCCCTTTTTCATCTGGTTAAGACCCGATTTGACAAATAATCGATTAACGCCGATTAATTTAACGACATCGCAAACCGTTCCAAAAGCGACCAAGTCTAAAAACGTCATTAAATTCGGTTCTGATTTATTTTTATAGAATCCTTTTGATCTTAAAATGACATTTAAAGCCACTGTAAATAAAAAAACGACACCAACAGCTGCCATATAACGACAAGGATGTGTTGTTGGCTCATCCAATCTTTTGGGATTCACAACGGCATAGGCGTTGGGAAGTTGTTTTTCCGGATCATGATGATCTAAAACAAGAATATCTAAACCCGCTTTTGTTCCTTCATCAATCGGAGAAAATGCCGTCATTCCACAATCAAGTGTTGCAACAACACGACATCCTTTTTGATAAAACTCATGCATCTTGGCCGCGTTTGGACCATATCCATCATCTCGATCCGGTATAAAACAAAAAACGGTAGTGCCACATTTCTCCAAAAACATTTTCAAAAGAGCGGTCGATGTCGCCCCATCCACATCATAGTCACCCATCAACCCGATCGGTTCTCCGTTTATGACGGCTGTTGCCATGCGTGAGGCCGCCCGTTCCATATCCTTAAGAGAAAAAGGATTAGGAAGATTATTTTTTAGCTTGGGATTTAAATATTCCTCCGCATTATCCAGAGTAACGCCGCGTGTTGTTAATAAACGAGAGACCAAATCCGGAAGATTATATTTTTGCGATAATGCTAACGCCAAACGATCGTCTGATCTTTTATACTTCCAACTCAACCCGCCAATTGACCGGTCAACTTCTAAAACTGTCATAATAACTTTATTCCTAAAAAATCATGTTCACTTTTACTCTACCTTTAACGGATTTGAAAATCAAGTAAAAAATACAATGAATAAAAACTAAAAATGCTTGCAAAGATCTTTATTCTCTTTTATACTTCTAAAAACAAAAAAAGGGAGAGACAAATGATACATAATATTCTGTTTATTTCGAGTGAAATGACCCCGTTCATCAAAACGGGTGGTTTGGGAGATGTCGTTGGAGCTCTTCCAAAATCACTTGCCAGTCAGGGAATTACCGTCAAGGTTGTTGTTCCCCTTTATGCTTCGGTTGATTATCAAAAATATCATTTGTTTAAGGTCATGGACGGTAATTGTGTCGCAATGGGCAATTGTTTGGAGTTTTTTAGTGTCCATCGTTCTGATTTTGTTCAGGGGGTTGAAACTTATTTTATCGAGTTTAATAAATATTTTAATCGCCGTGTCTATAAACAACACGGCATTTACGATGATTGGGAAACGCATCAAGAATATTCGGATAACGCCTTTCGTTTTTCTTTCTTTTCAAGAGCAGCATTGCAAGTAGCAAAAGATTTAAACTTTAAGCCGGATATTGTCCATGTTCATGATTGGCAAACATCTTTGGTTCCCTATTATTTGAAGCATGATCATGATCCTTTCTTTGAGGGGACAAAAAGTTTACTGACACTCCATAATATCCCATATCAAGGGAAATATCCCGCTGATGTCGTGCCGTATGCGAAAATTGATTGGGCAGATTTTAATGCGTCTGCCTTCGAGGATTATGGTCGCGTTAATTTATTGAAGGGTGGAATCCGATTCGCTGATAAATTAAATACGGTGTCGCCGAATTACGCTCATGAAATTTTAACTCCGGAATATGGAGGGGGGTTAGATTTTATGCTTCGAGAACGTCAAAACGATTTATATGGTATCTTGAATGGGATTGATACACAAATATGGAATCCTGAAAAGGACTCTGTTATCCCGCATCAATATTCATGGCATAATTTTCAACAAGGTAAAGAGAAAAACAAAAAAGAGCTTATTCAGCATTTTAATCTGGATTCAATTTCAAAACCTATTTTCTCTATGGCAGTTCGTTTGACGGAACAAAAGGGGGTAAAAATGCTCTCCGAATGTATTGAACCCATTTTACAGAATATGTCTTGTCAATTTGTTATTATGGGAAATGGAGATAGTTGGGCTCAAAATTATTTTGAGTCTCTTCCGAAAAAGTACCCCGGTCAAATCGGTGTTAAGATTGGATTTGAGCAAGAAATGGAGCACTTGATGGATGCCGGTGCGGATTTTTCGTTGGTTCCCTCTCTTTATGAGCCTTGCGGGCTCAAACAAATGGTATCTCAGACATATGGAACGCTTCCGGTTGCACGTGCAACAGGTGGATTAGAGGACACCGTTTCAAATTATAATGAGCATTATGGAATCGGAACAGGTTTTAAATTTCATGATATTTCTTCTCACGCTCTTTACAATACGATTGGGTGGGCCAATGCGACTTGGTATGATCGGCCCCACCATATTCACACAATGCGTAAAATGGCCATGAAAAAAAATTATTCTTGGACCAAATCATCTTTGGATTATCAAAGTCTTTATCATAAAACATTAGGAGTATCTTAGTATGCAAAAAATATCAGTTGCTATTATCGGATGGGGTAATGTCGGAAGAGCTTGTAAAAGAGCAATTTCAGAATGTTCGGATATGGTTCTTGCCGGTGTTGTCAGAAGACCAAGTTCCATCGGTAAGGATGAATCGGAACTTCAAAACACAATTGTAGTATCCGATATCAAAAAGTTAAAATCTGTTGATGTGGCCTTATTGTGTATTCCTTCCCGTGAAGTTCCGGCTCGTATCAAAGAGTATTTGGATCTGGGGATCAATACCGTTGACGCATTTGATGAACATGAGAGAATTATCGCCGTTAAACGAGAGAATGATATTACGGCAAAGGTAAAAAAAGCGGTTGCCATTATCGGAGCCGGATGGGATCCGGGTACTGACTCGGCTGTGCGTGCCATTATGCGTATGGTTTCCATAACAGGACATACAACAACGACGTTCGGAGGTGAAAAGGGCGGTCGTAGTATGGGACATACCGTTCAAGCCAAACAAGTGGCCGGAGTGAAAAATGCCGTTGCTTTGACACTTGCAAACGGAAGAGGAAAACAAAAAAGACGCGTCTATATCGAGTTAGAGACAGATGCTGATTTAAAAATGATTGAAAAAGAAATTTTGTCCGATCCTTATTTTTCATCCGATCCAACGGAAATTATTCCCGTTAAAAGTATTGATAAATATAATACGCTGAATCATTCGGCTCTTCTGGAAAGAACCGGAATGGAGGCCAACCAGCGATATGAGGTTTCGGGAATCAACCCTGAATTTACTGCTAATGTCATGGTTTGTGCTGCCAGAGCCTGTATGGCTGCGGCCTTTAAGGAAGATTATGGTGCGTTTACTCTTATTGAACGACCCTTAATTGAATTCTTGCCGGGAAATACGTTGGAAGAGAGATTGGAAGGGTATTAAATTTCTTCTCAATTTGCATTTCTTATCTGGTTTTTTAAAATGATTTTCCCTTGTTAAAGGGGAATTGGCTCTCAAAGTTTTGAAGAATTATTGAGGTGTACTTGAGTTATTTTTTGGCTGATTTGATTAAGGTGTTTAGTCCAAATCTGACGGAGAATGAATTTTTTACAAATGTAGGTTTAAGAAGTATTTAAAAAATAAATAAAAGAATTCTTTTAGCAACCAGAATCATTTATTTTGTCGAAAGAGGGCGAAGAAATAATCCAAATTTTTGATCGAAAGAGATACCCATTGCGTAAAATGTGGGGGTGGCATGTGTGGTTATAAGGCTTTTTTATAACTGTTCTCCGCTGATGTTCCTTTCAGGATATCTCTAGAGATATATGGCTATAAACCTTTTTTATAACTATTCTCCAAATAGGATATTTTGCCTCGTGCAGACCGCAAAATTTTAGTCGCTTGGGAGTGCTGTGAAGAAATAATTCAAATTTTTGATCGAAAAAGATACCTCTGTCTAAAATACGGGGGGCGTATATGGCTATAAGCCTTTTTATAACTTCTCTGTTGATGTTTCTTTCAGTATATGTTCAGAGATATATGACTATAAGCCTTTTTATAACTGTTCTCCATATGGGCTATTTTGCGTCTTGTCTGAGTGGAAAGTTTTAACCTATTTAGAGTGCTTGTTCTCCTCATCGCTATAAATTCCACTGAACACGTGTTTAACGTTTGTTTTCTTGTTAAAAAAGAACCCCACAGGCTGATCTGTACCCTGAAAAGTGGAAATGAAAAAGAAATCCCCCGAGGGGTGTAAATCAAGAGGAGGGATTAAGCAAATGGCATCGGCGTTGAGCCGGTGTCATTTTGTTTAAGCTCCACTGACAACGTTCATTATTATAATAATAGATATAATTTTCAACTTTAATTTT
>CASECF010000037.1 GCA_949286245.1 uncultured Alphaproteobacteria bacterium
GAGAAGAAATCCACAATTCCTAGGCGCAAAAAATGCACAATTTCCGCAAATTATACGTGGAACAGGCTTCATAGGCCAGTGGAGCATATAATGAGTTCTCATACATAAATCATAATTAAGCCTATTGTTAAAAACTTTACAATTTATAACTGTAGATCAGAATTTTTTTCTCAAAAACGGGGTGCTCTCGATTGAAAGCACCCCGAATAAATTACATCAAAAAGATGACTTTTTATTATAAAACAGATTTTGATTTTTCGACTAAAGCAGTGAATGCCTGCTTGTCATTTAAAGCTAAATCAGCTAACACTTTTCGGTCTAAAGCGATACCGGCTTTAACCAAGCCATTCATAAAGCGGGAATAAACCATTCCGTTTTCACGAACGGCAGCGTTAATACGAACAATCCACAGCTGACGAATTTCCGTCTTTTTCTTGCGACGGTCACGATATGCATATTGAAGGCCCTTTTCAACCTTCTGTTTTGCAACCGTAAAGACTTTTGAATTACGCCCGCGATAGCCTTTAGCCAACTTTAAAATTTTATTATGTTTTGCACGAACAGTTGTTCCGCGTTTTACTCTTGCCATGGTAATCTCCTTATCCGATCAGATATTTTTTAATAATCTTTGAAGCAACATCACTCAAGATAGTGCATCCTCTTGAATTTCTTTTCATTTTTTGCGATTTACACAGCAAGTTGTGTCTTTTAAAGCATTGGGTTCCCTTAACTTTTCCCGTGCTTGTCAATGAGACACGCTTTTTAATGGAACTTTTTGATTTTAATTTAGGCATTTTCTTAAATCCTTTGTTTAAGTTAAACACATAACCTGAAGGCAGCCTGAAAATTGAGCCTTTTTGGTCGAACGCATTACTTATATCGTATTTTTGTATATTTGTCAAGGAGGATTTACATTATGGTGTTTTTTCTTTAAAATTAGATTGATTTTTATATAAAGTTTGTATAAACTTCCACCGAAAGTTAGGGAGAAATAGAAAAGATAATTTTATAAAATGAGCGAATCAATGAAAAGTGTAGAAGAACGATTGGTTGATTTGGAGCTTTGCGTTTTGGATCAAGATAAGATCTTGGATGATCTCAATAATGAGCTTATCAGGGTGTCTCGTCTGGTTGATTATTTGCTTTCCCAAAATAAAATATTACGGGAGGCTTTGAAAGAGAGCCCCGTGAAACCTTTGATTGAAGAAACAAAACCCCCTCATTACTAATGGAGAAATAATGAAAAACTTTTTAAAAATATTAAACATTCTTCTTATTATTGTGATTGTTTTTCTTTTGCTTTTTTTGGATCATTCTCCAAAGCCCGAGAAAGAATATCGATTTTTGGTTTGTGTCTCCAGCTTTAAAAGACCGATTTTTTTATCCGGTCAAATTTTTAGATTTATGAATCAAACATACCCTCATTTTGATATGAGCGTTTCTGTCAAAGGGGTTCCGTCTCAAGTTGTTTTAAATACATTTATGAAAGAGTGGATTCCCTTTATTCAACAAGGAAAATTAAAGGTTCGTTTTGATAAAAATCGGGATCAATTTAATAATTTTTTAGATACTGTTCGAGATATTGATTTAAGTCAATATGATTATTTTTGTAAGGTAGATGACGATGACTGGTATGCTCCCGAATACTTGGAAAAAGTTAATTTAGCCCTTAATCAAGAAGATGATATTAAAATTTCCCATTCAAAAAAGGCTTTGATTCTAACGGAAAATGATGCGACCACCGTTTTTAGTAAAAATAATACGCTGTTATCGGGCCCGACCATGTGTTTTTCCAGAGACGTGATAGAGGAATTACTGTTTCTTGAAAAAAATCCAGAAGAAATTGATAAGAGAGGGTATCGTCCGTATTTATACAGAAGAGAAGATAACTTGTTCCATCAAATAGCTCGAAAGAAAGGAAAACAGCAGTATCGTCAAGATGATTTTCAAGTTATTTATGGATGGCAATATCATTCCGTGATGAGACCTAAAAAAAAGAAAAATGACAACTGATTAGGGATAAAAGTGGAAAAGTCTGAAGTACAATCATCTATTGTAGGCTTTTTTGTATCCGGAAAAGCACGTGTTAGACGTGTGATTTGGTAAGGCTGATAGTGATGGAGATGAGAAAGTACTCCCAATCTGTTTAAATTTTGAGGCTTGTCGAGAGGGTAAATAATCCATAAAGCATTATCTCCTGCAGGGAGAGGGTTGGGATAACAGATATGGAAAGATGATTACAGAAACGTGGATCCCTAAAATATCATATAATATTTTCGCTGAAGTATAGAAGAGAAGGATTGTCGGGGAGTAAAAGGGGAGAAAGAGTAAAAAACAGAGTAAGCATGCTCAAAGAATTATGTCGAGAGGGCAAATAATCCATAGGTCATCACATACGACAGAGAGAGGCCTGATAACAGATATGGAAACATGATTACAGAAACGTGGATCCCCAAAATATCATATAATATTTTCGCTGAAGTATAGAAGAGAAGGAATATCGGTAAGTAAAAGGGGGAGAAAGAGTAAAAAACAGAGTAAGCATGCTCAAAGAATTATGTCAATGGAAAGGGATAGACGTGTGGGCGGAGAAGT
>CASECF010000038.1 GCA_949286245.1 uncultured Alphaproteobacteria bacterium
TCAAAAGATCTTAAAGATGGGGTGGAAGCTCCCTGTTTTAATCAAAGCAAACGAGATTGTGTATGGGGGGAACGATCTGATCTGTGAACCGAGCGAGATGGATAACAGAGAAACGGCCACCATGGTATTTTTGTTTGATGAAGATATGGACGAGACAGCCCTGCCCAACTGGTATTGTGAGAAGGACAGTGATTGCGGATCGTGTCATCGGTGTCAAGAGAACATTTGTGTGTCCTCATGCGAGGGGTATGAGCGGTGTGCTCAAGATACGGAGACGGGGGAACAGATCTGTTGTCCACCAGATCGAAGATCAGGACCCTACTGTTGTGCGAAAGCGGTGAATGGGATGTGCTGTAATGAGAACGACCAGTGTTGCCCGTGGCATAAGCCCTTGATTGATAAAAACGGAAATTGTTATTCTTGTGACAACGAGGGTGGTGTGAATGTGACAGGTGTGGAAGAGAATTGTGGTATCTGTTCCAATCGGGAATTATGGGAAAAAAGCACTTCTGAAACCCAATGTGTGATTCCATGCCCAGAAGATAGTCCTTTGCGAGGAAGTGATGGGAAATGCTATTCATGTGACGATGAAAATCCTGTTTATGTATGGAAAACGAGTTATTGTTCATCTGTTTGTCCTAATCGGCTTTTAAACGGGATGAATAACGAATATTGTTCTCTTCCCTGTGGAGAGGGAACATTTACGGGTAGAAATGGAAAATGTTATTCGTGTGATGAAGAAACAAATGTAAATGTTGCGAATGTATTACACAGTGGTTGTGAACAATGTTCTAATCGAATGAAATATGGAGCGACTTGTATTTTATCATGTGATCCAAATAATTTTCGAGGAAATGACGGAAAGTGTTATTCATGCGATTATCCGAACCCGATTGCTGTTCTGTCATCAGGATATTGTTCATCTGTTTGTCCTAATCGAGTTGAAAACGGAATGAATAACGAATATTGTTCGCTTCCCTGCGGAGAGGGAACATTTACGGGTAGAGATGGAAAATGTTATTCGTGTTATGAGGAAACAAATGTAAATGTTGCGAATGTATTACACAGTGGTTGTGAACAGTGTCCCGATACAAGAAATTTATACAATACGATGTGTGTTCCGAAATGTTCAGGAGATGCACCGCTTAGAGGTTCTAATAACAAATGTTATCCGTGTGATACGGGAACAAGAGTCCCCGTCACGAATATGACGGACGCTTGTTATGAGTGTGCCGATCAGCGAAAGCTCGATGGAAACTATTGTGTGTTAAAATAATTTTCTCTTGACCTTTTTTGAAATAAAAAAATAAAGAAAGCTTTTTGGATAGCCAAACAGAAAACTATTATTCAATCAGATTTATAAAAAATTTCCGAATTTTAGTGAGCTTCTTTCCAGTTGTCTCCGACACCTATATCGGCAATCAACGGTATGGAAAGTTGAACAACGTGTTCCATTGCCTCTTTAATGAGTTGTTTGGCTTGATCCACCTCGTCTTCTTTCACCTCAAAGACCAATTCATCATGAACCTGAAGCAACAATTGACAATCCAGTTTTTGATCGGTTAACATATGATCAATCTTATTCATTGCCATTTTAATAATATCTGCGGCTCCTCCCTGAATGGGGGCATTGATGGCTGCTCTTGAGGCAAAACCCTTACTCATTCGCTCATTCATCCCTTGAATGAAACATCGTCTGCCAAAGGGAGTTAAAACAAAGCCGTTTTTCTCTGCAAAAGCGATTGTTTTATCCATATATGTTTTTATTTCCGGATAATTTTGAAAATATGCTTCAATATACTGTTTCGCTTCCGTTCGAGAAATACCTAATTGATTGGCAAGACCAAATGGAGAAATACCGTAAATAATCCCAAAGTTGATTGCTTTGGCTCGCCTTCTTGTATCTGAATCAATCTCACTTAAGGGCTTATTAAAAATTTGAGAGGCTGTTCGAGCATGAATATCTTCATTCCGTAAAAAGGATTCTTTCAATGCTGAGACATTTGCCACATCCGCCATTAACCGCAATTCAATTTGAGAATAGTCCGCAGCGATCAGTTTATATCCGGATCTGGCAATAAAAGCTCTTCTGATTTCTTTTCCGGCCGTGGTGCGAATGGGAATGTTCTGTAAATTCGGATCCTGCGAAGACAAACGCCCTGTATTGGTCACTGTTTGCAAAAAAGAGGTATGAACGCGATTTTTGATGTCCGCTTGTTTTAAAAGGGCTTCAACGTATGTGCTTTTTAATTTGGCAAATGTTCGATATTCTAAAACAGCTTGGGCCAGTTCATTCCCGTTTGAGGCCAGTGTTTCTAAAACTTTAACATCTGTTCCGTAAGCCCCGTTTGCTCCTTTTTTGCCACCTTCCAATCCCATTTTTTCAAAGAAAATCATTCCCAGTTGAGCCGGAGAATTAATGTTAAATTCTTCTCCCGCCAGTTTATAGATGTCATCTGTTAAGCGGGATAGTTCGTCTCCAAAAAACGTATTTAGAGCCTTTAAGTGGCTTTGATCAATCATAATGCCGATTTCTTCCATTTTAAATAAAATGGAAATCAATGGGAGATCAATATTTTCATAAACAAATTTTAATGTGTCATCCGTCAATCGTTTTTTGAAAACATGATAGAGCCTCAGCGTTATATCTGCATCTTCGGCCGCATATTGTGTGGCGTTCTCTAAATCTGCTTGATCAAAAGAAATTTGATTTTTACCGCTTCCGCAAATATCCGTATATTTGATTGTTTCATGATTGAGAAAAAGATGTGCCAACTCATCCATCCCGTGACCATGAGTTGTCCCGTCTAATATATAGCTCATCAACATGGTATCTGCTATATTTTTGATTTGAAAGTCAGCGCCGAATTCTCTTGCAAAAATATGCATATCATATTTGATATTATGTCCGATTTTTAAAATTTTTTCATCTTCTAACAAGGGGCGTAAAAGTTCCAATGCCTTTTTGACGGGTATTTGAAGCGGACGGGTTGTTTGCGTTTTTTTTGCTTCTTGATAAGAAAATAAATCAGCAGGTGGCGTTTCAGTTTCTTCATCGCCTCCATGTCGTAGCGGAACATAGCAAGCGTTTCCTTCGCTGTCGGAGAGAGAAAAGCCGACCAATTTTGCGTGAAGCGGATTTAGTGAAGTTGTTTCCGTATCAATTGCAAAATAAGGTCGGGTTTGTAGTCGCTTGATCCAGCGTTCAAGTTCCGCTTGTGTTTGAATAAGTTCATAATGTGTTTCAATAACCTGATTTTGATGAACGGTTTTAATTCGTTCGTCCGTCCACATGGGCATTTTATTCAAAAGCGTTTTAAATTCATTCTCCAAAAGAAATGAACGCATTTTATCGCTATTCGGATCTTGTGAAGCAAATTTCTCTAAATTTGAATCGACAGGAACTTCCGTATTTAATCGGACTAGTTGTTCGGAAATTAAAATTTTTTCTTTATCTCGTTTTAGACCCTCTCGTCTTTTTTCCTGAGGAATCTCATCCAGATGGTCCAACAAATTTTTTAAAGAACCAAACTGATTGATCAATTCAGCCGCTGTTTTAGGTCCAATACCGGAAGCCCCCGGAACATTGTCCGTTGAGTCTCCCATAAGAGCTTGAACATCAATCACTTTATCCGGTGTGACACCGAATTTGGCTTGAACATCGGCGATAGTCAGTTCCTTTTTTTTCATCGGATCAAATAGAGTCGTATACTCATTCATGAGTTGCATCAAGTCTTTGTCGGCAGAAATAATACGGACATGCCAGCCTTGTTCACCGGCCAGTTTGGCATAAGTCGCAATCAGGTCATCCGCCTCAAATCCCTCTTTTTCAATCCAAGGAATATTAAAGGCATCTACTGCTTGTCGAATGAGTGGAAATTGAGGAATTAACTCCGGTGGCGTCTCCTTCCGATTCTCTTTGTAAGGTTTATAAATCTCATTGCGAAAATTATGTCGTTTGGCATCAAATACCACCACAATGTGAGAACACCGGTTCTCCACAATCAGATTCATAAGCATCTTAACAAAACCATAGACGGCGTTAACGGGAGTCCCGTCCGATCGTGTCATGGCGGGAAGGGCATAAAATGCCCTAAAGATATATCCTGATCCATCGACCAGACAAATATTCTTTTTTGATCCGCCAGAGGTCATTTTCCCTCTTTTTTCTTTTGAGCGGTCTTTGTTTTTGAATCTTCTTGCAGATTTTCCGTTACATCAGAATCATCTTTTTTTTCTTTATTTGTCTTCGAATTTTGAAGAGATAACTCTTTGATGGATGTATAAGCAATTTTACAGTGATTCGGACAATACGGCTTTCCCGTTACGGTATTTTCACCACAAAAATGAAAATCCGGATCTTGCGGATCACCGATCGGCCAACGACAAGAATTTAATTTGAGATCCATAAGAGTCATGTGGTCCGGTTTGGGCTGTTGTATTTCTTTTTTTTGCGTCTCGTTTTTTTTGATGGGTGAGGGACGAGCGGCTAACTCCAAACGGTGGACTTTTCCAACAACCGCATTTTTAGAAATACCGAGTTCTCTCCCGATTTCAACCGTGCTTTTCCCTTTTGACCATAATTTTTTGAGTAGTTTTACTTTTTCCGGTGTCCAAGCCATATTTTTACTTCCTTTTATGTTAATAAGATGACAACCAGTGTAGTCCTTTTACGGATATTAGTCAAGATAAATAGGCATTCCCAAAACAGTATAATTCGGGCTTTCAAACATTTCCTTTAACTGATCTTCAAAAGGTTCCGTAAAGTAAATGTCTCCGGAGGGGGCCTCGTATAGTCTCAAGTACATTTGAATATTTGTCATGGGTTCTCCTTCCGAATAAGGGTTTTGTTTCCTCAGTTTGTTTAATTCAATTGCAACAACAGGCGTTAATTTTCTTGCCCGATACGCTTTTAAAATACGGTCGGATTTTTGAACAAATTCGTCCGTACTTTGCCAGCCGGCTTGTTGAATTAAATGTTCTAAATCTTCCTTTTTCCCTAATTTCTCAAAACGATTAACAAGTCCTTTGAAAGGATCGGCTAAATTGAGTCTTAATTGAATGCGATCTGTCATTAAATTTCTTAATTTTTGTTGAAATTTAGATGGTTCCTCTATACTATTATAGTAATTCTTTATATTATTTAATGTTTGTCCTAATCGATCAACATCTGTTTCTGTCAGATCTGTTTTCTTAAAATTTTTGATTTGATCCGGTGTCAAATGATAAAAAGATTGAACTTCGGGATATGAAAAAAATTCTTCCATATGTGTACTTAATACCAAACCGGGTTGATCTAAATTCAGAGCCTGCCGTTGATCCGCTTTGTTTTCAGACCAGTATACGGGATCTAATAAAGGATAATAGGCCGCCGGCAAATCATCCAAATATACTTTCGCAAATTCTTTAAGCGGTTCCGGAATAGTTGTCGGTTTTGTCCCTTTCCAAATAATAATTTCGGGGTGTGTCCGTATTTTTTTAGCAATTAACGGCGATTCATGTAAAGCCGGAAAAATATATTGTCTTTTTTCAAAAGGGGTCATCAAAAGAGTTTGAAGCATCAAATCCGTTCCAATACTTCGCTCTCGAATTAACTGGCTTAATTCAGCTATATCTCCGCTTGAAATATCTCCTCTTGCCTCAATTTGGTCTTCTAACTGATCCAACATGTCGGCTTTTGCAACGAAGGAAAGGAAAAAAAGAAAGATAAATGGTAAAAATAAAAATTTAATTAAATGATCAGTCATTTTCTATCCGAATTTTATATTGAAGTAATTTTTCACCTCCTGCGGGAATATCAATGATCCATTGAACCCGATTGGCGGTTATTTTTTGCGAAGGAACCGTTTCTGATAAGATGTTAAATGTTCCGGCAAAGTTTTGGTAAACGATAACCTGTGCGTTTTTTGAGCCTCCGTTTTTAAACGTAATTTCGTAGGTGCTTTCTGTCAGATTGCTCGCTAACTTTGAGTAGCTTGTTCGCTTTGCATTTGCGGATAAATCAAAAGCTTCTCCCATATGAAGACGTACGGTCTCAAGATTTCCTGTATGTTTAATGCGATCTTCACCAACAAAAAGCATATTATTTTGCGCATCTGATTTATATAATCGGACAACTCCTTTGGGCAAAGCAATCCCCAAATTATTTTGTTTTATATTGTCAAAAGTTAAATAAATTTGCGGTTTTACATTTTTAAGTTCTGTTGTATATGGGCGTAAAGAATTATCAAATTCATACGATTTCTTGACAGGAACAAACTGAGCCGATAATAAGTTTACCTGTTTTGTTTGATTGGATAAAATATCCGTTTTCCTCGGAAGTGTGTATAGATAAAAGTCAGACAGATTCTCAACCGCCATTTCATTTGCGGGGGCTGCTGCCAACATTGAATCTGTTGACTTGGCCATATAGAGACGGGGTTGAATATACTCTTGAACAAGATTCACATCTCCGGCAACCAACTGTAAGCGAGCATTTTTGTAATCTGTTCCGGATTGGTTGTTGAGTGTCACAAAACCGGTCAGATCCATTTGAGTTTCCGCCTCGTTTAGTTTTGCCACATAATTGGCTTGCCACGAAAGACCGCGTGTTAAATATCCCAAAGAAAGATCTTGCTGACCGGATTTTTGTGATTGAATATTCATAACAAGAGTAGGTCTCGCCCGAAGCTGATCCGGTATTTTATTAAACAAAACACGTCCGGGGTAGGAGGCTTCGATTTTCCCGTTAATTTCAAAAATAGGTTGATTGTCATTGAATGCTAATAATTTTCCGCTTTGAGTTGTCACGTTGCCCGTATTCGGATGAATGTATTGAAGTGTAACGGTTGAGCCGATTGCTTTTTCCATCAATGAAGCATAAGAGAGAAGATCATAATTAAAGTTCTGCTCTAAAACAACAATATTATCTCCCTGCAGAAGAGCACTTTCCGGAATAATTTGGGCGGAAATACCGCTAAAAGCAATGGGGTTATCGCCGGTTTGAAGCGAGACGGGACGCGTGTCATTGACCAGAGCCCTGTTCTCATTATAAATCACAAGGCTCAGTGATTTTTGTGCGTCTGTCGGAATTGTTTGTTCTGCCGCTAAACCCGAAGAAATTGTTAAGCCGTAGAAAATGCCTGCTAATAAAAATTTTTTCATTTTATTCCTTTCCTCGTTTCAAGAATATCAGCGATTGAGTTTCTAAATGATGTTCTTCTAAAAATTTAATCCATTCATTTTCCTTTTTCAAGGATAAAAATATTTCGTAGTATCTCAAACATAAAGCATTAATGGCTGAGGTGTTTAATCCAAAAGTCGAATTTGAATTGATCAGCGTTTTTGAAAAAAGAGCCAATTCTTTTTGATAAGATTTCTTAATCCCTTTTTGATAGAGAATAATCAAGCTTAAAAAGGCTATCAGGATAAACAAAAAGAGTGAGGCGGTTTCTGTTTCAAATCCGGCTTTTTTTGACAGGTAGATTGATAAGAAAATCAGAATTCCTTCCGTCAACCAATACTGGAGCAAAAAGAGGAATAACCATATCCCCTTTATGATTGGGAAAAGCAAAATCCGTGTTGTTTTTCGATGTCTCAGATGGATTAAAAATGATAAAAAGAAAGTTCTTTTCCCTTTAAATTGTTTTACTTGGCGGAGATGTATCAAAAAATTTGTATCCCAATCGGCATTGATCAACAAACGAATCGTTAAAGGAGAAAGCTGATAAATAAAATGGAGAAGCTTTTTTTCCGGTTTTTTAAATCTGAAGTAAATCAGAGAAATTAAAAGATAGAATAAAAGTGAAAAAACACCAGTCATCAGAGATAGAAAATCAAGATTCATGTGAATAAAATAGGAAAAATCGGTTTGTGGCAAAGCTTTAAAATCGAATGTTTCTACTAACTTCACTTCGGCATATGCTGGTAGCGGACGATTGAGCTTGAAGAACGTATTTCCGCTATCATCTGTTTCTGATTCCCAAACCGGCGGAATATCAACATTGTTGGATCCAAAAAAAAGTTTTTTATCAAATACACCTGTCTTTTGCGGGAAAAGAACCAAAACAGAAAATCTTTCAACGCCAAGAGGCCAGTTCGGACCTGTTAAACTATAAACCAGTTGCCCGATGTCATCTTTTGAAACGAGTGCATTTTGAATGAGGTATTTTAAAGTGACATTGTGAACGCCGGGAGCTAATGTTGCTTCATTTGAAAATATAACGGATTTTTCCGTTTCGGTCTGTGTTAAGAACAGAGGTTGTTTATCAATTTGAGCGTCAATCAGTTGAATATGGGCCGGCTTTATGTTTTTAATGCCGGAGGGTTGTTTGGAGAGTGTGCGTGTGAACTTTTTATTGGGATCGGTGTTGACAAATTGAATGCGTTCTTCAACGGATATTTCTTTTTGATTGAGAATTTGAATTAAAACAACAAAATCAGTCGTATGATCAATAAAGGACGCTTTTGTCTCTTCATTAAATGGTGTTTGAATCGAAAAATCGGGAATATATGTCGAAATTTGATTGATCGTTGTGTTTGCCAGTGACGGATTCTCTTGTAATGATGTATTTAATATCGGCTCAGGAGAAAGAGACGATTTTGTAATGTCGGTCGTGCCGAAAAGTCGTATTTTTTCTTCATCCATCCAACCGCTTAGGTTCGGTTGACGGGGAGCTCCATTTGTTTCATCTATGCGAACAAAAGGTTGGCCTTTAAAAATCACGCTTTCCGCTGTTTGTGATTGATGTCGATGTGATAGATCCAAGAGGCTTTCTAAAGAAGTGGTTTGAGCCAAGACAAGAGGGCTTGTTAAAAGAAAAAATAAGAATAATAAACAGTTATACATATTTTATCATCCTTTTTTTTGAGCAGAACTTTCTTTTTTGAGAATATCTGCCTGACAAATATCACTGAGAGGACATTTTTGACATTTTGGATTTTTAGCGGTACAAATATATCTGCCGTGCAAAACTAAGGCTAACGAGACATCTTTTTTATACCAATCCGGAACAAGTTTTTGAAGCTTTTTTTCAACATCAACGGGTGTTTTCCCCGTACAAATTTTAAGACGGTGGCAGAGTCGAAAAACATGTGTGTCAACGCCGATCAGGGGTGCTTGACAGGCTACATTCAAAAAAACATTCGCCGTTTTGCGTCCAACCCCCGGAAGGGTGATGAGTTTTTCAAAGTCGAGTGGAACTTCTCCTTGATACTGATCTAATAAAACATGCGCCAAACGGACAATATTTTTTGTTTTGTTGTTAAAATAATTGATGGATCGTGTATAGGGTAAAACCCCTTCAATCCCCAAGTCGACAATTTTTTGTGGTGTATCTGCTACGGGGAAAAGTTTTTCCGTCACCTTGTTCACCCCTTTGTCCGTACTCTGGGCCGATAGAATAATAGCTACCAAAAGGGAAAAATGATTTGTCCAATTGAGTTCACATCGAGGATCTTTATAAATTTCATTAAGCCTTTTAAAAAAACAATCTCTTTCCTCTTTATTCATAAGCCGTGATGCCATTATTTTTTCCTTGATAAAATAAATTGAATAATTTCTTCCAAATTATGAGCTTGATCTTTGAATAAACTTAAATTTTCCCTTGCCGTTTTAGCAAGATGTGAGGCTAACTCTTTCGTTTTTTGAATGCCCAGCGTTGAAATAAATGTGGATTTACATCCATCTTTATGAAGTGTTTTCCCGACAATTTCGGGAGATCCTTCTACATCTAACAGGTCATCTGTAATTTGAAAAAGCAATCCGATGGAATCAGCATATTGAGAAAGTGCTTTCAATACGTTCTCAGAAGAGTGAGTGGCATAAGCCGGAGCCAGACAGGCGTATTTTAACAAGGCACCCGTTTTCAAAGATTGCATTTGCTCAATTTGAGATTTATTTAATGGCATTTTTTCACCGATTAAATCCATCATTTGTCCCCCGATCATCCCTTGTGTTCCGGCAGCGACAGAAAGCTCAAAAATAAGTTTACATCTAATGGTAGGATCCGGCAAAGATTCGGGGCGTGAAAGTATTTCGAAAGCTTTTGTTAAAAGAGCGTCACCGGCCAGAATTGCCGTCGCTTCGTCAAATTGAACGTGTGTGGTGGGTTTTCCTCGCCGGAGTGTATCGTTATCCATAGCCGGTAAATCATCATGGATCAGAGAATAAACATGAACCATCTCAAGCGCCGTTCCGATTGCAATTGCCTGTGATATGGGCAGATTGAGTATTTTCCCAACCGTTAGAACCAAAAAGGGGCGTAACGCTTTTCCGCTTCCGATAGCGGAATACCTCATGGCCTCAATGACACGATTTGTTAAATCATTCGGAAGTATCAAAAAACGATCTATTTCTTGATCAATGATACGACGCGTTTCATGTAATTTATGAATTAAGGTGCTCATCAAACGATTCCGTCCCGATTGGCATTCCGGTATTTTTATCAATGACTAATTTATCAATCTTGGATTTCGCCGAGGCTAACTTTTCTTCACAAAATTTTTTAAGTAAAACACCTCGCTCATATGTTGAAACGGCCTCATCCAGTTTAATTCGACCCGATTCCAATCGGCGAACAACATTTTCCAATTCCGTCATGGCATCTTCAAAAGAAAGGTTTTGAATATCTTGCGGTATTTCGGTCATTGTTAAGCCTGCTTTTTATGAGAACAACATTTTTTTTGCTTTTGAGAACAAGTTTCATCATCTCCGACAACCGAATGGCAACAATGCCCGTGACCGGAGGAATGACAACAGTCTTTCGAATGTTGTTGAGCCGAATGACATGATTGCTCGCTTTTGTGATGAGAACAATGACATTTTTTATTCGTGCTTTCTGTTTGTTTTGAATGGGATTGATTTTTAAATGTCTTTTCTTTTAGATTGGTTTCCAAAACAGCCAGTGAAGCCATCATGTCCCACACAATTTCTCGCGCTTGAAAAAGTGCTTGTACACGGGCGATATTTTCTTCTTCTTTTTCGGCTTTATCCAGTTGTTCCATAATTTGATCTTGCAAATCAAAAGCCCTTTGAGAGACCAGTTGCATCTCCTCCCATAATATTTTGGGATTTTGAGCCGTCTCTAAGAGGTGCTCCAAATGGTGAATTTGTTCTTCAATTGAATGTGTCATTTTACATACTCCTTTTGGGGAAGTTTACAAAAGCTTTCTTTTAATTACAAGAAAATTTTAATAAATTTTGGTTTTTTCATTTACTTTTTGTCTGTTTTACGATAAAAAAGAAAGGTAATATTCGGGGGAACAGTCTTAAAATGAACTATTATTAAATAGTTTCGTTATAATGAAGGGATGTTATTGTGGGGAATAAAAATTTGAGTGGGTGAAAAATGAAAAGATATTTATTGATAGCTTGTTTTTTGTTGAGTTTTGAAGCACAAGGAGGAGATCGATTGGATCCGTTTTCCGTTTATCGCTTAAATGCACCGAAGGGGTGTGTGGATGAAATGATCGGAAGTGATCCGATCGGATTGCCGGAACTGATACAAATCGGTATTTGTAATAATCCAACCTTGAACAGAGATTATATGAATGTAAAGGCATACGAAGCTCGGCTTGGTGAAACAAAAGCGGAATATTTGCCGTCATTAACGGGAACAGGCAGTATCAGTGATGATTTTTCAAAAGTAGAAGATCAAAAAAGCGGAAAAACGGATCCTTACAGCGGTAATTTGGCATTATCGTGGCTTTTATATGATTTTGGAGGTCGTACGGCGAGAACAGAACAGGCAAAAGCTTATCTTGATTCTCAACAGTTTACTTATAATGCGTCTCTTCATGATACGGTCTTATCAATCACACAGGGATATTTTGACTTGTTAAGTGCCGAAGAGGTCTTAAAAAGTTCTAAAACCGCTGAGCAATCGTACAGAAAATCTTATGAGGAATCTGTTAAAAGATATGAATTAGGACTTGTTTCCGCCAGTGATAAATTATTGGCTCAGACCAGTTGGGAACAGTCTAAGTTGGATGTCGTTAAGGCCGAAAATACGGTTCAAATCAATCAGGGAAGTTTGGCCCAATTGCTCAATTTGCCGCCGGACACGACATTTTCTTTGACAAGACCGCCGAAAGATGAGGATATTACAAAGCTTGAGACGGATTTACCTATTCAAGAGTTAATTGAGGTTGCTTTGGCCAATCGTCCGGAGATTAAAAGCCAAAAAAGTTCAACAATGGCGGCAAAACAGGAAATTGAGATAGCAAAAGCAGCCTCTAAACCCTCTCTTTCTTTTGGCTCCAAAGCTAATTTCGGAGATGACTGGAAATATGGTAATCCATATGAATATGGAACATCAATCGGATTAAATTTATCTATTCCGCTTTTTACAGGTTTTTCGGATACTTATAAGATTGCCAAGGCAAAGTATCAATACCAGAAGGCTAAGGCGGATGAAATTATTACGGCGGATACCGTAAAAAATGAGGTTTGGAATGCTTTTCAAAATTATCATACGGCAGTCTCGACCTATGAAATTAGCCAAAAGATGTTAGAAAGTGCGAAAGAAAACGAGCGGGTTGCTTTTGTCTCTTATCAAATCGGAAAGGGGAGTATTTTGAATTTGTTGACAGCCAGTTCTCAGTTAGCAACCGCCAGACAAGAGGTGATCGTTGCCTTTTATTCTGTTTTAATTAGCAAATCAACATTGTATCGAGCCATCGGGAGATTTTAAGATGAAAAAAAAGTGGATAATCGCCGGCTTGTTTATTGTGATTGTCGGCGGAGGGTATGTTGCCCTAAAGGGAATGGGAACCGGTTTTTCTTCTTCTGACTTTGAGTTGATACAATTGGAAAGAGGTAATATTGTTCAAGAGGTGACGGCATCCGGTAAAATACAGCCGATTAACACGGTTAGTGTCGGAACGCAGGTTTCCGGTATTATTGAGAGTGTTTTGGTTGACTATAACGATGAAGTCAAAAAAGATCAACTGTTGGCAAAACTGGATACAAAAGTTTTGATTGAAAATAAAAAAGACGCAGAAGCAAGACTCCAATTAGCTAAAGTAAAACAAAAAATTCAAGAGCTTAATTATAATCGGTTTGAACAATTGTTTAAAGATAAACTGATCGCCAAGGCCTCTTTAGAGGAGGCGGAAATTTTGTTGGAAACAGCAAAGGCTGATGTTTTGTCTGCTCAGGCCGAATATAATAAGGCCGAACAAAATTATGAATACGCCAGTATTATTTCACCTGTTTCCGGAACGGTTATTTCCAAAGAAGTGGAGGAGGGTCAGACGGTTGCGGCCAGTTATCAAACGCCGACCTTGTTTACAATAGCCGAAGATCTATCTAAAATGCAGATTGAAGCGAGTATCGCCGAAGCAGATATAGGGTTGATCAAGTCCAAAATGCCCGTCACTTTTACAGTGGATGCTTATCCCAACGATGTTTTTAACGGAACGGTTGAGCAAATTCGTCTGTCACCGACTGAAGAGCAAAATGTGGTTATGTATACGGTCGTTATTGAAGTGGATAATTCTTCTCGTAAATTGCTCCCCGGTATGACAGCATTTGTGAATATTAAAATTGACGAAGTCAAAGATGTTATTCGAGTCCCGACAACGGCTTTACAATATAAACCGAATGCGGTTGTTCGACAATTTATTGATCAAAAAAATATTTCTGTTCAATCAACCGAGGGTGTTGTTTATCAGATTAAGGGATCTAAGATTGTTCCGATCATTTTTAAAAGAGGATTATCAAATACCTCTTATGTCGAAGTTTTATCGGGTTTGAATGAGGGAGATCAAATTATTGCGGAATATCTTGGAAAAGGAGCCAGACGTAAATAATGAACGACACACATTCTCCTGTCATAGAAGTGAAGAATTTATGTAAAACCTATTTTATGTCGGGAGGTATGAGCCAATCCGTTTTGAAAGATATTTCTTTCTCCATTGAGGCGGGAGAGTTTGTTGCTATTATGGGGCATTCCGGATCCGGAAAATCTACTTTAATGAATATTTTGGGTTGTTTGGACAAACCGACAAGCGGACTTTATTTGTTGAACGGTGATCTTGTCTCCGATAAGTCTGAATTAGAATTGGCATCTGTTCGGGGACATGAAATTGGATTTGTTTTTCAAAATTTTAACTTATTGATGAAACGAACGATCGCTGATAATGTTTCGTTGCCGCTTATTTATCAAAATATCGGTGAAAAAGAACGATATGAGAGAGCTTTGCGAATGCTTGAAAAAGTTGGATTAACCGGATATGAAAATCGATTTCCCTCTCAGATATCGGGAGGTATGCAACAACGGGTTGCCATTGCTCGATCGTTGATCAATAATCCGTCCATTATTTTTGCCGATGAACCAACGGGAAATTTGGATACGGCGACATCTGATGAAATCATGAATTTATTTACTCGTTTAAATCAGCAAGGAATAACAATTGTGTTGGTGACACATGAGGAAGATGTCGCCGATTATGCCAAACGATTGATTAAAATATCGGATGGTCGAAAAGAGTATGATGGACTTCGACAATCTTATCAGGGGAGGCAAGAAGCTAAATGATCGGACAAATCATACGGGAGGCATGGATTTCCATTGCTTCGTATAAGATGAGAACCTTTTTAACGACATTGGGAATTATGATCGGTGTGGCTGCGGTCGTTATGATGGTTGCAGCCGGTCAAACTGTTCAAAATACAATTACCGAATCGTTTGAATCTATGGGCGGGAACTTGATTATTATTGTTCCGGGACAGTCTGTAAGTGGGGGTGTCAGGACAGCCAGAGGTCGACCGAGTGTCACATTTAGTGACGTAGATTCTTTGAAGGGTATGAAAGATGTTGTTGCTGCTTCTTATATTGTGAGTACGACAGCTCAGGCTGTCTATGGCTCCAATAATTGGAATGTGTCCGTTGCCGGAACAACACCGGATTATTTGACTGTCGGAAATTGGGAAATTGATCGAGGGATTCCCTTTACGGATAGGGATTTAAAAAGCGGAAATCCTTATATCCTTTTAGGACAAACGGTTATTGATGAACTGTTTGGTTTACAAGATCCCATCGGGAAGACAATTCGTCTGAATAATCGGCCGTTTACGGTTATTGGAACCTTACAACCCAAAGGAGATGGGTTGATGGGAGATGATCAGGATAATATTATCATGATGCCCGCCACAACTTTACGCCAACGATTGAGAGGATCGCGTCGACCAAATTATGCCGATGTTGCTTTTGTAAAGGTATCTGAAGAAAACAAAATGGAAACGGTCGCTAATCGAATTGAATATCAGTTGCGTGCCAGACATCGTTTAAAAGAGGGAACGGATAATGATTTTACAATTCGGTTGATGACGGAAATGGTAAATCAGGCTCGTAATGTGGGGATGATTCTTTCTATCTTGTTAGCCTCAATTGCTTCTATTTCTCTTATTGTCGGAAGTATCGGTATCATGAATATGATGCTTGTTTCGGTGACGGAACGTACCAGAGAAATCGGAATACGAAAAGCATTGGGAGCCTCTAATCGATGGATCATGTTTCAATTTTTGACAGAATCCGTTTTAATATCATTTATGGGTAGTTTTGTAGGGATGATTTTAGGTGTTGTTTTTTCTCAAATCGGTGGATTTATTTTTGATAAAACCGTTCCCATTTCAATATGGTCCGTCATTATTTCCGTTTCGGTCGCTGTTATCGTGGGGGTTGCCTCTGGTTTGATGCCGGCAATTAAAGCCATGAAACTAGATCCGATAGAAGCTTTGAGGTATCAGTAAGAGCATTTTAAGAGCACAAAAAAACACCAACCCACACATACCAACAACGACACGTCCGTGTGAGATGAGGAAAAGTTTTTAGAAACTAAACTTATTTAAAGAGATTATTCACTTCGTTCTCTGCTATGAACCGGAAAGTGATGTGAATTCGTTTTCTTTAAAATTTGAACAACATTATCTTTTGGTTGATCAGGATTTAGAGACGGATTTTGTTCCAATCGCTTTTCCGGAAAAGTTTTATCTTCTCCTTTTGTAGTAGCATATGAAAGAGAACCGATGGCGGATAAAATTCCTAATATTGCCCCAAGACGAATAATAGCCCCGGATTTTTTCCGTGAAGAAGCGGAATTATGAATCCTAAAATTAGATTTTTTCAGAATAGATTTATTGAGTGTAACAGAAGAAGGAAGATCTCCTTGGACGGAAATAATTTTATTTTTTGTATCTATATGAATTAATGCGGTTTCATCTGTTAGATGAGATTTAAGAGATGAAAGTGTAATGAAGAAATTATCGGAAGAATCATATCCCCATTTTATGGAAAGCGTATGATCTTTATTTCTGTAAATATCTTCATGAAAGGGTTGATTCTGTATTCTATCAAAGGAAATAGATGAATAGTCGTTTGGATTTACGGATAAAAACTGCAACAGTCTTTTTGTCTTCTCTTGAGGTCGAGATAATTGATAGATGATGGTTCTTTGATTTAATGTTTCAATCTCAACACGTGATATAAAATTTTTCATATATTTCATCCTTTTGATAAATCAAGCGAACATATTTTACCAAATTTTTGAGATGTGTCAATAGATTATGCGGAACATTTGAATTTTTTGTTAATTTTTTTGCTATCTCTCTTGACTTCATTTTTACAAAGGTATACAGTCAGCGTATGAAAGAGGATGTCACATGACAGAATTAAAAAGTTTTATTAATGATGAAGAAATTTTAAAGGCTCTTTCTAAAAAATCAACGAAAGAGGATGTTAAGTATGTTTTAAGGAAAGAGGCCGATCCAGAGAGTACCGGACTATCTTTAGAAGAGGCGGCTATCTTGTTGAATAATACCGATCCGGAAATGGACGAAGAAATTTTTGCTATTCCACAACAAGTGAAACAACACATTTATGGTCGAAGAATGGTTTTATTTGCTCCGTTATATGTGAGTAATACTTGTGTTAATAATTGTCTTTATTGTGGTTTTAGAACAGATAACAAGTCGCTCAAGAGAAAGTTCTTGACAATTCCGGAGATTCAACGAGAAGTAGAAATATTGGAGAGAATGGGCCATAAGAGGTTGTTGTTGGTATATGGTGAGGCAAATTATCAGCCGGAGGATTTGGTAGAGGATATTGAGGCCGTTTATGCCGTAAAGACATTGCCGAGTGGAGAAATCAGACGGGTGAATGTCAATATAGCTCCGATGGATGTGGAGGGGTTTAAAGTTTTACAAAAAGCTCATATCGGTACTTTTCAATGCTTTCAAGAAACATATCATCAGCAAACTTATGAAAAAGTTCATGTTTCCGGACCTAAATCAAATTATCTCTACAGACTTTATGCACCGCATCGTGCGATGGAGGCTGGAATTGAAGATGTGGGGATTGGTGCTTTATATGGGCTTTATGATTATAAGTTTGAGACATTGGCTGTTTTAAAGCATGCTCAGACATTGGAAAAAGATATGGGAGTCGGCCCTCATACCGTTTCTTTCCCAAGATTGGAACCGGCCTTGGGAAGCGAGATGTCTTATAATCCTCCCTATCAGGTTTCTGATTATGAAATGAAAAAAATTGTGGCAGTCACCCGATTGGCCATTCCTTATACGGGTATGATTATTTCGACAAGAGAACGTCCGGAATTTCGAATGGAATTGATTAAATTGGGCATTTCTCAATTAAGCGGGGGTTCTAAGGTTTCACCGGGAACTTATGAAGATAAAAATGTTAATCATGAGGAAAAACAGCAATTTATGGTCGCTGATGAGCGAACATTGGATGAGGTTATTTATGATTTGGTTCAACATGAGTATTTGCCGTCGTTTTGTACGGGATGTTATCGTCATAAGCGTGTCGGAGACATGTTTATGGGATTGGCCAAGAAAGCCTTTATCAAAGATCTTTGTTTCCCGAATGCAATTTTGACATTTGCCGAATATTTGAGAGACTATGCTTCTCCGCAAACAAAAGAAGCCGGTCAAAAGTTAATTCAAAAATTGTTGGCCGAGCAAGGTCATCCCAAACGTATTACGGATCAACTGGATCGAGTTCATCAAGGCGTTTGTGATGTTTTCTTCTAAAGGGAGATTATAAATGGTTGAAAAAACTCAACGAGGGTTAAGAAAACGTATTTGCCTGTTGGGTCCCGTTAACGCCGGTAAATCATCTTTGATGAATGCTTTGATCGGGGAGAATGTTTCAATTGTTTCCGAAAATCCGGGGACGACGACCGACAGTCAGACAAGGGCGTTTGAAATTTTGGGATTAGGTCCTGTTGTTTTTTGCGATACTGCCGGCTTTGGAGATCAAACTCTTTTGGGAAAAGAAAGGGAAGAAGCCGCTTTAAAGACGCTTCGGGAAAGTGATTTGGTTTTGTTGATTCGTACATCATCAGAATTGTCAGGAAGCGATAAATATTTGTATGATCTGGTTTGTTCTCTCAATCTTCCTTATCTGGTTGTGTACAATAAAAAGGATTGTTATACGCCTCCTTTAGGGAGTATTTCAACGAATGCTTTGACGGGAGAGGGCGTTTGTTTGGTCTTGCAAGAAATAAAGAAGGCTCTTTCACAATCGGGGAATGAACCGGTTTTAAATGGGTTGGTCTCTGAAGGAGATCATGTTTTGTTAGTGACCCCGATTGATTCGTCTGCTCCGGCCGGTCGTATTATTTTGCCTCAAGTCCAAGTCTTGAGGGAGTTGTTAGACAAAAGGGCTATTGCAACCGTGATTCAGACGGAAGAACTCGAGTTGGCACTCAAGCGAAACGAATATGACTTAGTGATTACGGATTCAAAAGTTATTAAAGAAGTTTTATCTATCGTCTCTCCTCATCAAAAGGTGTTAACTTTTTCGGTTTTATTTGCAAGGACAAAGGGAAATTTTGATACGTTTTTAAAAGGGTGTACGATGATAGATTCTTTAAAAGACGGTGATCGAATTTTGATCGCAGAAGCGTGTGTGCATACAACACATGAAGATGATATTGCCAAAACAGTCATTCCTAAATTATTAGAGAAAAGAACAGGAAAGAGACTTTCCTTTTCATTTACGTCAGGAGGGAAATTCCCCGAGGATTTATCTCCTTATGCCTTGATTGTGCATTGTGGATCATGTATGTTGACGAGACGCCAACTGCTAAATCGGATAGAAAGAGCTGAATCCCAACAGGTTCCCATAACAAATTACGGTTTGTGTATTACAAAGTGCCAGATGGGAAATATTCAGCGCTTAATCTCTTCTTTGTCGTGATTATTCAAAGACACCGAAAATTATGAAGATTTTTACGAATTGCTCGAAAAATATTTTGTAAAAAATCTTGAAGAATAATTTGTTCTTTAGAAATTTTTTTCGGGTAATTGTAAGATATCCTGAGCTTTTTGATAGAGAGGGGTTCCGGAAGTGGCACTTTTCAAGACTTGAGAAGCCAGTTTTTTGGCATTTTTTATGTCTCCGATGGTTCGAGAATATTCTGCTAAAGCATATGAGCGTTCCGGTATATAACCTGTTCGATCATAGGCAGTTGCCAACAGTTGCCATGCGAAAGGAATATCCGGATCAACGGAGATAACTTGCTTTAGATGGTTTTGTGCTTCTTGAGCGTATTCTTTTCGATCTGTTTCCAAGAGAGCTTGAGATAATGATAGTCGAATAAGAAATGCATCCGGTTTCAAGCGAATCGCTTTTTTATATGTTTCAATAGAGGGTTCTATTCGAGCGGTTTCCAAGAGAAATTGAGCTTTTAGTTCGTAAAAATAGGGATTTTTCGGATATTCCTTTATTAAGGTATCTATTTTTTTTAATGAAGCATCGATTTTGTGATTTCTGTATAATAAGATGGCTTGAGCGTATCGTGAAGAGACAGACGTATTTGAGGGGGGATAGTAGTGATTGATTTGATCGACAGGATATAAAAATCCAATAAGTTTGGCTTTAATTAAGTCATATTTTAAATCTGATGTTAAAGGCTTTGGATGGTTTGTAAAACGAGAAAGAATATTGAGCCGATCTCTTGTGATTGGGTGGGTTCTGAGATAAGAAAGAGAAGGTTCGTCTGAGTTAAGGCGTTCTTGTTGATTGAGGAGTTTCATAATTTCAGAAAATCCCTGCATGGAGTATCCTGTTTTTTGAATAATATCAACAGCCGTTCTGTCAGCTGCACTTTCTTCGGACTGTTGGTATCCGGCCATAACTCCCATGGCGGATGTGGATCCACCCATCATAATGGCAACACCGGCATCCGGACGTCCGGCGGCAAGGGCGGCTAATCCTCCTAAGATACTGGAAACGAGAGCAGTTGTCTGAATTTGCCTATTAACATCATATCCTCGAATGAGATGACCGCCTTTGATGTGGCCTGTCTCGTGAGCTAAAACAAAAATCAGATCATCGACGCTTTTAGAATGTGTGATTAAGCCGGTATGTATAAAAATAGTTTGACCACCGGCAACAAAGGCATTGATCGAATCATCTTTAACGAGAATAATTTTCGCATTATCTGGATTGAGACCTGCTTCTTTAAAAATAAGACGAACGTAATTCGTTAGCACGTTTTCAACTTCCGTATCTCGAATAATTGAGATGGCATGAGCTTTTAAACAAGGACAGATTATCAAAAAAAGACAAAGGAAAGCAAATAGTCGATTTTTCATTTTTTTTCTCCCTTTATAAGGTAAGATAAAATCATTCAAACGTCAATTTTTCTTTCGGCGAATAATTCATTTTTAAAGATGACTTGACAAATCTTTTGAAATTTAGTCAAATACTCGAAAATGGAAGGGAAAAATGCGTCAAGAAAATAAACAGATTATAGCAGGCTTTTTATTGAGTGGTTTGCTTGTCGGTGCTCTTGCCTTTGTTCATTCTAAATCCGCCATCAAAGATGAAGATAATTTTGTTTTACACGCTCAATTTCTGAAAACAGATGGTCTTATGAATGGGGCAGATGTTCGGTTGGCCGGAATAAAAGTTGGTCATGTCACGGAACAGAAGTTGAGTTCCGGATATCGAGTTGATGTCAAAATGTCATTTCTAAAGCCGATTGATTTGTCTATTGATTCGTCTGCCTTAATTGAAACAGACGGATTGTTAGGAGCCAAACATATAGAACTGCTTCCGGGTGGGGATGATGAAATACTTAAGAACGGAGAGGAAATTACTTTTACGCAAGATGCTTTGATTTTGGGAGAATTACTGGACAAGGTTAATACTTATATGCGTGAAAAGAAAGGGCAAGAAAAGGGGAATGAACAAAAGATATCTCAAGACGTTATTTCCAGAAATACATCAATTGCAAATAAGGATATATGAGACAAGATGAGAGAAATGAGTAAATTTTCTCATTTTTAGGAAAGGAAGGGTATATGAAAAGAAATCCTGTTGAAACGATTTTAGGTTTTGGTGTTCTTATTTTTACAGGTCTTTTTTTGTTTTTTGCGGCTGCTCGAGTGGATATTAAAGCCGTTAAAGGATATAATATTTCTGCTAATTTTTCTAAAATCGGTGGATTGGAGCGAGGGGCAGATGTCCGTATTTCCGGAATAAAAGTCGGCTCTGTTTTAGAAACAAAACTCAATCCGGAAACATTTACGGCAGATGTTATTCTAAGCATTGACTCTTCTGTTCGTTTGCCGATAGATACGATTGCAAGTATTTCCGATTCGGGTATTATGGGGGATAAGTATGTCAGTTTGGAACCGGGGAAAAGTCCGGTTGTTCTCAAGAATAACGATCGGATTACAGAAACAAGGAATTACAAATCCTTAGAAGATAATGTCTCGGAATTTATTTTTCTTTCTACAAAATAAGTGGGGAATCATGAAAAAACTCATTTTATTTTTCTTACTTGGTTTTAGTACATCTGTTTACGGAGCACAAATTGAAACAGAGGAGATTTTATTGAGAGGTGTTGATAAAGTGACAGGGCGTGTCAGCACTTTTCAAGGAGTTATTGGAGAAACCATCCATTTTGGAAATCTTAAAATTATTCCGGAACGGTGTGTGACAAGGTCTCCGGAAGAAACACCCGAAAATGCCGCCTTTTTAAGTATTACCGAACGCACGAAAGAAGGAGATGATAAGAGCGTTTTTTATGGTTGGATGTTTTCTTCAAATCCTGCTTTTTCGGCAATGGAGCATCCCATTTATGATATTTGGGTTTTAAAGTGTATTGAATCGGTTTCTGATATTTCTTCCTCTACTTTAGAAAATAAAACAAAGAAGACTGATCTTTCAGCCCAGCCTACTTCTTCTGTTCAAGAAGAGCAATTGTTGGAAGAAATTGCAAAGGAAGAAAATCCTGCTCTTGGTGAAGAAGATGTTCTTGATCCGAAAGGAAATAAAGATATAATGGATTAACTTCAAAAGGGATCCGAAACGGATCCCTTTTGAATATTTATCGAATCACATTGTTTGTCGGTTGATGTTTCATAAACGATCGAATGTTATCGAAAGCAGTCTCATTAATTCGATTGATTGCATCGATTGAGTTGAAGGCAATATGAGGGGTTACGATAACGTTTTTAAATTGCATGAGTTTTAGGTTCATGGCGGAGTCAAGCAACATATCCGTATCGGTTGCTCGAGGAGATGTCATAACCTCATCATATAATAAAAAGTCCTCATTTTCCAAAACATCCAATCCTGCTCCACCGACAATTCCTTGTCGTAAGGCCAAGTATAATGCCTGTGTATCAATTAAATCGCCTCTGGCAGTATTGATAATAATGACACCTCGTTTCATTTGTTCAAAGGCTTTATGATCCAGTAAATGATAATTTTGAGGTGTGGAGGGGATATGAAGAGAAATAATGTCACTTTGTTGATAAATTGTTTGTAAATCGGTGACATAATAGTCTTTTAGTGCCGGATTGGGATAGGGATCATAGGCTAAAATCTTCATTCCGAAGCCGTTTGCCAGCTTAATCATGTGTCTGCCGATAGAACCGGTTCCGATAATACCAATCGTCTTTCCCATCAGATCAAAACCCATATAATTGGATATTTCTACATGATTATGAGCCATTCCGTTTCGCCCTTGAATAATTTTACGAACAACAGACAAAAGAAGACCAAAGGCAAATTCAGCCACTGTTGCTTCTCCGTAACGAGGCACATTTGAAACGACAATGTCCCTTTTTTTACAATAATCTAAATCAATGTGATTAACGCCGGTGGAACGGGTTGCGATTAATTTTAAATTCGGGAATAAATCCAAGCGTTCATTTTGAATAACCTCTGAATGGGTAAACAGGGAAATAATTTCCGAATCGAAGTAAGGTTCAATTTTTTTGAGCGGAACGGTATTTAAACTTTCTTCAAAAAATACCATATTGGCATTTTCCAAAGGATGTGCCGAAGCAAACTCACGCAATAGCTGATCTGTATCAAAGAATAAGATGTTTTGCATATTTTTTCCTTCCTTTAAATTTTTTATCACCCATAAAATAAGTGAAATTGATTATAAATACAAGATCTTTTGAAAAATAATTATTCACAATTTCATGAAAAAGGCTTTTAATCGGAATTATAGAAAAAATTTAAAAGGGGTATTAAACCATAAAAAAGCGAATGATTGAATTAAATTCAATCATTCGCACATGGCAAATCTTTTTAATGAGACATCCTAATTCATCTTGAAAAGATAGTTTATGCGATTATAAATCGTCATTTATCAAAGAGGTTGGCTTTTGGGCATGAGCAGATCAAGAATATTTACGAGTGCCACTCTCAATTTTCGGCGATGAACTACTTGATCGATCATCCCATGCTCAAGTAAATAACCAGCCTTTTGAAAATCGGATGGTAATTTTTCTCGAACAATTTGTTCAATAACACGACGACCGGCAAAACCGATTAAGGAATCCGGTTCAGCAAAACAGACGTCACCCAACATGGCAAAAGAAGCGGTAACACCTCCCATTGTTGGATCTGATAAGAGAGTAATATAAGGGAGTTTTTTCTTCTTGAGGCTTTTGACAGCAATTGTTGTACGAGCCATTTGCATCAGAGATAAGATTCCCTCTTGCATTCGGGCACCACCGGAGGCTGGTATTAAAATAAGAGCTGCCTCTTGAAGGAGAGCTAAATGTGCTGCAGTTAAAATAGCTTCTCCAACCGCTGTTCCCATGGATCCACCCATAAAATTAAAATCAAATACACCGATTACAGCATTATGTTCGCCGATTTTTCCATGGGCTACAATAATAGCATCTTCTGTTTTTGTTTTCTTTCTGGCTTTTTTAAGGCGATCCGTATATTTTTCCAGATCAGAGAATTTAAGAGGGTCTTCTTTGACTTTGGGAAGTTGAATAAGTGTATACTCCTGATGATCAAACAACATATCCAACCGCTTTAGAGGCGGCAATCGAAAATGATGATCACAATGCGGACATATATAATCCGCTTTTTCAACTTCCGCATGAAAAAGCATTTTTCCGCAAGAAGGACAGCGATCCCAATAATTGTCCGGAATATCTTTTTGACGGGCAACAGTCTTTACCGTTGGTCGTGTCAGCCGTGTAAACCAATTCATTGCCAATCTTCTTATTTCTTTTTGTTCAAAGCATCACAAATAGACTTTCCGGCCTTAAAGAAAGGAACTTTCTTTTCGGCAACTTGAACGGAAGCTCCTGTTTTGGGATTGCGACCTTGACGAGCTTTTCGTGTTCGGACGGATAAAACGCCAAATCCACGTAATTCAACACGATTACCTTGAATTAAGGCTTTGCTGATTTCATTGAAAACAGTAGAAATCAAGTGTTCGGCATCTGCTTTATTTAAATTACTTTGATTGGCAATTTTAGTAATTAACTCTGATTTAATCATGGTTTTTCCTTTCCTTATAGTCATGAAAACATTCATACTTTTTTTTCATAGATTTGTCAAGTCATTGAATGATGAAAAATATATGTGAATGTTCTGGTTGATCAATTTTATTTTCGTTTTTGTCTTGAGACTTTTGTTTTATGTTTCACTTTATCGGAAGTAGATTTCGGAAGCTCATTTTGACAAAGTTTTTCCCGAATAGACTTTTTCATATATTTCATAATTAAAAGACGAATAATGATAACTCCGATGAAAATAAGTAAGAAACGACCGGGATGGCTATTCGAGAAAACAAGAGCTATAAAAATAAGCAGAAAAATACGTAAGGCACCGGATAAGAATAAAAATAGATTTTTGTGCTGAACTCGAGGTAATGTTAATATTGTTTGCCACAACAAATAGAAATAAACGAGACCTAGTGCGAATCCAATTGAAATAAATGTTAAAATCTCTTTATAGGTTAAATCAGACATTAAATTATTCATTTTATTTTCTTTCGTATTTTTTATCAAATAATCTTGATATCATCTTCTAAAATATAAAAAAATAAATTATTTTCAGAAAATTGATCTGTTCTGTTAAATAATTTGCAAGTGACTGAATTTTAGGTTATTTCTTAAAAAAAATCAAGATTTTTTTTAAAGTGTTATCTTTTCTTCTCAAAATTATGATGGGTCAGGATTTATCCTGAAATATTTTGAAAGAAACGGTGGATATTAATGACCGTTTTAGTCGGCACAGGGTATTTGATTTTTGAACATATTAATATCTTATTACCTGTTATCCACCGTTGGAGAATGAGAAATGTCACCATTTAATCGGATGATGAATCAAATAGAACATTCTTACTCCGAAAAGAAGGATATTTTTTAAGATTTAAAATTGCAATTGTTTTTTTTATATTTATTTATTTAAAAAATAAAATTTTTTATTTTTTCTGTATTTTTTCAAAAAATAATATTAAATAAAAATAAAATATATATTTTTAATATTTGTTTTTA
>CASECF010000039.1 GCA_949286245.1 uncultured Alphaproteobacteria bacterium
GGATGGAAACTCCCCGTTTTGATCAAAGCAAACGAGATTGTGTATGGGGGGAACGATCTGATCTGTGAACCGAGCGAGATAGATAACAGAGAAACGGCAACCATGGTCTTTTTGTTTGATGAGGATCTGGACGAAACAGCCTTGCCCAACTGGTATTGTGAGAAGGACAGTGATTGTGGATCGTGTCAACGGTGTCAAGAGAACATTTGTGTGTCCTCATGCGAGGGGTATGAGCGGTGTGCTCAAGACACGGAGACGGGGGAACAGATCTGTTGTCCACCAGATCGAAGATCGGGACCCTATTGTTGTGCCAAAGCGGTGAACGGGATGTGTTGTAATGAGCAGAATCAGTGTTGCCCGTGGCATAAGCCCTTGATTGATAGATACGGCAACTGTTATTCGTGTGATAATGAAGGAGGTGTCAATGTGACGGGCGTAGAAGAGAATTGTGATATCTGTTCCAATCGAGAATTGTGGGAAATCAGTTCCTCAAATATTCAATGTGTGATTCCGTGTCCTACGGATAAACCACTCAGGGGCGATGATGGAAACTGCTATGCTTGTGACAGTGATGCTATTCGTATGCAATCGATTGGGCCTGAGTTGGCAAGAGAAGAATATTGTCAATTGATTTGTCCTAATCGTGTTTTAAACGGGCAAAGTAATTTTTATTGCTCACTGCCGTGTGGAGAAGGGACATTTACGGGTGGTAATGGAAAGTGTTATCCGTGTGATGAGGAAGAGAATATTGATGTGAATGGTGTCTCTCATGAGGGGTGTGATCAATGTCCCGATACAAGGAACCTTTATAATTACAAGTGTGTTCCGAAATGCCCAGGGGATTCACCGCTTAGGGGATCGGATAACAAGTGTTATCCGTGTGATACGGAAACGAGAGTCCCTGTTTCAGGTATGACGGATGCTTGTTATGAATGTGCCGATCAGAGGAAGCTCGATGGGAACTATTGTATCTTAAAATAATAGTTTGTGTTCTTGAAAAGAGATAGGGCTTTCATAAAATAAAAGGGTATTATATCTTAAATATTGATTAAAAATTCTATAATTTTTAGTAACTTATTTTATTTGAATGACAAAATCTCTTTTTTTATGATACAATAAAAAAATAGGATAAAGGAGGTCAATATGAATGAAATTAACGGTTTAGGAAAAATGAAGGAAGTTTTTGATCGGCGCATCCAAGCAAAAGAGCCTAAAGTTGTTGATTTGAAGGGCCCGTTCCCGTCAAATATATACGTCGAAAGAATTCAAACTTAATGCGAAATCTGAGCATGTTGACTGCTTTGTCTGTTGGATTTTTCTTGTATAAACAAGAAAATGGTCTGGAAGCTGCTCAAAGAATTGCTGAACAGTCGATTGAGCGGTTTCATGAGTCCATTCATCCTTTGGATAATAAAATTATGGGTCAGATTAAAGAGGTCTACGGACAAGTTAAAGATAGATACCCCAAAGCAACCGCCTTCACGGAAGAAACGGCAATGGGACTTGCCTCTTGGGGAAAAGAAACCGGTTCTAAAGTGTGGAATGGAATGAAAGAAACCGGCGAAAATGTAGGCGATTGGTTCGAACAGAAAAAACCAGAAATGAAAGCTGCCCTCCGTGAAGTTAAAGAAGAGACTTTAAATTTGGGATATGAAAAAGCACCTCATCTGACCGGAGCTGTCCATAAAATGGCTGGAGCCACAAAAGACTTGGCTGAAAAGGGTGTTGATATGGTACAAGAAGCCGGAGAACGATTGAATCAGAAATATGGCTTGACACACTCTCTTGAACGTTTGGCAACGACAATGGAAGCTAAAAATACGAATGATTCCCAAAACGTTAGCTTAACCGATCGTTTGAGAGCGGCTCAAAACAAGGGAGAGAAAACGGTAGAAAAGCCGTCTCAGATACAAGTTGCAATGCTTTCCTCTAAACGAGAGACACGCTAGTATTGTTTTTGATTTTTGACCCATCAAAATCTTCTGTTGGTGTATTTAACGGAGGATTTTTTTTACTCAAGACAAAACAGATGCTCTCGGATAACCGATATCTTGAGAAAGAGGCGCCAATATTTTCAAAAAAATAAACTCATAAGATGGCTGTTTATTTCGAAGGCCTTTTAGCAGATTCTTGCTCGCAGTGTATCGCTGAGCCTATCACAAAAAAATAACACCATTGAATAAAGTCAATAGTGTTATTTTATAAAGAATACTCGCATTATTTTTTCTTACGAGAGAGAATCGATCTCTTTTTTTTCGGCTCCTCTTTCGTTTTTACCTCAGGGCGAGAGGGAACAATTTTGTCTTGTTTGTTCTCTTCTAATTGAGGTAAAGCCTCGTCAAAAGTTGATGGAACAGTCGGACGAGCCGGTATTTTAGGCTTATCTTCATTTTGTCGAATAGGCTTTCCGGCTAATAAATCACGAATTTCTTCTCCGGATAAAGTCTCGTATTCCACTAATCCTTTTGCCAGAGTATCAAGCTCATGACGATATTTTTTCAAAATATCCTTTGTCCGTTGATAAGCTTCATCGATTAGCTTTCGAATTTCTCGATCAACCGAAAGTGCCGTAGAATCAGCCATATTTTTACGTTTTGAGATACTGTATCCCAAAAAGACTTCTCCTTCCGGCTCTTCATAAGCAATAGGACCCAGCGCCTCACTCATCCCCCATTCCGTCACCATTTTACGAGCGATTGTTGTGGCAACTTGAATATCGTTGCTGGCACCTGTCGAGACTTTTTCTTTTCCTAAAATCATCTCTTCCGCAATACGACCGGCAAACAAAATACTTAATCGAGATTTAAGATAGGTCATGCTCTGAGAGTATTTATCCTTTTCAGGCAGCTGCATTGTCACACCTAAGGCTCGACCCCTTGGAATAATTGTCACTTTATGAAGTGGATCCGATTCGGGTAAATGAAGAGAAACAATCGCATGACCGGCCTCATGATATGCCGTCATTTCTTTTTCCTTCTCATCCATCACCAATGATTTCCGTTCGGATCCCATCATGACTTTATCTTTAGCATCTTCAAACTCCTTCATTGTCACCATGGTCTTGTTTCGTCTGGCGGCCAATAATGCCGCTTCGTTGACCAGATTTGCCAGATCGGCACCGGAAAATCCGGGGGTTCCTCTGGCTAAAACATGAAGTTGAACATCCGGAGCCATCGGAACTTTTTTGACATGAACTTTTAAAATAGCTTCTCGTCCGTTAATGTCGGGATTGGAAACAACAATTTGTCGATCAAACCGACCTGGTCTTAATAACGCCGGATCCAAAACATCCGGTCTGTTTGTAGCCGCAATCAAAATAATCCCCGAATTTGTTTCAAATCCGTCCATCTCAACCAATAATTGATTGAGGGTTTGTTCTCGTTCGTCATTACCGCCTCCCAATCCGGCACCCCGATGACGTCCGACTGCGTCAATTTCATCAACAAACACAATACAAGGGGCTGCTTTTTTAGCTTGTTCAAACATATCTCGAACACGAGAAGCGCCAACACCCACAAACATCTCTACAAAGTCAGAACCCGAAATTGTAAAAAACGGAACATCAGCTTCTCCGGCAATGGCTCTTGCCAAAAGTGTTTTACCTGTTCCCGGAGGGCCGACTAACAAGGCGCCTTTTGGAATTTTCCCACCCAATCTTTGAAATTTTGCAGGAGACTTTAAAAAGTCAACAATCTCCTGAAGTTCTTGCTTCGCTTCTTCAATGCCGGCAACATCGGCAAATGTCACTTTTTCTTTATTCCCTAAAAGACGCGCCTTCGATTTCCCGAAGCTCATGGCTTTTCCGTTGCTGGCTGCCATTTGTCTCATCATGAAAATCCAGATTCCGATAAACAAAATAATCGGAAGCCAAGACAGTAAAGCAACCCACCACGAACCGGATTCCGATTCGGGCGGAATGGCTTTAATTGAAACATTTTGTTCTTGTAAAAGCGGAATTAAATTTGAATCATTCGGAGCATAACTTTCAAACGGTTGATCTTTTTCTTTTAACTCTCCTTTGATGGCGTTTTCCTGCATTTCAACTTTTTTGACTTCTCCGTTTTTAACGGCAGCCACAAATTCAGTATAGGTCAGGCTTTTCGGTTTTCGAGGGCTGTCTTGCGGTCCGAAAACAGAGGCTGCCATCGCCGTAAATGCTAAAAGTAAAATCCAAATCGTTAAATTCTTTTTTGTATCTTTCTGTATTGCCATTAAATTTCTTGATCCTTTTCCGGTTGTTTAAATTGAATCAGTATATTTTTTATGTTCTCCTTTTTATAATCAACATTTGTCCCTTTTTCAAGTTCTTTTTTTAGGGATAAATGCGGAAAAGACTGCCTGATCAAAAAGGGGATTTCTTTTTTATTTCCCTTTGCCAGATCTCCGGCTGCTTGAATATAGATATCATAGGGTGAAAAAATCTCAAATCGATCCCATGTCGATTGTGTGTTTGCTAAAATAAGTTTTTCTTTTTCCATCTTTGAGATTTCTTTACCGATAAAAATATTTTTACTCGTTTGAATAATGTGACATCCACCGATTGTTCTTCTCTTTTTCCCTTCATAAATGATCATTTCAAGCGATTCCAACGAAACAGGGGTCGTATTTTTTCCACCAATCCATTCAATTCCCTTTTTGAGAACACGAATCTTGATTTCATCGGGAAGCTTCTGAAATGCTTTTGTTGAGAAGTAAATAAACCCTCGATTATCCACAATAACATGTTCTTTGAAAAAAGAATCTCGCCATAAATCAAGAGCTTCTTGAGCTCGTCGTTGACGGTCTGCCGATAAAGAAATTTTTTGAGAAAATAAACCCTCTTTTTCAAGTATCGGCAATAGATGTCGCCATCGAACTCTTTCATACTTGATATCTTGATTCATCGGATCTTCAATCCATGATATGTTCTGATTGTGTAAATATTGAATTAACTCTTTTTTGGAAATATGTAATAGCGGACGAACAAGATATATTCCGTCTCTGATACTTTTCGGATGAATGCCCCCCAGTCCATCTACACCGCTACCTCGTGCCAGACGAGATAAAAATGTTTCCGCTTGATCTTGTTCGTGATGAGCTAAACACAAATAGGGGATTTTTTCTTTTCGGCAAAAGGAGAGGAGAAGATTATATCTGGCTTCTCGAGCTTTTTCCTCAATGCCGGTTTGAGGTTTTTCCCCATCCCATGATAAAATAACATGCTTTATATTTTGCGTTTTTAATAAATCTTGTACAAATAACGCCTCAGAACGAGATTCCGGACGTAATTGATGATCAATTGTCACGGCAAAAAGCTCTTTTTTGTGCTCAAAACACCACTTCTTGAGCAAAAAACAGAGTGCAAGACTATCCCCCCCGCCGGAAACCCCAATCGCTAAACGAGATGTCGATGTGGGAATTAAAGCGCTTATCTCCCTTTCAAAAATAGATTCAATACACATCAGATCCTGTTTTTAACTACCTTCTTATTTTCTCGGGAAAATTTTATTTGCATGATAATTTTTGAGCCTCGTTTTTGGCTCGATCTTTTAAAGAGACACTCGCTTTGGGAAATTCTTGCGAAAGTGTTGTAAATGCCGTACAGGCCTCTTCGTTTTTCCCAAGTTGCTTCATCGACATTCCCAATTTTAATAAACTATCAGGTGCTTTTATATTTGTTTTATATTTTGTAAAACCATCGGCAAAAATTCCAACGGCTTGTTCATATTGTCCTCTAGCATAATAGGTTTCTCCCAGCCAATAATTAGCATTTCCAACTAAATCCGATTTTGAGTGATCAGCAATAAATTGAATAAAGGCTTGTTCTGCTTTTATGTAATCTCCCTTTTTCATGAGAGCATAAGCCGCATCATAATCTTCTTTGGCAGATTTTGATGACTTAATCGGTTTTTGGGGCGGAACCGAAATATCCGATAGTGTGTTGCTAGGTAATGTTTTAAATCGAATATCAACATCCGCATTGATTTTATTGACCTTATCGTTTAGTTGTTTAAGATCGAAATTGAGCGTTTCAATTTGGTTGGTCAAAGCACGAACTGTTTCTTCTTGCTTGTTGAGACGATCATATAAATCATCCAAAGAACCTCCTCCTTTGTTTGAAACACCAGATTGAGTAGGGGCGGTTAGTGAAACGGGAGCTCCTCCTTCTGATTGATAAACTTTACGCTGAAGTAATACTAAATCTCGATCCAATCGATCAATTTTGTCATTCAACATATCTAATTGAATGTCTGCTTGAACATGGAAAGAAACAAGGCAACTCAAACAAAAAGTGGTAAAAATAATCTTTTTCATCTATCTCTTCCTTCTCAAAAAACCCTTCCCATAATATACAAGGAAGGGTTTTGAGATACAAGTTTTTTTTCAAAAAACTTGATAATTAGTAGGCAACTGTTGTTGCGTTTCTGTTTTTAGCCCAAGCTTCTTCAGATGAACCCAAAACAACCGGTTTTTCTTTTCCGTAAGAAATTGTTCTGATTCGGTCGGCAGAAATACCTTTTGCAATTAAATAACTCCGAGCAGCATTGGCACGGCGTTCACCTAACGCTAAGTTATATTCACGAGTGCCGCGTTCGTCACAACGACCTTCGATTACAATTAAAGCCCGCGGATTGGCTTTTAACCATTCTGCTTGTTCCGTTAAAGCGGCGCGAGCTTCACTGTCCAAATCAGAGCTGTTTAATTTAAAATAAACAACTGAGTTTGTATCATCTTTGAATTGATCTGTCGTACTTGTCGGATTCAGTTCGGAAATATTGACATCGTCACTCCAACCACCCGTTGTATTTCCGTACAGATCGGCACCTTCTTTTTGAGAAGCACAAGCGCTTACCAAAGATAAAGCACAAACAACTGCGAATAATTTTTTTAACATGTTTTCTTCCTTTTATTTCAATAAATTTCTCTTCTAAGACAATAATAAAAGAGAGAAGTCTTTACATCCTTCCGGATAATAAAAAGCATAAAATAAATGAAAAGTCAAGGACATTCACTTGTCTTTTTGAATAAAAAAATCATCATTTAAAAAGTATATTTTTAATGAATGCACATTTTTAATGAATTAAATGGTATGATCATATCCCCGATATTTATTAGATTTAAAGATTCCTTTAAAAAACAAAAAATGGCTAAATTTTAAATCGTAAAATAAATTATTAAAAAAAACCGTCAATTAATGACGGCTTTTTATTTTTACTTTTTAATTATTTTTCCACGCATTCCGGACAGGGGGCGTTTGGATCGGGACACGGGCAAACAATGGTTCGATTCGGAACAGATTTCTTCGTTGTTTGATATGTTTCCCACCATGTCTTTTCTTTGACGGGTGTCACAATAATACGATCCGGTTGCTGAATTGTCGTTTTTGTTGTTTGAGTTGTGATGACTTTTTCAGAATTTGTTTGGACTTGAGGTTGTTGGAGATATACAACCGCATCATTTTCTTCTTGAACTTCAATCGAAACTTGTTCGGCTGGAACGGCCTCTTTAATCACTTCTTGTTTTGTAATGACAATTCTTTTTTCTGCCGGAACAACAAACTCTTGCCCGTTGCTTCGAATGATAACAACCGGCTGGCCGTCCGGAAGAGTGGAAGTCGTAAATGTGCGAGGATGTGTTCGGTTATAGGTTTCTACGACACAATCTCGGTAAGAAGCATTTTCATCCAATAAGGGACAACCTAATTCCGCTCGTTTTTGTGCAATGTTTTCAGCTCGTTTCTCGGCTGCAGAATCCAAGTCCGGATCAAAACTTGAACAGGCTGTTAAAAATGATAATCCCAGTGTCAGACAGAGTAATTTTTTCATACAGGTTCTCCTTTATTAAAACTCCCTTTCCCTCTTGTAAAACTTTCTGAGGAAAAAATCAACCTTTTTTTTGTTTTTACCTCTATTTATCTTGATTTGAACGAGCCTTTTTCAAATTTTATTTTTGAAATCGGGGTATTTTCGGAAATGAAGTTGTTGAAGATCCTTGTTGATCAGTGCAAAAGAGGTGACCATGCCGGATCTGACGCATCTTCCGGTGTTTGAATCAATCTTTCATTATAACCCGTAATATCAATGGTATATAGTTTAGCTGTTCCACCATCTCCCCAGCCGGTTGATCTTTCTTGTCTGAAAAACATAAGAACGCGACCATTTGGCGCCCATGTCGGTGCCTCTACTAAAAATCCGTTGGCAATTAACCGTTCTCCGGATCCATCCGGACGAATGAGACCAATGTGAAATTGTCCGTTCTTTATTTTTGTAAATGCAATATAGTCTCCTCGAGGTGACCAAACAGGAGTTGCATAACTGCCTTCTCCGAAACTGATTCGTTGGACGTTTGAACCGTCTGCATCCATGATATACAGTTGTTGATTTCCGCTTCGATCCGAGTTGAAAACAATTTTCGTTCCATCCGGTGAATATCCGGGGGAGGTATTAATGGATGGATGATTGGTAATTCGTTTTTTCTGTTTCGTTTCTAAATCATATGTGTAAATATCTGTATTACCTCGAACGGATAAACTCATAATCAATTTTTTCCCATCCGGTGAAAAACGAGGAGCAAACGTCATCCCCGGAAAATCACCGACGAGTTCAGAGGCTCCTGTTTCCAGATTCATGATATAAACCTTTGGTTTCCCATCTTTGTATGAAAAATAAGTGACCTCTTTCATGTTCGGCGAAAAACGAGGGGTTAATACCATTTCCCGACTATCCGTCAGATAATGGACATTGGCACCGTCTTGATCCATAATAGTCAATCGCTTTTTACGATTTCGTTGATTGCCATATTCCGAAATAAAAACGATTCTGGTATCAAAATAACCAGTTTCTCCCGTAATGCGTTGATAAATAGTGTCTGCAATAATATGAGCTAATTTTCTCCAAGCATTTTCATCCGTTGTTAAAACTTTTGCTTCCATTTGTGATTGAGCAAACACATCCCAAACCCGAAATGAAACTTTGATCTTGCCGTCCGGTGTTGATTTTAAATCACCGTGAATGAGGGCTTGTGCGTTAATGGCTTGCCAATCATTAAAATTGGGGCGATGATCTACGGAAGGCAAATTTTGGATATACGCCTCCGGTTGAATATAACGAAATAATCCTGACCTTTCCAAATCGGCGACAACAACTTCCGTCATTTGTTCACCGAGAGACCTTGTCATATAGCTATCTCCGGTTAACGAGGGCATGGCAAACGGAAGCGGATCGGATTTGGCTCCCGTCACATCTATGCGAATGGCCGAACATGCCGGATAGACCCACAAAACACAAATTAAAAAACAAAGACACTTTTTAAAAATTTGATTCATGTAAAACCCCCTGTTGATCAATTGTTTCATCTCTATCGCTTTTTATTCGTTTCTTTAAATTTTTTATTTTTCAAAATTCCCTCTTACAATATCTTAAAAAAGATTTTTTGTCATGTAATAAATACAGATCCGGCTTTTTCGTATAGTCTGAGTTTCTCAAGAAAATTTAATGCTCTTTTTTGCTTAAACGATTGACCGTTTATTCCCTACATAAATCAGAAAACACCTCCTGTGGCCGGATCAAATCGAATATAAATTTCTTTCCAGTCATTATAACTTTCCGGTCGTTTTTCAGCGAGTATTTTAAAAGGCGATTCTTCACCTAAGTTATCGCAGATGTAAACAGCACGTCTGGCACTTTCCGCAACGGATCTGAAAGACGGATGATTGTTGTTATTTAAAATTTTAGCCAATTTAACACGGCCGTCTCTTGTGATGTCGGCTCGAATCTCAATAATCATTTCATCCACACCGGCTGCACCGGCATCCACGTTCCAACATCCTCGAAGTTTGTTGGCAATTAGATCTTGTTCTGAAATCGATAAAATTTGTGTCAAAGATCCACCTGTACCACCTTGTATTCCTTCAGTCACTTGCTGATCAACGGGCTCTTCAGCCGGTTGTGTCTGAATAGGCGAGGGAGTGATCGGCTTTCGAACTTTATCAACAGATGCTAACAAGCTTTTTAAATTATTGGTTGGCTTTGGAGATGTTGGTTTGGGAGTGGGTTTGTCTGCTCTTTTGGGAGAGGGAGTTGCCTTTTTAGGTGTTCCTTTTGGTTTTTGAGCCGGTTTTTTGGGAGAAACCTTTTTTGTTTCCTTAATCTGAACGGCATTCTTTTGAACCGGTGTTTCCTTCGGCTTTACCAGTGTTGGTTTGGGTGTCGGTGCCTTTGATACTTTAGGCGTTAAATCTTGTTTTTCTTTCGGCTTGGGGGTCGAATGAACTGTTTTTTTGGGTTGCTCGGCTTTTTTCTTGATTTGTGGCGGTAAATTTGTCTTGTCTCCGATCTGAACTTTTGTCAGATCAATCATCAGGAGAGCCGGAGGTGTCTTTTGAAACTCTTCCCGACCCCACGAAAACTCCATCACCATGAGACTGATAATCAGACCATGGAGAAGAAGTGATAACAGAAAGGAATAAGATCGGGTATTCACTCAAAAACCTCTATAAATCTTTATGCATAATTTTTGAATCCGTTTTTAAACCGACTTGAGTATAACCGGCGGAGCGAAGTAATGCCATTACCTCAATTACACGCCCGTAAGAAGCCTCCTTATCTCCGCTGATCACTATTGAAATGCTGGGATTTTCACTGACAATCGCCCGTATTTTGGGGACTAAATCCGACATGGTGACTTGTTGTGTTCCGACATAAATCACGCCCTTGGAATCAACGCTGATATCTAAAGTTTTGTCCTGCCCCTCCAGTTGTTTCCCGTCACCTTTTGGCAGGTTGAGCGGAATTCCGGATGTTAACAAAGGTGCCGTAATCATAAAAATCGCCAATAAAGACGTCATAACGTCAATTAACGGGGTCAAATTAACCTCAGATCTGATTTTGTTGCGACGGGCTCTGGCCATCAGTCATTCTCCACTTGTTCAATTTGGCGAGATAAAATAGCACTCAATTCTCCGGCAAAAACTTCCATTCGCTGTGCCATTCTGTCAATGTCATTTGTAAGCTTGTTATAGGCAATAACCGCCGGAATGGCTGCAATTAAACCAACAGCCGTTGTGAACAAGGCTTCTGCTACGCCGGGGGCAACAGCCGCAATATTGGTGCTTTGTGTCAGACCGATTGCATTAAAGCTATCCATAATGCCCCAAACCGTTCCGAATAACCCCAACAAAGGAGCAACTGATCCGGTTGAGGCCAAAAAGACCATTTTGGTTTCCATTTTATCAACCTGCTTATCAATGGCAATTTGCATAACCTTATCAATACGTTCTTGAACTTTGATTGTGGTTGTATTCTTCTTTTTTTCCGATAGGGAGCGTCTGAATTCTTTAATGCCGTTGATGAAGATGATCGCCAACGGATTGGACGGATTTTTGACGTTGTTATTATAAAGTGCTTCCAAAGATCCGCCGGACCAGAATTGCTCTTCAAACGCTTTCATTCCTTCTCGAATACGTTTAAACAAAAAGACTTTGTCAAAAATAATGGCCCAGCACCAAACAGAAGCGATCAAAAGCCCCAAAATCAAACATTTCATAAAAATGTCCGAATCTAAAAACATGGTATACATGGACAAAGAGGTATGAACGGTTTCTGGCTGCATCTTATTCTCCTTCAATTAAATAGCGTCTAAATAAGTTTTTAATATCTTCCGGAATGCGAATGGGAGCTAATGTCTCTGGATTGACAAACGCTAGCTGAAGCGTTATTGAAACCAACTCCTTGTCGTCCCTAAAAAAACGTTGTTCCATAATCATACTGGCATTTTTAATTTCACGAACGGCCGTTTTGATACACAAGTCATCATCCAATTTTGCCGGTGCCTTGTACACAATATTGAGTTGCCTTAAAACAAAAGCGACACCTCGATTGATCAAGGCCGTGTTGGATAAACCGATTTCTCTTAAAAGGTCAGATCTGGCTCGTTCGGCAAAATCCAAGTAGTTTGAATGATAAACGATTCCGCCGGCATCCGTATCTTGATAATAAATACGAACCATTGTTTGATAAATCATTTTATAAATCCTCCAATAAATCAGGTTGCTTAACAGACATGATCGGTTTTAAGCCCAAATGTTTGAAACCGGCTGCTGACAACATGCGACCTCGCGGTGTCCTCATAACTAATCCTAATTGCATTAAATAAGGTTCAATAACCTCTTCAATGGTATCCCGTTCTTCCGATAAAGCCGCACAAAGTGTTTCGGCCCCGACGGGTCCGCCGGCGTATTTTTCGGCAATGCACCGTAAGTAGCGCCGATCCATGGAATCTAATCCGGAATGGTCAACTTCCAATCGTGTTAAAGCCGTATCGGCCAATTCCCTTGTGACGGCATTTTTTCCGGCAAAGTCACGTACGCGTCTTAGGAGCCTTCCTGCAATTCGAGGTGTCCCACGGGAACGCTTGGCAATTTCTTCCGCTCCGTCCTCTGTCATATTCAAATTCAGAAGATGGGCGCCTCTCTTGACAATTTTGATTAAATCGTCCGTGTCATAAAATTCTAATCGGAGCGGAATACCGAAACGATCCCTTAAGGGGGTGGATAATAATCCGGATCGGGTCGTAGCACCGACTAATGTGAATGGCGGTAAATCAATTCGGACGGATCGAGCTGCCGGTCCTTCGCCGATAATAATATCTAATTGGAAATCTTCCATAGCGGAATACAACACTTCTTCTACGGTTGGATTGAGGCGATGAATCTCATCAATGAAGAGAACATCTCGAGGTTCTAAATTGGTCAAAATAGCTGCCAAATCTCCCGCCTTGGATATCATCGGTCCGGCAGAGGGTCTGAACCCAACGCCCAATTCTTTGGCTATGATTTGGGCCAATGTTGTTTTACCCAATCCCGGAGGTCCGAATAATAAAGTATGATCCAACGCATCTCGTCGATCTCGGGCCGCGTTGATAAAAACCCGTAAATTGTCACACAGACCTTTTTGTCCGACAAAATCATCCAAAGACTGTGGGCGTAAACCGGTGTATAATTCATCATCTCCCGGTGTTTTTTGCGGTGTAATGAGCCTGCTTTCAACCATTTTGTTTTCCTATTTCCTTGAGTGCCAAGCGAATTAATTCGGGTGTTGTGGCTGTTTGGTTGTCTTTAAGAATCGCAGAAACGGTTATTCCTGCCTCCGTACGGGAATATCCCAAATTAACCAATGCCGAAATTGTTTCATTTAAAACGGTTGAAGTAGAACCGGAGGCTTCTTCAAAGCCAGAAATAACCATTGTTTCATTAGTGCCTAAAGATCCGAGCTTTCCTTTGAGCTCCGTCACCAAACGAGTTCCTAATTTCGGACCGACACCGGAAGCCCTCGTAAATGCTTTTGAATCCCCTGTTATGACAGCCATTTGAATATCTGAAGGTGATAAAGCCGATAAAATCGCTAAGGCTACTCGAGATCCGACACCTTGAACCCCTGTCAGTAGAATAAAAGATTGTTGTTCAATTGTATCGGCAAACCCAAACAAATGAATATGATCTTCTCGAACGTGTGTCTCTATCCAAAGAGTAGCAGTTTGTCCTTTGGGGGGCATTTTCATTGCCGTTTTTGCAGAACAAAACACACGATATCCCACTCCGGAAACGTCCAAAATCAAAAAACCGTCAAAGACGGAATCAATTATACCTGTCAGCTTTGCAATCATCTTTTTCCTCGCTCAATATAGTATATAAAATAAACCTAAAATGCAATGAATTTTATTTGCATTTTCTGTTTTTTTCATGTATGTTAACCTGTCATTAACTTTGTGTGTTATTTAATTTGGCATCTGCCGAAAAAGAGGAAATAAAATGAATACTCTTAATGAAACCGTTCGGATTCCGCCTCAAAATTTGGAAGCGGAACAGGCTCTTTTAGGGGCTATTTTATCGAATAACCGAGCTTTGGAGAAGGTTTCCGAGTTTTTACGTTCGGAGTGCTTTGCTAACCCCGTTCATGGTAAAATTTATGAGGCTTGCCGAACTTATATAGAGCAAGGTCGGATTGCCGATCCGATCACGTTGCGAGCTTTTTTTGAAGGAAACGAGGCGTTGAAGGAAGTGGGGGGTGCCGACTATTTAATGCAATTAGCGGCGGCATCGACAACAATTATCAATGCGGCGGATTACGGGCGTCAAATTTTGGATCGCTATATTCGGCGACAGCTCATTGCTCTTGGAAATGATGTTGTGAATAACGCTTTTGATATTCAAATCGATGAGGAGGCTCTTCAGCAAGTTGAGGAAACTGAGAAACGCCTCTATCAGATTGCAAACGAAGGAGAAATGAACGGTGGTCCGAAAGCGTTGAATATCGCTTTACACGAATCGTTGATTTCAACGGAAAAGGCTATGAATAGTCCGTCCGGCTTATCGGGTGTGACGACAGGATTGGCTGAAATGGATCGCTTGTTGGGGGGGCTGCATGATTCGGATTTAATCATTTTGGCGGGCCGTCCGGCTATGGGGAAAACAGCTTTGGCAACAACAATTGCGTTTAATGCGGCTCAAAAGTTTGAAGAGGAAAATAAAAAAGCAGATGCCCCTAAAAAATCGGTTGCATTTTTTTCTTTGGAAATGTCGGCAGAGCAGTTGGCTACTCGTATTTTATCTGCTAAAGCACAGGTCCCGAGTCATTTGATGCGAACGGGTAAATTGACAAATGATCAGTTTGATGATTTGGCAGCGGGTGTTCAATTGTTAGGGAAATTGCCGCTTTATGTTGATGAAACACCGGGGATTACCGTGACGGCGATTAAAAACAGAGCACGTCGTTTAAAACGAGATAAAGAAAAGGGTCTCGGGCTTATTGTTATTGACTATTTACAGCTGGTGACGGCATCCGGACGGACGGAAAATCGTGTTCAGGAGTTATCCGAAATGACACGTCAGCTTAAGATTATGGCAAAAGAATTGAATGTTCCCGTTTTGGTTTTGTCTCAGTTGTCTCGATTGGTCGAACAAAGAGATAACAAACGTCCTCAATTGTCTGATTTGCGTGAATCGGGTTCTATTGAACAAGACGCCGATATCGTGATGTTTGTTTTTCGGGAGATTTATTATTTGCAAAATGATATTCCCGTCAAGCACTTAAATGAAACGCCCGAACGCTTTAACAGTCGTTTGTTGGAATGGGAACAAAAGAAAATCGAATTGGCCAATCAAGCGGAAGCCATTATTGCTAAGCAACGGCATGGACCGGTCGGAACCGTTAAACTATACTTTAATGGAGAATTCGGTAAATTCGGTAATTTAGAGACAGATCACGTTTAAATTGATTGTGTTTTACGAATGATTTAAGGTATTCATTTTTTTGATGAAATGAGAGAATATATTCGCATATGTTTTTGTTGAATGAATTGAAAAAGGTTGTCTCTTTTAGATGAGGAGAAAAAAATAAGGGAGCCAAGCTCCCTTTTAGTCAATAAGTGACTTAAAAACAGTATGAATAAAGATAATTAATCTTCATTCATATATTTAACGCCGGATTTCCAATAATCATATCCTGTCATTACCGTTAAAATAGCGGCTCCCCACAGGGCAATGGATCCGATGCATTTGAGAAATAAAAAGAAATAACTGCCAACTTCATTCCCTCCGGCTAAAATAAGAACGGGTAAAGCTGTCATTTGACAGGCTGTTTTCCATTTGGCCAGTCGCGTAACGGGACATCCGACTTTGATTTCTGCTAAAAATTCGCGTAATCCTGAAACTAAAATTTCACGACAGAGAATAATAACGGCCGGAATAATACCCCAATACCCTAAGCGACCGGAATAGGCAAGCATGATTAATGTAGCACCAACCAATAACTTATCGGCAATCGGGTCTAAAACACGACCAAATCGTGAAAGTTGATTGAGGTGACGAGCCAAATAACCGTCCATATAATCGGTAATGCCTGCGGCAGCGAACAAAATGACACCCAGCCACGCCCAGAACAGAGAATCAAAAAAGAATGTGACAACAATTAAAGGGATGGCCCAAATACGTAAAAGTGTTAATACATTCGGAATATTGACCTGCTTTTTGACCGTTTTTTGAACCGTTTTTAATGTTTGAACGGCTTTTTGAGAGCTTTTTTTCAAAATAACGGCAGGTCTTTTGGAACCCTTTTTTGTAGGTTGAAACGGTGTCTTTTTCTCTTTAAGCTCTACCTTGGGGGAATTAAAAGATTTTACGGGAACAGAACCTGCAGAAGAAGGTTTTGATGGTTTAAACCCTTTTTTTGAATGCGACTTTGATGCGTTTTTCTTTTTGTTTTGAGGATGCGAAGTGGATTGTTTTGAGAGTGTTTGTTTTTTCATGTTTTATCCTTACATACAATTTTATTGAGAAACAATATTCCTACTATACGTCAATCGTGATAAAAAGTATAGATCTTTTTTGCAATTTTTTCATTTATTCCGTCTACATTTTGTAGTTGTTCCAAAGAGGCTCCGGCAATACCTCTTGGTGAACCGAAGTGGGTGAGAAGTGCTTTTTTACGTTTTGCCCCGATTCCCTCAATTTCCGATAAGGTGTCACGAAACATATTTTGAGCTCGTTTGATTCGATGAGATCCGACCGCAAAGCGATGGGCTTCATCCCTTAATCGTTGGATGAGATGGATTAACCGTCCTTTATAGTCGAGATGAATGGGGGTTTTGGGATCGGAGCCCAAAAAGAATGTTTCTCGGCCGGCATTTCGATCTTCTCCTTTGGCAACGGCCAGAAGAGCAATATCGTGAATATTGAGATCATTCATAATTTCTAAGACGGCGGATAATTGTCCCTTTCCACCATCAATGAGCATGGCAGACGGAAGGTCGTTTTCCATGGCTCCTCGTGTTAAACGCCGTTTCATAACCTCTTTCATCATTCCGAAATCATCATTGGTTTTGGCAAGGCTCCCGTCAATGTTAAACCGTCTGTATCCTTTTTTAAAAAAGCCGTCAACCGTTGCGGCGATCATGGCGCCGACCGCAGCCGTTCCTTGAATGTGGCTGTTGTCGTACACCTCAACTTTATCGAGGGTTGGAATTCCGAGTAATTGACGTAATTCCTCCCAATCTTCTTTTTTGACGGTTTGTTCGGATTGAGTGCGTTCAAAAGATTGTTTGGCATTGTTGATTGCTTGATCGAGGAGCTTTTTTCGGGCTCCTTTGAACGGCCCGTCGGAAATGTGGACAGTGTGACCGGCCTTTTGTGAGAGAGCCGCTTCTAGGTTGTCATCAACGGGATGTGAAATATAAATTTGAAAAGGAGGCGGAACGCGATCGTAAAATTGCATTAAAAAAGAGGAAAGATCTTCCGATAAAGATTGATCGTCTATCGGAGAAATCATGTGGCCGGCATTTCCTTCCGATTTTCCGGATCGATAGAAAAATATTTGAACGCAAGCCTGATTGTTTTTGAAATAGACCGCCACAATATCCGTATTTTTAATTAAAACCTGCGTGTCTGTATCCTGAATTTGATTAAGAGCAATGATTTTATCTCGTAAAACGGCCGCTTTTTCAAATTCTTCGGCATTGGCCAAAGCTTGCATTTGAAGACGCATTTTTTCTTGAATATCCGTTTTTTCTCCGCGCATAAATGCTTTGGCTTGTTTTACCTGCTCGTCATATGCTTCTTTCGTGATATATCCGACACAAGGAGCGGAACATCGCTTAATTTGATACAAAAGGCAAGGCCTTGTTCGATTACTAAAGTATGTATTATTACAGGTTCTAAGGCCAAATATTTTTTGAAGTTCGATAAGGGTTTGTTTGACGGCCAACCGAGAAGCGTAAGGACCGAACATCGTCCCCTTGGGTCTTGTTCCGGATCCGTAATATTTAATGATACGAGGCGTTTCCTCTTGGGTAATAATAACGTAAGGGTATCCTTTGTCATCTTTCAAAAGGATGTTATAAAACGGCTTAAATTGTTTGATCAGATCATTTTCTAAAATCAGTGCTTCCGTTTCTCCGGCAGTTTCGATAACGATTAAATCGGCTGTTTTTGAAACCATTTGCCGGATCCGCTGGGAAAGCTGATCCGTTCTTGTATAATTTGTTAACCTTTTTTTGAGATCTTTGGCTTTTCCGACATAGAGAACGGTTCCCTCTTCATCCAACATACGGTATACGCCGGCGTGATGGGAGATATGCTTGATTTTTTGGTGTAAAAGATCTACCCCTCTTGGTTTTTGAATCGTCATATTTTGTATTTTATTCATGTGAAATAAAAAAGCAACAGAAGATCGTTTTGAAATGCTTTTTTTTCGAAAAAATCTTTTTTTGAAAAATTAAAGAGAGGCGTTTGAAAAAAAATATTGCATTTTCAATGCGATTTGATTATGATAATTGCTAATTAAACGGATCGGGAACGGTATGCGATTTTTGTTTCTAGTTTTGTGCGGTCTTTTGTTCGGTTTTTTGTGTAAACCGGCCGAGGCGGTTGTGTCAACCTTGGTTGCCGATACCAAAAGCGGTCTTGTCCTTGCCTCTCGTAATGCCGATCGAGTTCAATATCCGGCCTCGCTGACAAAAGTAATGACGCTTTATTTGACATTTGAAGCTTTGGAAGAGGGGATCCTTCAATGGGATGATCCTCTCCCTGTTTCGGAACATGCTTCCCGTCAACCGAAATCGAAATTGTATTTAAAGGCGGGAGATACCATCACGGTTCAAGAGGCGGTGATGGCGTTGATTATTAAGTCGGCAAATGATGCGGCTGTTGTTTTGAGTGAGGCTTTAGCACCGAATGAAGAGACGTTTGCCGCACTGATGACGGATACGGCAGAACAATTGGGTCTTAAAAATACAACGTTTAAAAATGCTTCCGGATTACATCATCCCGATCAGGTGACAACGGCCAGTGATATGGCCGTTTTGACGATTGCCTTGATTAACCATTATCCGACATATTACCCGTTATTTAAAAAATCATCTTTTACGTATAAAGGAAAAAAATATAATAGCCACAACATGGTGACAAGGTATTATAAGGGGGCGGAGGGTTTAAAGACCGGATTTGTTTCGGCTGTCGGATATAATATCATTTCAACTGCCAAAAGAGATAATCAACGATTGGTTAGTGTCGTTATCGGTCAAAATAGCACAATTCGTCGAGACCGACAGGTTATTCGTCTGTTGGATAAAGGATTTGCTAAGATTAAAAAACAAAAAGAGTTATCTGTTAAGGCTAATAAAAAAGAAGAAGAATCGGCTCTAAGCCGGACGGCTCAAATCGTTAAACCTGATTTAGATACTTTTCTTTCGGTTGCAAGGAGCCAGATGGTTCAAACTAAACAGGTGGCTTCATCATATCTGGCAAATCAACAAAAAGGAGTTTTGGGTGTTGCGTTTTTGGATATTAATGATTTTACTACTGTAGAGGAGGGGGATGCCTCTCCTGGATGGGGAGTTCAAATCGGAGCTTTTTATTCTCAAAAGTCAGCAGAACAAGCAGCTCAAAAAGCTTTAAGAATTTTGGGTGGGACGGATAAAACAATTAAAACAACGGAATCGTATCCTTTTTTTAGATCTCGTATTTATGGCTTTGAAACTCAAAAGGAAGCTGATACGGCTTGTCAAAAACTTCGAGGTTATAAGATTCAGTGTCTGCCGTTAACGCCTATTTCTTAACGATTTAAAAAGATGATATTTTCAGAGATTTCTTATCGTTGTCAAAAGTGGATGTTCCTTTCCTGTTGAATTTTGATGTATGAGGCATTTTTCGAATGAGCTTTATTGTGTTCGGTTTTTGAAGGGATATAGCGATGGAAAATGATTTTTTAAGGAAAGAATACTTGCAATTCGGTGAGAGTTGTCTATAATGGAGCTATGAAAATGAGAAAATATTTACTTGGGATATTTGTGGGCGTTTTTTTGATGAATCCAATGAGGAGCTTTGCTTATTTGTTGGATGAACAAATGCTCAAGACAAAGGATCAATCGTGCTCTTTTTACTATTTAACGACAAAAAATACACAGGGTTGGTATTTTAAAACCTCTTCAGAGGCCTGCCAGAATGGTTTTTTAAACGGTTATGCCGATGTGACTGTTTATAATGCTTTTTCAAAACCGATTGAGCAAGTTTACGGATATTTTTCAAATGGCTATTGGACAGGGGAGGAACGACTAGGAAAAAAGGAAATACTCAGTCGGGTTTCGGATGAGTATGGTATTCAAAAAGCCTTTTTTTTAGTGGATGAGGATAAAACATCGGATATTCGCTATATTGGTCAAATGAATGCCCGTAAAACTAAAGAGGGGAGTTATACACCCTTTTCGTTTTGCAAACCGTTTAAAGTGTTGGCGGTGACGCCAAATGAAGCTCTTTTCCAAAATCCACATACCGTTCAGTCTCTTTTGGATACGATTCAAAAACAAGTGCGTGAGGTTTGTCCGGATGAAGAACAGATTATGTTTTTTGCCTCTTCGGAAAAAAAACCAACGGTAGATGATATCTTTTTTTATGCAGATGTTAATTTGAAAACCGGAGAAACGACCGTCAAACATCGGGTGAAAGAGAGTGTCGCCATGAGGGGAGATGGGAAGATACCCGTTCGGAGGGAAAAGAGTGTTGTATTGTCTCGGTTTGTCCCGAATAAAAGTACAGTATCTCTTGCTATGGCGGATCAAAAAGTCTCGGAGAATAACCCTCCGCTTGAAAAGCAACAATCTGTTTCTGAGCAAGCCGATAAAAACCGCGTCTCTTTGTCGGAACAGGATTTAATCTTGAAAAGTTCGGTATCGTCCACAGGCATTGAGGGTAATGAGTTAGGGCAAGAGTCTGCTTCGAGAGAGCGAATGTTGAAAAAAGTCGAAAAAAGCGATGAAGTCCCTCTGACTGATTTTTTGACAGAAAGTGAACGAGCGGTTTTTTTAGGGAGGGCGATCGATAAATCTTCTTTATCGGAGACGGCAGAGGAAACCGGAGCCGTTTCGGATGCTGATGATGACGAACAGCCCGTTCAATCGTTTCTTTCGGAGGATGATGAGGAAATGAAAACAACTCTTTTCTCGGATGGTTTGGAGTACGGTACCGTCAATCGTCCCGAGGCGGAAGAGTCTCAAAGCCTTCAAAAGGGACTTGATTTGAAAGAGTCGGAGAAACAAGAGAACCCCCATATGAATACACACTCATCGGCGGAATCTCAAGTATTGGATAAAGCGGCCCACTTAAGAGTGGTCAGTAGAGTTTTGAAAAAGCCGGTTTATGGGACGGCTATTGTTCATATTCAAAAAACGGCTGGAAATACGGCCTGGGTGGATAAACCGATTCCGCTTGTTTTACAAGGACAAAATTTAGTTCCGGAATGGGGAATTGTGTCGGGATTATTTATTTTTCCGGATGATAAAACGAAAAAGGATACGGAGGATGTTGTTCGAGTCTCTTCTTTTATGCCGTGTCAGGAGGCTTATTGTCGTGATTTTCGATAGGATTTTGCAATGAAAAAGAGATCTACTTATTCTGTTATTCTTGTTCTCCTTTTTTTAGTCTTGGCTGCATTTTTTATGTGGTATCAATCTCGAAGTGACCGTATTTTGGATGGTTATATGAAGACATATCGGTTTAACCGATCGGAGATAGCCTTCCGTTCTCTGGAGCGTCCCTTTTTCGGAGATGGTTTGATTTTGTATCAGGTTGAGTTCCCGTATTTAAGTATTCCGGTTCGTGTCGAGAAAATGGTTATGCGGGAGGAAGAGAATAAATTGGTATTGAATATGAGGGGTGTTGTTGTCCCTGTTTTAGAATCTCTTCGTATTTTAGATGCTTATCAGATTGTGTCGATTATGAAAGCGTATCGTCCGTATCAAGATATTTTAAAAAGGCCTTTAGAGAGCATTGCATTAACGGGTCGGGATTATTTGAAGTTTAATTTGGATTTAACGATTGATTTATCGGAACGTCCAATTAAAGTTTCGGGTTCTTTAAACGGAAAAAAACTTTTAGATGCTCAGTTTGTCGCATTTTTACAACCGGATGATCGGTTTTATCGAAACCGTTTGTTTTATTTTATGTATGGTGACTTAGTGCAGGCTTTTGTTAGTGTTCGGGATAATGGGGTTTTGTCTGATTATATGGAATATTCCAAACAAACAGGTGTTCGATCACCGACAGAATGGGAGCAGATTGTTCATACAAATGGAGAATTAAAGAGAACTTTGACGGATATTTCAGCAAAACCGATTTCCTTAAAAGGGCTTTATCAAAATATCCCTATGGATAATATTTTGTTGGATTTTTAGTATTTTAAATTTAAGCTCAATTATGAATAGGATATGATCTTTCATCAAAATCAGGAAGGAACGTATATGAGAGATCAATAAAATTATGTCGGTGTGATCCTGCCTTATGAGAAGAAATACATCACCCTTAAAGCCTAATGAACGCACAATGTCCGCAAATTATACGTGGAGTAGGCTTAATAGCATAGTAGAGCATATAAATTGTGATGACCTCTTATACACAAATCATAATGAAACCTAAATTTATTTTTTTGTTGTGAGAACAGTTTTATTTTTTTTTGTTTTCTTATTTTTAATTTTTGTACCACATTTTATCAAATAAAAGTTGACAAATTTTTTGTTTTGTATAAAATATAACTTATGTATCGTTAATTAAAAGGAAAGAAAATATAATGGCGTATTCACAAAACGAATTAATAGAACAAATGTGGCTGGCGATTCAAGAAAATGATTTAAGAGCTTTAAACGAATTGATCCATGAAGGTGTAGATTTAGAGGCGCGTGATGAAAAGGGAGTGACGCCACTAATGCTTGCAACAATCTCTGAAAATGATGATATGGTTTCAAGAATATTAAAAGAGGGTGTGGATAAAGATAGCAAAGATTATTTTGGGAATACGGCCTTGATGTATTCTCTTTTGAATAAAAAAAGTAGTATCTTTAAATTATTACTTAGGAATAAAGCTGATTTAGAAATTAAAGATGATAGAGGAAATACGGTTTTATCCACAGCTGCCAGCTTAGGAAATGTACGAGCTGTTCAGATGTTGATTGGTGAGGGTGCTGATGTCAATACGAAAAATGACCTGAATCAAACACCGTTGATGCGTGCAGCTGACTGTCGGCAGTATGATATTATGAGACGTTTGATTGATGCGGGAGCTTTGGTGAATCTGCAAGATAATTTTGGATATTCTTCATTGGCTCATGCCGTGATTGGCTCCAGTAAGGAGTGTGTGGAACTATTGTTGGATCGTGGTGCAGATGCCTCTCTTAAGGATCACTCCGGTTCAACCCCATTATCGCTTATTGCAGTTTTTGGAGAGTATGATGCTGATGCTATTTGGAAAACACCAATGTCAAAGATGAAAGAATTTGGAGAAAAGCATTTAATGTTAGATGCGTTTGTGAAAAAGGGCGTGGATATCAACTCAAAAAATGCTTCCGGCCAAACGCCGTTGGTCCATTCGATTTCTGTTATGCACAATCCTGCTCTCGCTAAGCTATTTTTAGCCTATGGGGCGGATATGAAGATTCGGGATAAGTATGGGAAAAATGCTTTGGATTATGCTAAGGAACAAAAAGATCAAAGATTGATATCTCTTTTTATTGAACGAATGCGGTTATCTAAAGAACAATCTTTTGTGAGAAAAAACAAGATTGAGTCTCGGAACGGAAATATTTTATTCTTTTCAAAAGAAAGAGGATAAGATGAAGGAATAAAATGGAGGTGCCGATAAGGATTTATTGGATTCTCTATTATATTCAGAGAAGATACAGTATTGAGAGTGGTTTTTCGCTGGTAAATTCTGGAATAAAGCTTGATTATAGAAACAGCTAGAGCGAGTCTGTTTTGATAAAAAGTGCTAAATTTGGAAAAATAGATATGGTTTAGTCGTTTATTTCTATTAGAGTGAATTTAGACTTGAGGGATTTTAAAGAGAATACACCACTCTTTTTATAAAGGTAAAAATTTGGATCGAATTGAGGAGCCAAACTGTTGGATTCTCTGCTCAATTGAGATGATATTAAGGTGCGGGAAAAATGAAAGTGTTGGATGAACGGTTAATAGAGGCGGTAAAGAGTTCAAATTGTTTTGAAATTGAAAAACTGATAGTTTCCGGAGTTGATCCGAATATGAGGGATTCAGAAGAGGATTTGACTGCATTAATGCAGGCGGCTCGGTGGAGTTGTACCAAGAGTTTTAAGACCTTAATAAAGGCTGGGGCAGATGTGAATATCCAAAATGAAAGAGGAGGTTGGACTGCACTGATGCTTGTATCCAGATATGGCTCTTTAGAAATGCTTGAAAGTTTATTGGATGTTGGTGTGGAGAATATAAATGCTAAAAATAAAGAGGGATGGACGGCGTTTCATTTGGCAACCATTCGCCTTGCTAATAATGCCGGAGATCTCAAGATGCTTTATGCTTTGGCTGATGCCGGAGCAGATCCAACCATTCCACATGAGCAGTATGGAACACTCTTGGAATTAGCTGAAAAAAATAATACACCGGATATCGCTGATATTGTCCGAAAGATAATCCAAAAACGGGAAGATCCCGAACATCAATTATATCTATTATCTCAATGGCCGTATAAAAAGTTAGTGAATCCTTCACAAAACAGAGAAATTTTTAAGACATTATTGAAGTTGGATTGTTTAGCTCGGGTTTTCGAAACGGAAGTCATAGATAATTATGATAAATTAACGGCAGTTTATAAAGAAGTAATGCTTTATGCTCAAGATAATCCAAAATTGAAAAGACAGATACAAAACGCATTTATTAAAAAAAGATCTTATCTCGCTAGTTAAGTGAAAATATGAACTGAGAGTTCTCTTATTGTAAAAAGTGAAGAGAATGGTCGTACATTTTTTATGTAGAAAAATTGAGATTATTGGGGTGTGGCATATTTTTATTGAGGAAAAATTTGTTTTAAAGTGTCAAGAGCTTGTTCAAATAGTATTAGGGGGATATTTGAGAGATGGGGACATTTCATACAGCCAAACAGTATCATCCAATCCGTTTAAGAAGGGCTCTTTAACATTTATCTCGGTTTCCTTTTTCTGGCTTGGTTCAATCTAAGAAAAGACAAGATCGTTTTTAAACATTTTTTAAATTACAAGCTCTTGGAATAGTTTTAAAAGCAGGCTAAATCCAAAATTAAAATCAATTGGAATCTGTTTATAAGACTCTTAGAGAATATACTCTTGGTCGTAAAGTGAAACTGCGTTATTATGTTCTTTTTATAAAAGAACCATGGAATTGAGATAATACTTATTAAAAACTTGATGAAATATTTATTTCGATATATCATCAATGCGTTTATTTGAATAAATAGATATTTTAATGATAAAAACGTTAAATCAAAAATTGTTGCTTGCTTCAAAGGATGGATCTGAAAAAGAGGTTTCTGCCCTGTTGCGGTTGGGGGCTGATGTTGATGCGCGAGATGACAATGGTTTAACGCCGTTAATTTTTGCCTCATTTTGGGGGAATGAATCCATTGCTCGTTTGTTGATTGATCAAGGAGCCGATCTTGAAGCAAAAAGTAATTATGGCGGAACGGCTTTAGTGAAAGCCTCCGAGGCCGGACAAATCGGGATTGTTTCTTTGTTGTTAACAAAAGGAGCCAATATAGAAGCACAAGATGAACAGGGAAATACCGCGTTGCTTGGCGCTTTAAGAACCAATGAAACGGAAACGGCTAAATTACTGCTCAAATCCGGTGCTCGTGTGCGTGTTCGGAATGTTTGTGGAAAAACACCGATTGATTATGCTCAAATATATAGAAATCAGGAATTAATGTATTTGTTGAATAAAATAAAACAAGCTCAAGAGCTTTCTCGTTTTAAGATATCATTCATGGCCACTTTACGATTGATCTATATGAGCCAGATAAAGCCTATAAAGGAGGATCGTTCTAAACTTTTAAAACAATTACAAATTTTTGATGTAATTACGGAAGTCAGAAATATTCATTCTTTTGAGAATAAAAAAGACACGGTCATAAGGGATAATTCTCATTTTTTAATGAAAAAATCATTTTGGAGAGAACAGAAAACATATTCATAATGAAGTATTTTTTTGTTCTAAAAACATTGACAAAACATTGGCGCTATGCTACAATAACCCTCAGGATGGAACCGGGAGGTATTTCATGGATCAAAAAGCGCTACAATCGCCTCAAACTCAACAATCTTCTCAAGAGGCAAAATTACTTGGAGAGCAACTGATTCAGGCGATTGCCGATAGGGAAACTAAGTTAGCGATTCAACTGATTAAGCAGGGGGCGGACTTGACAGTGATGCAAGGTCATTTAACACTGTTAGATTTGGCGGTTGCTTATGAAAATCTTGATCTGGTTGTTGCTTTGCGTAATGCCGGTATGGATATCAACGCTATCGGTGGGACGGGTCAAACAGCCTTAGGACTGGCTTGTTCACAAAAAAGCTCACATTTTGTTAAGGGACAAGAGGAAGTTCTTGATTGGTTAATAAAAAATACAGACTTAAATATGCGGGATAAATTGGGGAATACCGCTCTTCACATAATGGTTCAAAAGTCGAATGAAAAAGGCGTGCTTAAATTAATTGAGTCCGGAGCTCAAGTAGATATTCAAAATAACGACGGAGAGACGCCCTTGTCAAGAGCAGCTTCTAATGGTAGTACGAAAGTTGTTGAATTATTGCTTGAACGGGGAGCTAATCCCAACATTCAAAATAATAGAGGACAAACGCCGTTGATGCGTGCTGCCGGACGAGGATATGTTGATATTATGACCTTTTTAACGGAAAAAGGGGCCGACTTAGAGGCCAGAGATAACGATGGAGAGACGGCCTTGATGATCGCGGCCGGTTGGGGAGGTCAGGAGGCAGTTCAATTTTTGCTTGAAAAAGGAGCTTCTTTGGAAGATCGTGATAAATACGGATTGACACCTTTGTGCCATGCCGCTTCCCATGTGAGAATGAAAACGGTTGAACGCTTAATTAAAGAAGGCGCGGACGTTTTTGTGCAAACAAAGAGTCAAAGTACAATACTTATGTTGGCGATCACTAACTGTGAAGGAAAAAACGTAAATCCGATTATCAAGTGTGGCGTTGATGTTAATCATCAAAATGTATCCGGTCAAACGGCATTGATGATTGCAGCTGAAGAGGGGTATGAAAATATCATTCGTTCTTTGACAGCGGAGAAGGCGGAGCCCGATTTGTGTGATGAAACTGGAAAAACAGCTTTAATGTATGCCGCAGAAAATAAGTATCCGGCGAGTGTTGATGCTTTGATCGAGGCACATGCGGATGTAAATTTGCAAGATAAAGAGGGTGAGACGGCGTTAATAAAGGTGCTCAAAGGATATGAAAAGTTGAGTGACAAATATGGTGGAGATGTCATAGCTCTTGATAGAAAACGTTATATGAATGTTATTATTCCATTGGTTGAGGCTCATACACAATTAGATCTTCGAGATAAAGAGGGAAAGACGGTTTTTGATTATATGGATAGAATCAAAGATGAAGAGTTAATGTCTCGTTTATTGCAAGAAAAAATGGAACAGGATTTACTGAAAAGATCGGATCGGATTCCGTATGAAGAATTGGTGGATAGTACAAAAAATCAAAAAATTTTTGAAACATTATTGAAATTGAACGTGTTGAGTCATGTTTTTGAAAGTACATCAATAGACAGCTACGATAAGTTGAAGAAAGTTTATCAAGAAGTAATACCATATGCTCAAGAAAATCCATCCTTAAAAAAACAAATACAAAACACATTTGTAAAAGCACAAAATCGATTGAGGTTCTTAAATGATCCTGCGGGGAAATGAAAGATTAAAGAGTGATGATTGTTTTTACAAGCGTGAAAAAGGAAAAAAGAAATGAGTGAAACGCGTTTACATAAAGCAGTAAAATACGGAACGGTGAAAATGATGTTGGATCTTTTATCGAAAGGAGTAGATGTTAATTCACAAGACGCTTTTGGATATACGGCCTTACATTTTGCGGCTTCTTTTGAGGATATTGAGAAGTTAAACGTGTTGCTGTCGGCTAAAGCAAATGTAAATATACAAAATAGAAGAGGAGAGACCCCTCTGTATTTAGCGATAAAGAATAGAAGACCTATAGAAATCATAGAGGCATTGATGTCGGAAGAGGCCGATTTATATATCAAAGATTGCTTTGGAAATACGGTTTTTGATTTACTTGATAAAGAAGGGGATGAAGAAAGAAAAAACATACTTAAAGGGTATAACATTCAGAAACAAAGAAATGACCAGTTATTAAAGTTGTCTCAAATGGGCTATGAAGAATTGATTGATACTCAAAAGAGTAAAGAGATTTTTGAGAATTTGTTAAAAATGGGATCTTTAGCCTCGGTTTTGGAGTGTACATCAATAGACAGTTACGATAAGTTGAGGAAAGTTTATCAAGAAGTAATACCATATGTTCAAGAAAATTCCTCATTAAAAAAACAAATACAAAACACATTTATAAAAGCACAAAATCGATTGAGATTGAGTACTACTACCAGATAATGAGGGTTGCGAGGGTCTGAACCGGTTGCTCCCCCTATCGTTATGGAGGAAGAGAAAATGTTGAATAAAGAGTTGAGAAAAGCAATCAGATCTTCAAATTTAGATGAAGTGAGGAGATTGATCGCTGAAGGAGCCTCTGTCACAGAATGGGATTTAGAAGGGCAAGGGGCTCTACATTTGGCCGCAGAAACCGGTTCTCTTGAGATATTGAAAGAACTGATATCGGTGACAGAAAATGTAGATAGTCGTGATGCTTATGGTCGGACTCCCTTGCATATTGCAGCTTTAGACGGAACACCGGAAATGATAGAGGCTTTGATATCTGCAGGAGCAGATGTAAATTGTTCAACTGACAGGAATTTACGACCTCTCCATTTTGCGATTGAATCGAATTGTTTCGAAAATTTTGAAACATTGATTTCGGCTGGAGCTAAAATCAATACAGAAGATGATCTTCTAACTCCCCTTTGCGTGGCTATTGATAATCAATCTGTGGAGATGATACGGTTATTGATATCAAAAGGAGCAAAGATTGATAAAAAGATGGATGACATGGGTTGGGGTGGTCAAACGGCATTGCATAGGGCTGTGAAGCTGGAGTCTCTCGAGATTGTTCAAGTTTTGATTTCTGCCGGTGCCGATGTGAATGTCAAAGGTGAATATGGAGAGACACCTTTATATTTAGCTGTTCAACAGGGATCTTTCGAGATTGTTCAAACTTTGATTTCTGCCGGAGCCAAAGTGAATGTCAAAGATGAATATGGTAGATCCCCTTTGCATTTCGCTGTTAAAAACAAGGCTCTTAAGATTGTTCAAACTTTGATTGATGCCGGAGCAGACGTGAATGTACGAAGCAATTTGGACGATACTCTTTTGAATTTGGCTATTCATAAGAATTCTCCGGAGATTGTTCGAGCTTTAATTACTGCCGGAGCCAAAGTGAATGTCAAAGATAGTGATGAAAAGGCCCCTTTATATTTAGCGGTTGAGGAGAAAAAATCTCCTGAAATTGTTCGAGCTTTAATTTCTGCCGGAGCAGATGTAGATATAAAAAATAGGTCTGGAATGACTCTGTTGGAGAGAGTCATTCTAGATGATCTTGTTGAAATATTCCAAGTTCTTTCCGATAGAGTAGATGTGAATGTAAAGGATGAATATGATGGAAATAGGCCTTTGCATTTAGCTGTTAAGAGTAGCTCTCTTGAGATGGTTCGAGCGTTAATTTTTGCTGGAGCCAAAGTGAATGTAAGAAATAAAGAGCTAAATACCCCTTTGCATTTAGCTACAGAGAGTGATTCTCTTGAGAAGGTTCAAGCTTTAATTTCTGCCGGAGCCGAAGTGAATGTGAAAAATAAAGAGTTAAATACCCCCTTGCATTTAGCTACAGAGAGTGATTCTCCTGAGCTGTTTCAGTATTTGATTTCCTGTGGATCAGATATAAGTGCCAAAAATAAAGAAGGAAATACACCTTTGCACTTAGCAGCCGAGAGTGATTTTGGTACAGAGCTTCAAACACTGATTGCTACGGGATTGAATATGAATATGCAAAATAAAGAAGGGAATACTGCCTTGCATTTAGCCATTTTGGAGGCCTCTCTCAAGACGATTCAAACTTTGATTTTAGCGGGAGCGGATGTAAATGTGCAAAATAAAGAAGGGAATACGCCCTTGCATGAAGCTGTTCAGCATGAGACTATTAAGACAATTCGAGCTCTGATTTCTGCGGGAGCTGGGGTAAATGTGAAAAATAAAGAAGGGAAAACCGCTTTGCATTTAGCCATTGAATACGCCCATATCAAGATAATTCGAGAGTTGATATCTGTCGGAGCGGATGTGAATGTGAAAGATAAATATGGGCAGACACCTTTGTTTTTGGCTGTTGAAAGAAATTCCGCTCATATTGTTCAAAGTTTGATTTCGAGTGGTGCAGATGTAAATGTGAAAGATAAAGAAGGGAATACTCCCTTGCATTTAGCCATTGAGAGTGCTTCTATCGAGACGGTTCAATCTTTGGTTTCCGGTGGTGCGGATGTGAATGTACAAGATGAATATGGGGATACCCCTTTGCATTTGGCTATTCAAAGAAATTCTGCTAAGATCATTCAAATTTTGATGACAAGCGGAGCAGATATGAATGTGAAGAATCAAGAGGGAAAGACCCCATTGCATTTAGCCATTGAGAATGCTTCTTTCAAGATTGTCCAGACATTGATCGCCGATGGAGCGGATGTAAATGTAAAAAATCAAGAGGGAAAAGCCCCCATACATTTAGCCATTGAAAATTATTCTTCTAAGATGGCTCAATATCTGATTTCCGGTGGAGCGGATGTAAATGTGAAAGATAAAGAAGGAAATACCCCCTTGCATTTAGCCATTGAGAAGGGGTTTTCTCTTGATCAGATTCAAGCTTTGATTTCAGCGGGAGCGGATGTAAATGTGAAAGATAAAGAAGGGAATACGCCCTTGCATTTAGCCATTGAGAAGGGAGATTCTCTTGATCAGATTCAAGCTTTGATTTTGGGTGGATCAGATGTTTTTATCTCCAATAAAAAAGGAGAGAGAGTATTGGAGATTGCAAAAAGATATGATAAAAACGGAGACAAAGGAATTGTTAATCTTGTAGAAGAAGAAATGAAAAAGCAACTCACCTCAATTAAAGAAAAGTCGTATAAAGATATCATAAGATCACTGAAAAAGAAGGAATTTTTTGATAATTTATTAAAACTTGGTTGCTTGGGAGTTGTTTGGGAGGCAGAAGCAATCAATAATTTTGATAGATTGAAAAGCGTTTATCGAGAGATATTACCTCATATTCAAGACCATTCTGTTTTAAAAAAACAAGTTCAAGATTCTTTTATCAAAGCGCAATTACGTCTTAGAATGAGTGAAAAAGTGAAGATAAAACGGACTGATGGAGAGTATTAAAAATGGATCAGCGCTTGAAGCAAGCCATAAGCTCATCAAACTTAGATGAAGTCGAAAGATTGATAGCGAAAGGAACCCCCGTCAATGAGCAGGATAGGGACGGTCGAACGGCATTACATTTTGCGGCAGAAACCGGTTCTCTTGAGATTTTGAAGACGTTGATATCGGTCGGAGCAGATGTGAATATACAGGATCAATATGAGACGCCCCCTCTATATCTTGCCGTGGCCGGTTTACATAGCGAATGTGTTAAAGAGTTATTGAAGGGGAGAGTTCCTTCAGCCACTTTGGATGTACGACCTAGATGGTGGGGACATACAGCACTGCATTTGGCTGTTTTGAGTGAAAACTTAGAATTAGTGAAAGAGTTGATCAGAAAAGGAGCTTCTTTAGAGGTGGGGACGCGCCTTTGGTGGAAGTTTGGAGATATTTCTGTTAATCCAGATTTTGATTGTACAGCACTGCATTTAGCTGTTTTGAAGGGGAACCGAGCAATAGTGAAGGAGTTAATCAGGAGCGGAGCTTCTGTGGATGCGGTATCGTTAAACGGTTATACGGCATTGCATTTTGCAATAATAACAAAAAGTGCTGAAATTGTCCAAGAATTACTAAAAGCCGGAGCCTCGTTGGAGATACGGAATAAGGATGGTTGTATAGCGTTGGGTGTAGCAGAAAGACGATGTGCGTATGACATAAAGGATATTTTGATCAAAGAAGCAGAATATCGCAAGGTTCGGGATGAGCAATTATCGAGTTTATCGTCGATGACTTTCAAAGAATTGACAGATAGGAGGCAAAATCACGGTCTTTTTGAGAATTTATCAAAGTTGAATATATTGAGCTTTGTTTTAGAGCTCGATATTATTGATAGTTATAACAAATTAAAAGAAGTTTATAGGCAAATCATCCCGTATGCTGAAAATTTAGATATCAAAAAAAAGATACAAGCCGTGTTTTCTCGTCAAAGCCTGCGAATGAAACAAAATCGGATGTTTCTGGAACAACATATTAAAGAATAATCAGTATAATAAGATTGAAATCAGGGAATAGTTTCTTTTAGCTTTCTGAAAAATCTCTTTTTTGATAATGGGACAGTTCTTGAAACATGTGCTTTTCAATAAAAATATTGACAAATTTTTTATTGGGTGTAGAATAAAAAAAAGATATTGAGTTTTTTATGTAGAAAGGTAGAAAAATGGAAAACGAAATCAATAGTCAATCAGTCAAAAAAACACAAGAGTGTTGGATAGATGATCCAGCACAATGGTTTTTAAATGATTCTAAAGAAAGTGCAGAAACATTGGATCATGTGATGTCATCAGTCGGGATGAGTGAAAAAACGGATCGCCAAAGAAAAATAGAGGTGACAGAGGAGCACTCATTTGAGAGACGCCCAAAACAATCAGATTTTTGTGCCCCAAAAGGGAATTGGACGGATGATCCCGAAGAGTGGTTTTTGAGTGATGATAAAGAAATGATACAAGATGTTAATCGTCATGCGGATTTGATTAAAGCGGCTCTTTTAGGCAGAGTTTCGGATGTTGAACGGTTTGTAGAAGCCGGTACTCCGGTGGAAGCTCGGGATTCTTGGGGAAGAACACCTTTGATGTTAGCTGCTTGCTGCGGTCATTATGACGTGATGGATTTGTTAATCAAAAGAGGAGCTTCCGTTGAGGCGCAAGATGAGGCGGGAAATACGCCGTTGATGCATGCAGTTATCGGTCGGGATAAGAAGAGCGTTGAATTTTTATTGGCACATGACTGTTCGGTAAATATGAAGAATAATAAGGGAGAAACGGCTTTAATTTTGGCGGCTGTTTTTGGGGAAAAAGATCAAGAACATATTGCAACCGAAGAGGTATTTACCTCTCCGAAATTTCCAAAAGACGCGTTGATAACAGATCTTTTGATCAGAAAGGGAGCTCGCATTGATGAGAAGGATAATGCAGGACAAACGGCGTTGGTTAACGCCGCTCTTCATCAGAATCGTTTGGTGGCTCAATTACTTTTGGTTCGAGGAGCAAATCCTAACGAACAAGATAATCAAGGGAAAAGTTTTTTAGACTATCAACGGCAGGAACGTTCGAGAATTCAATTAAAGAAGTTATTTAAAGTACGGAAAATTCAAAATGTTGTATCTCAAAAATGGAAGTCTTTTTTAGGACATGAACGTATTTAATTTTTATCAATGAGATACCCAATGAAAGATCATTGCTTTTTATTTTGATATTGTAGTTTAAATGATGGGATGGGAGAGAAATAATATGATACAGAAAGACCAATATACATTAAATGAACAGTTGAAAGAAGAATTGGATTCTGCTAGTAGGTGTTTTTGCTCATTCAAGGTGCAGAAGATCTATAACTTGATGAACGAGGGAGCAGATGTAAATGTTAAAAATAGTGAGGGTGATCCACTCTTAATAAAAGCAATTAAATGGGATGATACAGTGCTTGCATATACTGTTTTAGACAAAAAACCTGATTTAAATACCACAGATAGAAATGGTCAAACAGCGTTGAGAGTTGCACTGGAAATGGGAAACTGGAGTATAGTTAATTATCTTATAGATGCCGGTGCGAATGTGAGTATTCAAGATAAAGAGGGGATTTCACCTCTGCATTGAGTGTCTTCACATTGTTGGAATTTGAAAGTATTGGAAAAAATGTTATCGTCTCCGACTGTAAAGATGGATCTGAAAGATAATAAAGGGTGGACTCCTTTGATGATAGCAATTAAACATGGGAATAGGGATGGGGCGAAGTTATTTATTTCAAAGGGTGCGAATTTAAGTATAAAAAATCCCGATGGTGAATCGGTATTAACGATGGCTGTTAAGAGAGGATATTCAGATATTATTCAATCGTTAATAGAATCTGAATCTGATTTAACGATTGAAGAGGGAAAGAAGGTAATGAATATGATTATGTCTACCCCAGATTTAGATAATCAAGATGTTTTGGAAGCAAAGATAAGAGAAAAAATCATTCCTCAAATATCTCAGATAGAATATGATCAGATCATTGATCCTAGAAAAAATAGAATGATTTATAATGACTTATTAGCACTTGGGTGTTTGGGACAAGTTTTGGAGCATCCCTCAATAGATGATTATGAAAAATTGAAAACGGTGTATAAAGAATTATCTTCTTATATAACTCAACATCAGAAAAAAATACAAAATGTATTTGCTCGAAAGGTGGCTGGATTTTCTCGATAAAGTTTGTTCCTTGTGGAAGAGCCGAGTGTGGTATGTTTAGTGTTTTAAGAAAAATATCAAAAAAAAGTGTTTATTTCATATTGGATAAAGTATTTGGAATTCTTTTGCGGCATGCTATTTCCCAAGGAAATCGGATTCGAAGTCTTGCTTTAATTTCTTTCAATTTTGGTTTGACAGATAAGGGGTGGTTTGATGGGAAATCTCCAATTCATTGGGCGGCTATTAAAGGGGATGAGTATGTGATTCGAGCTCTGTTGAATGCGGGAGTTAGTTTGGATAGTCAAACCACGAAGGGTATTACCCCTTTGATGTTGGCTACTTCTTATGGACAGATTGAATGTGTTAAGACTTTAATTAAATGTGGTGCAGATCTTGATATGCAAAACAAGGAGATGTCCACAGCGGTATTGATTGGGGCGGATAAGGGAGATGTCGAGATTCTTGATTTTTTAATAGAGGCTGGGGCTGATTTGAATATAAAAGATCATAAAGGGAGAACGGCATTGATGCTTGTAGCTCAAAAAGTGGGTGTAGAGACAGTTGAAAAAATGATCAAAGCCGGAGCGAAACCCGAAATAGCGGATAATGACGAGCATTTTATTTGGGATTATGCAAAAAATAATACAGATTTGAATGTTGCTGTTTTTTTAGAAAAATATGCGATCATTCGAGAGAAATTAAAGAGTGCTTCATATGAAGATTTAATTTCTCTTTCTCAAAGAAAAGAAGCTTGTACAGTTCTTTTAAAAATGGGATCTTTAGCCTCGGTTTTGGAGTGTACATCAATAGACAGTTACGAAAAATTGAAAAAAGTTTATCACGAAGTAATACCGTATGCTCAAGAAAATTCCTCATTAAAAAAACAAATACAAAATTCCTTTATCAATAAAAGAAATCAACTGATGAGATAAAAAGATTAAATATACCGGTAAATTTCTGATTTTTTGAAAAATAAAAAGCATAAATCAGCGCTACAAAGTTGAATATATTGGGTTCTGTTTAAAGAGGGATCATTTTAATCGTTTGAGATAATTGCTGAATTTTTTTACTTTCTGAAAAAGATCTTTTTTGATAATGGGACGTTTCTTGAAACAAATATTTTTTTAATGAAAATATTGACAAATTTTTTTATTGGGTATAAAATAAAAAAAAGAGGTTGTGTTTTTACATGGAAAGGTAGAGCGATGGAAAATGAAATCACTTCGGATTCTTTGGTAGAAGTTATTCAAAAAGAAGATATCCGGAAAGCTTTATCGTTAATTTCTGATCGAAAGGGAATTAATACACCTGATTCAGAGGGTGTATTTCCGTTGATTGCAGCTATAGAAAAGGAGCGGGTGGACATTGTTAAAGCTCTTATGAAGGCCGGTGCTGATGTTCAAGTCCGAGATTCCTGTGGAAATACAGTATTAATTAACTCTATTTTACATAATGGGCTTGAGAATGGAATAACCGATTTATTGCTCGACTCAGATGTTGATATTGACGCACAGAATAAAAAAGGTGAAACTGCCTTAATGTGTGCGATTGAAAGAGGGAATGTTAGAACTTCTTCCGAGCTGTTGAGAAGAGGATGTTCCGTTGATTATCAGGATAAAGATGGAAACACCGCATTAATACGTTCAGTTTTGTTCTTTTTAGATGAAACGATGATTCGTATATTGCTTCAAAATCATGCGGATATTAATATCAGAAATCATCACGGTGAAACAGCTCTATCTTTGGCCGCTTTTTTTGGTACAAGAGAGCAAGTTGGATTTTTGCTTGACAAGGGCGCTTCGGTGAACACACAAAATAGTCGAGGAGATACCCCTTTGATGAATGCAATTTATCGGATGAATGAGGAAAATGTTGAGGCATTGCTTAAAAAGGGAGCCGATATCACTATTAAAAATGAGCGTGGGGAAACGGTGATGGATTATGTACAATGTGAACCATACTCTCGAATTCATGAACTTCTTGAACGGCAACAACGGTTTTTGAATAAAAGGGCTGAGCTAAAAACAATGTTATTTGAAGATCTTATTCATCCGGATCAATCAAAAGAGCTTTTTGATCTTTTGGCAAAAATGGGATCTTTGGCCTCTGTTTTGGAAGCGGAATCTGTTAACGATTATGAAAAATTGAAAAAAGTTTATCACGAAGTTATCCCCTATGCTCAAAATGATACGTCACAAAAGAGAAAAATACAAAATGCGTTTATCAAAAAACAAAAACAATTGAGAGAAATGGGAAGGGAGTAAAAATCTCTTTACTTTTCGGTTCGATCAAAAGGAAACAAGGATGATGGTATATATGTTTGCAGAATGGGATTTTTTTGAGGGGGAAGGGTAAAATGAGTGAGGAAGAATTGATACATTCAATCTCTGCCGGAAATGTTGAGCGGGCAAAAGGATTGATTGAGGCCTGCATGGATTTAAATGCACAAAATCAGGAGGGACGAACCCCCTTGATGGAAGCAGTTCTCCAAAAAAATATGGACATTATAAAGTGTTTGCTTGACAGAAATGTTTTACCGGATATTCGAGACCGAGAGGGAAAAACGGCCCTGATGTTATCTGCTCAGGTGAATTATGTGTCCGGTGTTCGAGTTTTAATTAAATCCGGAGCTTGTTTAGATATTCGAGATCAAAACGGAGATACGGCTTTGATGGAAGTTGCTTTTTGGGGCTGTTCACAAATTGCCGAAATTTTAATTAAGGCGGGAGCCTCCTTAAATATACAAGATCGGGAGGGGCAAACAGCTCTGATGGAGGCAGCTTTTGGGGGGCGTTCTCGAATAGCTCATGCCTTAATAAACGGTAGAGCCGATATGGATATACAGGATTATTTGGGAAGAACCGCTTTAATGTTTGCTTCTCGACGAAAGCGAATAGAAATAGTTAAAATGCTGATCAAAGAGGGTGCTGATGTTGATAAGAAGGATATTAACGGTTTATGCGCCTATGATCACGTGCTCGCCAATAGCAAAGATGGTGGAACCCCCGATCCGCTCGAAAAAGAGATAAGACACCTTTTGAAGGGCGCTTCAGAAAAACAACAATTATTAAATAACATTCAGAAAATCCCATATGAAGATTTAATCGATCCTTCAAAAAACAAGATTATTTTTGATAAATTATTCAATAGGGGATGTTTAGAAATCATATTGAAAAGTCCGGCGATTGATAATCATGAAAAATTGATGAGAATTTATAATGAATTGCTTCTTTACGGAAAACGATATTCAAAATTACAAGAAAAAATTCAAAAAATATTTTTGATCACACGACAAAAATTGAGTGAGAATTTTCCGATTATTTCGGGAAGGGTTAGTCATAATCATGAAAGAGAATAGTAAAAACGGAGGGAAAGAAAATGTTAGAAGAGACCTTGATTGAAGCTGTTAAGAAAGAAGATAAGAAAAAAGTTGCGGAGCTTATTCAAAAAGGGGTTGATGTGAACGCCAAAGATGATAATGGCGATTCCGCATTGATATTGGCGATCAAAAACGTAAATTTGACGATTATTCAATTATTGTTAGAATGCGATGTTGATGTAAACGATCCCAATGATGATAGAGAAACTCCTCTTATGTGGGCTGTTTGGGCATGGCATGATGCTTCTATCCAGATGTTGGTGGATGCCGGAGCAGATATCTCCTATAAAAATGCGGAGGGAAAAACAGCTCTCGATTATGCTAAAGAAGAGCAAAATTCATCAGCAATTCGAATTTTACAAACCCCACCTCAAAAAACAAATTTTAAAAATTCTTTTTCAGCAACATACGAAAATCTCATGACTGTTCCAAAAAATAAAAAGATTTTTGATAAGTTGCTGAAACTGGGAAGTATTGCAACCGTTTTTGATTCGGAAACAATAGATACATATGATAAATTAAAAAGTGTTTATAAACAATTGAATGATTACATGAAAGATCAACCGATTAAAAAGCAAATTCAATCGGCGTTTATAAAAAAACAAAATCAGTTAAGTCATTAAAAGCATTGAAAAAAAATGGTTGAACTCAAAAGTGCGCCAGATATGATTATAAATAAATGTTGACAGCTCTTATATTTATTGGATAGTATAGGCGAATCGTACTTAATTTTAGAATGAGGAAAATAAATGAAAACTTTTTTAGTTAAGAAAAAATTGTTTGGGGAAATGCAAGAAATATCTGAGAAGCAAATGACCGAATTGGTTCAATCCGAGGAATATGTTGATTTTAAAGATGCTTCTAATCAAGAAACGGCTTTAATGAGGGCGTCAGCTAAAGGATATACGGATGCCGTTCGTGTTTTAATTGAAAAAGGGAGTGATGTCAATGCTCAAGATAAATGGGGGAAGACAGCATTGATGAGGGCGGCTTTTGAGGGAAAGGCAGATACCGTTATCGCTTTGATTAACGCCGGCGCTGATGTGAATATTCAAGATGAAAATGGAGAAACCGCTTTGATGAAGGCTGCTCATTGGGGTCGGACGGAAGTCGTGTATCACCTATTGGCGGCAAAAGCAGATGTCAATCTCCAAGATAAATACGGTCAAACAGCCTTGATGAAGGCTAATCATAAAGGAAGCTTAGAAATTGTACGTTCTTTGTTGCTTCATCAGGCCGATGTCAATAAACAAGATTTTAACGGAAATACGGCTTTAAATGCCATGATACGAAAGGGGCTGATGAGGGCTGTTGATCTGTTATTGGAAAAGGGAGCAGATGTGAACGCTCAGAACAAAGAGGGACAAACCCCTTTAATGTTGGTGGCAAAGTTGGCAAAAGTCGATATCGCTCGGGCGTTGCTAGATCGTGGAGCTGATATGACGTTGAAAGACAAAAAAGAGAGAAATGCTCTGGATTATGTTGAAGACGAAAGATTGAATGGGATCTATGAAGTTCTCAAAAAAGAGCAAGTTAAATTAGCCGAATCTCATCTTTCCGAAATTTCCTCTGATGATTTGTTGAATCCTCAGGTTAATCGGAAAGTTTTTGAAAAGTTATTAAAATTAAAGGCTCTGGCCATGGTCTTTGAGGCAACTGGGTTGGATACACACGATAAAATCAGAAATATTTATGGACAGATTTGCTCAAGTGTTGAAATAGATCCTAAAAGCAAGAAAATTTTTCAAGAAGCATTTAATCGTAAAATAAAAGGATTTGAGCGAGTTCATTCGTAAATTTTTTGTGAATGAATATACCTCGTTTTACCTAAAGAATAATTTTACGATACAATCGTTAGTACTCTGTCACTCCTAGGATTTTTAAAAAATTCTAGGAGTGATTTTGTTTTTTTGTATAAATATTGACAAAAAAATATTTGTTTGGTAATATAGACATAATCTATGCAATTTTAAGGAATGTAAAAAATGAGTGAATTTAACGAGGCATTGCAACAAGCCGTTCAAGAGGGTGACGTACAAATGGTATCTGATTTGATTTCTCAAGGTGCTGATCCCAACTCTTTAACGGATAAGGGAGATAGAATAATTGAGCTGGCTTTACAATATAATCAGCTGGAAATTGTTTCCCTTTTATTAGATCATGATGCTCTTCTCATACGGGAATCATTTTTAAAAGGGAACCTGTTGACATGGTATCCGAAGGCTTGGATTTTTTCTGACGGAAAAATTATTGATCAATTGATGAGCCCTAACAAAAAGAATTCTCTTGGATCAGAAGACATTCAAGAATTGTTTCTCTGTGTTGCATTAAACGGTGGAAATATTGAGATTCTTAAAAAACTTCGTTTGGCCGGAGCTCATATAGACGAGGGAGCGGTAGATTATCCCAGAATGGTAGATTATCCCACGGGAGCGTTAGCTCTCGCCTCGTTGGCAGGGCATTTACAAATTGTTGAAGAATTATTGAAACTGGGCGCTTCGGTAAATATGAACCGTAATGGTTATACGCCGTTATTAGCGGCTATTAGGGGTAATCATCCGGAAATTGTACGGAAATTGATTGAAGCGGGAGCAGATATCAATATAAAGAATGAGGCCGATGAAACACCGTTAATGGCGGCTGCTTTGGGAGGGGCAACAGAAATTGTTGGGATTTTACTGGAAAATGGCGCCCAAGTAAATATGAAAAACAAGCATGGTTATATGCCCATTCATCAGGCGGTAAAATCTAAAAATTTGGATACGGTCAGAACATTGCTGAGTTATGGAGCGGATGTGAATGCCAGAGATTCTGAGACCTTATTTATTGCCATTTATCAGCATCAGTTAGAAATGGTTCGATTATTACTGGAGAGAGGTGTCAATGTGAATGTCTTTAACCACGATTATGGATATACCCCGTTGACAGCTCCCGGTATCGACAATCAACCCGATGTGGTTAGAGAATTGATACGATACAACGTAGATGTGAACAGACCTGATAAACGAGGAAAATTCCCGTTATTACATTTTTTGCATTCTGATAAAAGCGGAAGATGTGCAAAACTATTACTTGAAAACGGAGCTCGTGCGGACATTCGAGAGAATGACGGTACAACGGCATTAATGGTGGCTTCATATTTAGACTCTATGGATGTTTTCGAAGATATCATCAATCAAAATGTTGATATAAATGTCCTAGATAAAGACGGGTCCTCCTCTGCATTGATGCGGGCTGTTGAGGCCGGAGACAAAGAGAAGATTCGATTGCTATTGAAAAAAGGGGCTGATATTGATCTTCATACTAAGTATATGAAGAGGACGGCGTTAACTGTGGCCATTGAATGCAAAAAGGCTGATATGGTAAAAGAATTATTGAAATATAAATTAAATTTAAATACGCGTGACTTTTATGGTCGTACACCTTTGATGCTCGCAATTGACAATAAATTGGGAGATGTTGCTCAAATTTTAATAGAAAAAGGAGCAGATATTCATTCGGTTTCCTCAAGAAAAGAAACGGCTTTGTCATTAGCGTCTTTTAGAGGGCTGGATGAAATTGTTCACCAATTACTTGAGCGAGAGGCTTTAGTTAATCATCAAGATAGAGATGGGAATACGCCTCTCATAAAAGCGGTTATGAGCGGTTATCAGAAGGTCGTTGAAAAATTGTTGGAATATGGGGCTGATGTTAACATTCGTAATAAAGAGAACGAGACGGCGTTAGCAAAAGCGATTTTATTTGAAAGAGATTCCGACGGAAAAGATATCGTTTCGCTTTTAAGTGCTCGGGGAGCTGATGTTAATGTGTTTGATGACCATGGTTTCACTCCTTTTTTGTACCTTCTTCAAAAGAACGATGTGGATTTTGTTAAGGAATTCTTCGATCTTTTTTTGGAAAAAGCTCGAGTGAATGATCGGGATCGTGATGGGAAGACGGCTTTGATGATTGCCGTTCAAAGGGGATATGATGATTTTATCTTTCCTTTGTTAAAACAAGGGGCCGATATTTATTTAAAAGATAAACAGGGTCATACAGTTTTGGATCTTTGCTCAGATAAGAATATTTTACTTTATTTGAATGATTGGGATTTGTTTCAAAAAAAATTATCTGCTTTTTGTAAAAGTTCCTATGAAGATATGCTTTCTTCCATTCGGGAAGAAAGGGTTTTGAAGGTGTTTTCAAAATTCGAATCTCTTCATCTCCTCTTGGAAGCCAGAGCAATTGATTCATATCCTCGATTGACTGAAGTATATAAACAGATACGCCCTTATGCCGAGAATCCTCAAGCCATCAAACAGATACAAAATTCTTTTTTAAAAACGAGAATGCGTGTGACGGACAAAAAAATATCATCTCAACGAGAGAGTGTTGTTAATAGAATCCGGATGTTTTTTACTTCTGACAGATGCAGATAAAAAATGCTACCAATTTTTAAAGAAATAGAGTATAATCTCCCCTTCATAAAAATGATGAGTTAAAGAAGATTGAGGAAACGTGGATGGTGAAGCCGAATAATGAAGACAGCTTGAAAACAGACGAACAGGAGCTTTTTTCTGCTATTCAAAGAGGAGATAAGGAAGAAATATGTGCGTTGTTAGATCAGGGGTGTCGATTGGATATACGGAATAAGTGGCGATGTACGCCTCTTGAGTTTTCCATTCTTTTTAAGAAAAAAGATATTGTTTCTTTTTTGATTGAGAAGGGGGCTGACGTTAATCAACCCACGTCTTCGGACGAGGCTCCTTTATTGCGTGCGGTTGATCTCGGATTGATAGATATTTCCTTGATATTGTTAAATAACGGTGCGGATATAAACTGTTGTAATCAGGCAGGTGAAACACCTTTGATGAGAGCTCTCTTTCAAGAGAATGATCAGATCGTTTCAATGCTTTTAACACAAAATGCAGATATGACCGTTTGTGATTCTGATGGTTTCTCTCTTTTGGCGTTAGCCAGTGCTCTGGGGAATAGAAAATGGGTGACATATTTTTTAGACAAAGGAATGGATATAGATTCGTGTTCCCATGACGGCAAAACACCTTTGATGATGGCGACTTTGAATGAACATGAAGAGGTGGTGCGATTATTGATTGAGCGAGGAGCGTCGCTCCATAAACAAGATTATGACGGAAATTCGTTGTTGAGTTATGCCGCTACTTCCAGAAATGTTCGGCTCTTGGAATATTTATTATCTTTTGACTTTCCGGTTAATGTTAAAAATGATTTTTTTGCGACTCCCCTCTTTTTGGCAGCTCGTTCTGACCGTGTGGAAAACATAAAGCTTCTTTTTAAACATGGGGCAGATATTGAGGCTCTGGCAAGAAGAAAAATGACTCCTTTGATGATTGCGTCAGAATTCAAAAGAGAAGGAGCTGTTCAAACCTTGCTCAATATTGGTGCGATTGTAGATGCACAAGATGTGGATGGGGAGACGGCTTTGATGAAGGCAGCTCGCAGTGGATCGAAAACCATTGTTGAAAATTTATTAAAACACGGAGCATCTTTGGGACATCGAGATATCAATGGAGAGACGGTTTTGATGAAAGCTGTTCGTGGAAAATCTGAAAAAGTTGTTGAAATGTTAGGTCGGCAAGGTGATCTCCTCAAAGCTCGGGATAATCAGGGGAGAACGGTTTTAATGATTGCTGTTGAGCATGGTGATCATATCGGAAACTTGCAAACTTTATTACGTGTCGGAGCCGATTTGAATGCACAGGATTCACAGGGGCGTTCGGCTTTGATGCATGCTGTTCTCAGAAAAAATATAGAAGCGTTCAAAAAATTATTAGATGCCGGAATTGATATAAATATCAAAGATAAAGATGGAAAAGAGGCTATTGATTATCTGGAAAATTCTGATCAAGGAATATATAAAAAACTGAAAATGGAATTAGAGCAGAGATTGATGGATCAGGTGTTGAAAATGCCCTATGAAGATTTAATCAATTCCAATCGTAATCAAGATGTATTTAAAAATTTGTTTAAGTTAGATGCCTTATCTCGCGTTTTTCAAAGTGAAAAGATAAATACGTATGAAAAATTGGTTGGTGTTTATCGACAGTTTAATGATTATTTGGCAGAACCATGTACCAAGAAACAAATTCAAACGGCATTTACTGCGAAAATTGCATTTTTTATCCAAAAGAAGTCTGATACACAAAAAGATGAAAGAGAGTAAAATTCTGCTTTCTTTATTTCTATAAAAAGTATGAAAAATATATTTTAAAAAAATATTGACAAATTTTTTAAAAAGAGTATACTTATTCAGAAACATGCAGGGAAACGAAAGGATTTTTTATGCAAACAATTTGGGATCAAAAACTATTAGAGGCGGCTCAAAAGGGAGATGAACAAGAAGTTATCAATGCCTTAAGAAAAGGAGCTTCTATCAATGCCGTAGACAAGATGGGTTGGAACGTTTTGATGAATGCCGTATCATCTGGAAATTCCAGAGTGGTTTCCTATTTATTGGAAAATGGGGTCGAGGTGAACGTCAAAAGTGATTCTCATGTTGATCCTTTGATAATCGCTGTTCAAACGGGAGATGAAAAAAATGTTTCTTTACTCCTTCAAAAAGGAGCGGATGTGCATGTGAAAGATGAGACGAGATGGAGTGTTTTGATGACAGCGGCAGAGCAGGGGAAAAGTCGTGTTATTGATTTACTTCTGACACGGGGAGCCGATGTGAATGATCAAGATGAGTTTGGATTGACACCATTGATGATTGCTGTTCGTTCGGGCCATATGGAAGCAGCTCGAACATTATTGAATCGAAATGCAGATATTAATGCTCAAAACAATAATGGGGAGACCGCTTTGATGAGTGTGGCTCAATTTGGACGAAATGAAATGGCATCTTTTTTGATGGAACAGGGAGCGGATCCGGATGTGAGGGATCATCAGGGTCGCTCTGCTTTGATTGTTGCCGTTCAAAAAGCTAATAAACGGGTGGTTAAGACTCTTTTGGAAAGAGGGGCAGATTGGACCATTCGGGATGATTTTGGTAAAAAAGCTTTGGATTATGCCAAAGAGAATCGACTTGTTGAAATAGAACAATTGCTTAAAGAAATTGAGAACAAAAAACAAAAACCACTCAAGTGGATTATTTCCAAAATGGCTCGAATGAAATATCAGGATCTTCTTTTTTCACGTAAAAAAGAGGAAACTTTAATTTTATTGCAGAAATTAAGAGCATTAGGTTCTATTTTTAAATTGGCTCAACTCGATGATTATCAAAAACTTAAGCAGGCCTATGGAGTGGTTCGACCCTATGTCAAAAATGACGCGAGTTCTATTTATACTCTTCATGATATTATTTACAGAAAAATTATTCACTTAAAGAAAAATCAGTCACAACGATCCTTGGGATTATGAAAGAGATTATTTTTTTTAATATATGGTGATATAAGTCTCTGCTTATCAAAAATGGCTTTGTGTATAGAGGAGAAATTCACGTGAGTGATACGGATTCTGAAAGTCAAAAATTGGAAAATATTTTATTGCAAGCTGTTCAAGAGAAAAAGGAACAAGAAGTTATTGATTTATTAGAGAGTGGAGCCAACCCAAATATTGTTGATGCTCAAGGATGGACGCCTCTTATGATAGCTTCTCGCCAAGGAAGTGAAAAGATGGCGGAATACTTGTTAAAAAAAGGAGCCACTTTAGAAGTGAGTGATCGGAAAGGGGAAACGGCGTTTTCAATCGCTATTCGCTTTCAAAGAGAGAAAATTGTTCAGCTATTTTTAGAACATGGTGTTGATATTCATTCAAAATTCAATACCGGAATAACACCGCTTCTATTAGCTACCGAGTTAGGAAGTCGAAATATTGTTGAGATGTTGATCAAAAAGAGTGTTTCTCTTGAGCAGAAAAATCAAGAAGGGTCAACGCCTTTAGGAATTGCATCTGAGAGGGGATATCCACAATTGGTTCAATTGTTATTGGATATGGGGGCTGATTTGGAAGCAAAAAATGCCTCCGGATTAACACCTCTTTTGGCTTCTTTATATGCCGAAAATGAGAGGGTTATTTCTATATTGCTTGAAAGAGGAGCAAATACAGAGGCCAGAGATTCTCATAATCGGACTGCTTTGATTAACGCTTCTTATTTTGGAAAAGAAAAATCCGTTCGTTTTTTATTGGAGGCCGGAGCCGATATAGAAGCACGGGATCAACAAGGATATACGGCTGTTATGGCTGCTTCTTTTTTTAGGCAAACAGCTGTTGTTCGACTCTTAATTGACAAGGGAGCAGATCCGGATGTTAAAAATGAATTGGGAAAAAATGCGTTCGATTATGCAAGAGATCATCATTATCAAGATATTTTGGATATATTGGAACAATCGGAAAAGCATCAACGCTTGATTGCTCAGCAAACGATGAATGAAATGAAGCAGATGTCATATGATGAATTGATCCGATTACCGGAAAATGATCAACGATTTAAAATACTTCAAAAGTTTAATATGTTGGGCCTTGTTTTAAATATGGAACAAGTCGATACATATGAAAAAATGAAAGAAGTTTATAAAATTCTAAAATCATACACGTTAAATTCAAAACAACTTATTAAAATACAAGATATTTTTTCATCAAAAAAATCTCAGTTGTGCCAAAATCAAAAGGAACGCTAGAAATTATATTTTTTTGTTTTTCAGCCTTTGTTATTCAATTAAATGTTTTACTCGAAAATGTTTTTTCTATCTCTCCTCTTATCGATTAAAAGTGTGATATGGCTTGTTGAAATTTAGAGGTAAATAATTTTTAAGACGGGATAATTTTTTTGATATCACGGATTACTTGATCATGATTGACATAAAAAATATTGACAAATATTTAAAACCAATATATACTAGCACAATTGAGTGATTGTCGATCAATTGATTGATATAAAAAATAAGGAAGGGAATAAAATATGCCGAAAACAGCATTGATGAAAGCTTCTCGAGAGGGCGATTTAGAAATAGTTAAGACTTTAATAGAAGCGAAAGCGGATTTGAATATTCAAGACGGAGATGGTAAAACAGCATTGATGGAAGCTTCTCGAAGGGGCGATTTAGAAATAGTTAAGGCTTTAGTAGAAGCGAAAGCGGATGTAAATATTCAAGACGGAGATGGTGAAACAGCATTGATTAAAGCTGCTCAAGAGGGCCATTTAGAAATAGTTAAGACTTTAATAGGAGCAGGAGCTGATTTGAATATTCAAGACGGAGAAGCTAACACAGCATTGATGGAAGCTTCTCGAAGGGGCGATTTAGAAATAGTTAAGGCTTTAGTAGAAGCGAAAGCGGATTTGAATATTCAAGACGGAGAAGGTAACACAGCATTGATGGAAGCTTCTTGGCGTGGCTATTTAGGAATAGTTAAGGTTTTAGTAGAAGCGAAAGCGGATGTAAATATTCAAAATAAATATGGTAACACAGCGTTGATGATAGCTTCTTCTTGTGGGAGTGCCCAACAGGATAAGGAAGAAACAGTTAAGGTCTTAATAGGAGCGGGAGCCGATTTGAATATTCGGGATAAAAATGGTAGCACAGCATTGATGAGAGTTTCTCGAGAGGGCGATTTAGAAATAGTTAAGATCTTAATAGGAGCAAGAGCAGATGTGAGTATTCAGGATAAGTGGAGAAAAACAGCGTTGATTATAGCTTCTTGGTATGGGCAAACAGAGATAGTAAAGGCTTTGATAGAAGCGAAAGCGGATGTAAATATTCAAGACGGAGATGGTGAAACAGCAATGATGAAAGCGATTGAATATGGGGAAAGAGATATTCTTCAAATGCTGGTAGAGAATGGGGCCGATTTGAGTATCCAAAATAAAGATAAAAAAACAGTTATGGATATGTTGGTAAATTCTTCAGAAGAGAAGTTTTTAAAAATAAGAGATATCATAGAGGAAAAATTGAGAGTGAAAACGGTTTCTCAAATGCTTGATATGAGTTATGTCGAATTAGTTGATCCTTCTAAGAATAAGAGAATATTTAAGAATTTAAATAGATTGGGTATACTTTATAAAGTTATGGAAAGTCAAGGTATAGATGATTACAGTAAATTGAAGGAAGTATACAAACAATTAAGTGTTTATGTGACAGATGCAGTTACGAAAAAGCAACTTCAAAATGCTTTTACGAAGAAGAAGATAATTTTGCAACAAAAGGTTTATAGTCCATTAAAAACAGGATATGGAAGGGATTAAAATGTTTTTTGATTTGTTGGATGCTGTAGGAAAAAAGAATACAAAAAAGGCTTTGAGGTTAATTTCCTGGGGAATTGGTTTGATTGGTTCCAATAAGATTCCCGCTTTGATTTTGGCTGCTCGAACGAATCAAAAAGAGGTTGTTGAAGCATTTATCAAAGCGAAAGTGGATATTAATGGATGTAATTGCTTTGGAGAAACAGCATTAGATGTAGCGATAGATCAGAGACATACGGAAATTGTTCGAATGTTGGTAAAGGCGAAAGCTTGGTTGAATTTTGGGGATGATGACGGGAAGACTCCTTTGGTGAGAGCAGTGGTATCCGGTCAGCGGGAAATAGCTCAAATACTGATAGAGGGGGGCGCAGATTTTTATATGAAAGATGCGGATGGTCGGAATGCTATGATGCTGGCTTCGGAAAGAGGACAAACGGACATTGTTTGTGATTTGATTCGTATGGGTGCAGGTATGAATATTCGGGATAATGACGGAAAAACGGCTTTAATGAGAGCAATTGAAGCAGGAAAAGTAGATACGGCTCGGGCTCTCATTAAGGCCGGAGCCGGTATGGATATTCAAGATAAAGATGGAAAGACGGCCTTAATGATCGCTTCAGAAAGAGAAGACGTGGATATTGTTAGAGCTTTAATTGAAGCAAAAGCTGATGTGAATATTCGAGATAAGGAGGGTAAAACGGCTTTAAGATGGGCTGTTGATTGTGGAAAAGAACGAAGTCTTGACGCATTGATTGAGGGCCATGCGGATCTTGATATATCGGATGAAACCGGAAGAACACCGATTATGGCAGCCTTCTCTACGCACTCCTATGAGCAAGGGAATGGAGAGGGAATTATCCGTGCTTTGATTGATGCCAAAGCGGATCTCAGTATACGAGATAAACAAGGGCAAACGCTTTTAACAGGTGTCGTTTTACGGGATGATGTCAGAGGACTTCGTATTTTAATAGAAGCAGGAGTGGATATGAATGAGTGTGATCCTTATGGGCGAACACCCTTAATGAGAGCCTCCATGGAGAAAAAAAACAAGGTGGCCAACAAGCTCATTCAAGCCGGTGCCAAACTTAATATACAAGACAAAGAGGGAAAAACAGCTTTAATTTTGGCAGTGTGTCAGGATGATATGGAAATGGTGAGAATGCTGATAGAAAATGGAGCGGATTTGAATGTAAAGACATTAGAAGGGAAAACAGTTTTAGAGTATGCAAAAGAAAAAGATACGGATATTTTGAAATTAATTGAGGCATTAACGAGTGTACGATCTCATGTGTTAGAGTTTTCCTATGAAGATTTGATGAAATGTCTTTCATCAAAGAATATTTTGAAAAGTGCTATCGAAAAGTCAGAAATTCCCTATGAGGATTTGCTTTTTCAGGTGAAAGGAAAGGAGAATTTAGAAGTACTATTAAAATTCGGATGCATTTCTGATATTTTTAGTATTCAATCAGTAGATAATTATGATAAATTAAAGGCAATTTATCAATATGTGAATGATTATGTGACAGACCCCATATTAAAAAGAAAGCTTCAAAGTGAATTTATCAAAAAGCAGGTTCTTTTAAGCAAAAGTAAGGACAGATAAAAAAGGGTAAAAAATGTTTTTTGATTTGATTGAAGCGATAAAGAATGGGAAAACAAAAAGAGCATTGCGATTAATTTCATGGGGAATTGGTTTAAATAAGAGAGATATTTACCAGCGTTCTCCGCTTATTGTTGCGGCTCGAATGAATCGGAAAGAAATCGTTGAAGCATTGATCAAAGCAAACGTCGATTTAGATCAGGTTGATGGTTTGAAATACAGTGCTCTCATAACAGCATCTTGCTGGGGTCATTTTGAAATCGTTAGGATCTTAATCGAAGCCGGAGCCGATTTGAATATAAAAGAAATGTATTTCCGAACAGCATTGATGGAAGCCGTTGAAAAAGGGGCAACAGAGATTACTCGAATTCTAATAGACAAAGGAGCAGATTCCGATATCCAAGATAAAGATGGGAAAACAGCATTAATGATAGCTGCTCGATATGGGAAAATAGAGATAGTAGAACCCTTGATAGAAGCAAAAGCGGATGTAAATATTCAAGATAGAGATGGTGAAACAGCATTGATGAAAGCGGTTGAAAAAGGAACAACAGAGGTTGCTCAAATGCTGATAGAATCTGGATCTGATCTGGATATCCAAGATAAAAATGGTCAAACAGCATTGATGAAGGCGGTTGAAGATGGACAGGTAGAGATTGCACAACTACTGATAGAAAAAGGGGCAGATATAAATGTCCAAAATAAATATGGTACAACGGCGTTGATGAAGGCGGTTGAAAAGGGACAGGTAGGAATTACACAACTACTGATAGAAAGAGGGGCGGATTTAAATGTTCAAAATGAGTGTTGGGAAACGGCTTTAATGAGAGCTTCGGCGAATGGGCACACAAGAATCGTTCGTTTATTAATAAATGCCGGAGCTGATGTGAATATTCAAGACTGGAAAGGGAAAACGGCGTTAATGAAAGGAGCTACTCAGGGTAGGACAGAAGTTTTAAGGGTATTGGTATCAGGTGGGGCGGATGAAACAGTTCAAGATATGGATGGTGAAACAGCGGTGGATTATGCAAAAAGAAATAATTGTTTAGATAACATAGATTTCCTTGAGAGAATTGAGAAAGATCGAGTTTGTTTATCAGATATTTCTTCTGAGCAGATAATAAAGCATTTATCCTCTCAAAATATTTTAACGGCATTGATTGATCGATCGGGAATCTCATATGAAGAATTAAAAAATAAATTGGAAGAGAAAAAGAATTTAGAATTATTATTAAGTTTAGGGGGCGTATCAGAGATTTTGAAAGCGCGCTCGATAGATGATTATGACAAGTTAAAGGAAGTTTATCAACAGTTAAGCGGTTATGTACAAGATCCAATAATAAAAAAACAGATGCAATCTATGTTTATCCGAAGAAGATCTGTTTTGGAGAAGTAGTGGAAAACCTCCGATTTGAAGAGGCATGAAGGGGAATAAAATGTTTTTTAATTTGCTGGAAGCGATAGGGAAAGGAAAAACAAAAAGAGCGTTGCGATTAATTTCATGGGGAATTGGTTTAAATAAGAGAGATATTTACCAGCGTTCACCACTTATTGTTGCTGCTCTAACGAATCGGAAAGAAATTGTTGAAGCTTTAATTAAAGCAAACGTTGATTTAGATCAAATTGATTGTCATAAAAACAATGCTCTGATAACAGCATCTTGCTGGGGTCATTTTGAAATTGTTAGGGCTTTAATCGAATCCGGAGCAGATTTGAATATAAAAGGAGAATGTGACAGCACGGCCCTCATTACTGTTGCTCACAATGGTTATTGGGAGATTGCTCAAATTCTGATAGAAAATGGAGCAGATCCCGATATCCAAGACAAAAATGGTCAAACAGCATTGATGAGCTCAGTTGTGGAGTGGAGACCAAGAATTGTTCAAATGCTGATAGAAAACGGAGCTAATTTAAATATTCAGGATAAGGCTGGACAAACGGCCTTGATGAAAGCAATTGGAAAAGGAACAACAGATATTGCTCAAAAGTTGATAGAATCTGGAGCTGATCTGGATATTCAAGATGGAAATGGTCAAACAGCATTGATGAAGGCAATTGAAAAAGGAACAACAGAGATTGCTCAAATGCTGATAGAGAAGGGTGCTGATCTGAATATTCAAGATAAATATGGACAAATAGCACTGATGAAAGCTGTTGAAAAAGAAGCGATGGAGATTGCTCAAATGTTGGTGGAAGCCGGTTCTGATGTGAATATCAGAGATAAAGAATCTCAAACGTCTCTAATGAAGGCTTCGGAGTTAGGATGTACACGAATAGTTCGTTTGTTAGTAAAAGCCGGTGCTGATGTGAGTATTCAAGATGGGCAGGGGAGAACGGCGTTAATGAAAGGGGCAGCTCGGGGCAGTGCGGAAATTTTGAGGGTGTTGGTATCAAGAGGAGCTGATGAGACGGTTCGAGACATGGAAGGGAAAACAGCGTTAGATTATGCAAGAGAGAATGACCGTTTAGATAATATAGATTTTCTTGAGGAAATTGAGAAAGCTCAAAGGTGTTTATCAAATATTCCTTATGATCATGTCATGAAACATTTATCCTCTCAGAATGTTCTAAGTGAGTTAATTGATCGATCGGATATTTCGTATAACGAATTGAAAAATCAGTTAAAAGAGAAAGAAAATTTAGAACTGTTGCTAAGTTTAGGGTGTGTGTCAGAGATTTTGAAAGTTCGATCGATAGATGATTATGACAAGTTAAAGGAAGTTTATCAACAGTTAAGCGTTTATGTACAAGATCCAATAACAAAAAAACAGATACGATCTATGTTTATCCGAAGAAGATCTGTTTTGGAGAAGTAGTGGAAAACCTCCGATTTAAAGAGGCATGAAGGGGAATAAAATGTTTTTTGATTTAATTGAAGCAATAGAGAATAGAAATACGAAAAGAGCGTTGCGATTAATTTCATGGGGAATTGGTCTTAAGAGACTTACGGATTTTTGGAGAAGAAAACCACTTATGATTGCAACAAGCACAAATCAAAAAGAAATTGTTGAAGCTTTAATCAGAGAGAAAGTAGATCTAAATATTCAAGATTGGAGTGGTCAAACCGCATTGATAAAAGCCGTTGAAAAAGGGGCAACAGAGATTGCTCAAATGCTGATAGAGAATGGAGCCAAGGTGAATATTCAAGATAAAAATGGTGAAACAGCATTGATAAAAGCCGTTGAAAAAGGGGCAACAGAGATTACTCGAATTCTAATAGAAAATGGAGCTGATCCTGATATTCAAGGTGAATTTGGCCGAACAGCATTGATGAGGGCGGTTAAAGATGGGAAAACAGAGATTGCTCAAATGTTGATAGAAAAAGGGACTGATCTGGATATTCGAGATGAAAATGGTCAAACCGCATTGATGAAGGCAATTGAAAAAGGAACAACAGAGATTGCTCAAATGCTGATAGAAAATGGAGCTGATCCTGATATGCCAAATAGATATGGCGAAACGCCCCTAATGAAAGCCTCGAAGTTAGGATATACAAAGATAGTTCATTTGTTGGTAAAAGCCGAAGCCGATTTGAATATTCAGAATGGAGCTGGTGAAACGGCATTGATGAAAGCGGTTGAAGAGGAAAAAGTAGAGACTGCCCAAATTCTGATAGAAAAAGGAGCTGATCTAGATATTCAAGATGGATATGGCAACACAGCGTTGATGAGAACAGCTAAATATGGAAAAGGAGAGACTGCCCAAATTCTGATAGAAAAAGGAGCTGAACTGGATATTCGAGATAAACGTGGTCAAACAGCATTGATGGAGGCTTCCGAGCGCGGGAAAATAGATATTGCTCAAGTACTGATAGAAAGAGGAGTAGATGTAAATATTCAGGATACATCCGGTGAAACAGCGTTAATGAGAGCTTCGGTGAATGGGCACACAAGAATCGTTCGTTTATTAGTGAAAGCCGGAGCGGATGTGAATATTCAAGATGGAAAGGGAAGAACGGCATTAATGAAAGGGGCAGCTCGGGGCAGTGCGGAAATTTTGAGGGTGTTGGTATCAAGAGGAGCTGATGAGACGGTTCGAGACATGGAAGGGAAAACAGCGTTAGATTATGCGAAAGAAAAGGAGAGATTAGATAATATAGATTTTCTTGAGGGAATTAAGAAAGCACGAGTTTGTTTATCAGGAATTCCTTATGAGCAGATAATAAGGCATTTATCCTCTCAAAATATTTTAACGGAGTTGATTGATCGATCGGGAATCTCATATGAAGAATTAAAAAATAAATTGGAAGAGAAAGAGAATTTGGAGTTGTTATTAAGCTTAGGAGGGGGATCGGAAATTTTGAAAGCTCGATCGATAGATGATAATACTAAATTAAAGGAAATTTATCGTTATTTAGTGGATTATACACAAGATACGGTGACAAAAAGACAGCTACAGGCCGTGTTTATTCGTAAAAGAACTCTTTTGACGGGTCGTGAAAGAACGGAAGATCTGCATGGGTATGAGAGGGAATAAGATGTTTTTTGATGTGATGGAGATATTTCAAAAGAAGAGCGCTAAAAAACTGAATTATTTTGAGGATCAAGAGGATCAGATGGTATTTATAAATGAAGGAAAAATCCTCATTAATTTAGAGATGGACAAATTGCTAAAAATAAGAGACAATGAAAGTATATAACGCTGATATTTTTGACTTTATAAGAGTTTGAGAATGAAAAATAGATTAACAGAACAATTATTTGATGCTATTCAAGAAAATGTTGAATATTTAATCCCTAATCTTATTCAAAAAGGGACTGATTTGGAATGCCATAATAAAATCGGAAAAACACCACTGGTTTTTGCTGCATATGAAAATCGTCCGAATATCGTAAAGATACTTCTTTCATTGGGAGCACAAATTAACGCTCAGGATAAATTCGGTCAAACTGCATTGATGGAAGCTGCTTATTTAAATTATGTTGATATTGTTCAAATCTTACTTGATAATTATGCCCAAACGGAAATTCAAGATGAAAAAGGACGGACAGCTATGATATTGGCCGCCCAAATGAATTGTTCTGATGTTATCAAATTGTTGGCCGAACACGGAGCCAATTTGGAAGCAAGAGATACATTCAATCGGACACCGTTGTTATTCGCGGCCAATGAGGGGAATGAAAAAGCTGTTGATGTGTTATTGAAAAAGGGGGCTCAGGTTAATGCGGTTAATCGTATCGGACAAACAGCATTGATGAAGGCGGTTGAAAAGGGATATAGAGGTGTTATTAGAAAATTGTTTAAGTATGGAGCCTCTTTAGGTGATGAAGGGCAAATTATTGGAAATATTTGGGCGTATGTCAACAGACCTGATGTTGAAAAGCTCTTGTTTGAATTGATCCATAACAAAGAAGAGGCAATGTCAAAATTATCTTCTCTTTCTTATGATGAGCTCATTGACGAGAATAAAAGTAAGAAAATTTTGAATGATTTATTTCAGACCGGAAGTTTGGGAGCCGTTTTGCGAGCTCCGTGTGTGAACGATTACGATAAATTAAAATCGGCGTATAAGTTGGTCAAAAAATACCTTGAAGAAGATCCGTTTCTTCTCAGAAGAATTCAAGATGTGTTTACGAAACAAAGTGTTGATTTAAGATGTGGTAAAGCAATATCGAAAAATAGATGTTTGACAAATAATATTTATTCCGGTCTTGAAATCCGACGAAATATAAGGTCATAGGGGAAAACCAAAATGAAAGAACATCATGAAAAAATAGGGAAAGCGATTTATGATAAAAATGAAGAAGAAGCATTAGCATTGATTCGAAAAGGAGTTAATCCGGATCTTGGTGAATCTTTATTAATTGATGCTACCTTCAGAAATTTAAAAAAAGTTGTTTTGGCGTTATTGAACCAAGGAATTTCAGTCGAATCAAACACGATGACCAATGAAACACCGTTAATGATTGCTGCAGAAAAGGGATATGGGGAATTGGTGACTTTGTTTCTGGAGCGGGATGCTGATGTTCGTGTGAAAGATATCCGTTCAAAAGAAACACCTCTTATGAAAGCGATAGAAAATAAGCATACTGAGATAGGAATCATGTTGCTTGAAAACGGAGCTTCCCCAAATGATAAAGATAAAGACGGAGTCCCACTCTTTTTAAAAGCCATTACGACACGAGATAAAGCGTTAATCCAAAAGTTTTTGGAAAAAGGGGTCAATGTTAATGTCAGAGATAACAGCGGAAACACGGCGTTAAGGATATTATCAGATCATCTATTTGTTTGGAATTTAGAAGAAATTCCGGCTATCGCGGAATTGTTGTTATCTTACGGTGCCGAAGTAAACGTTCAAAATAATGATGGAACAACGCCACTTATGGAAGCCTCCTTTTGGGGAGAAGAGAAGATGGTCCAGATTCTTTTATCTCATGGTGCCGATCCTTTTATGCGGGATACTGTGGGAAATACAGCTCTTCATGAGGCAACTCAGAGTGGAAATTTAGATCTTTTTGAACTATTGTGGAGTAAAGGCTTCGATGTGGATGATCGCAACAATAATGATGAAACACTTTTAATGAGGGCTGTCAGAGGAGAATCACCGGAAATTATGGATTTCTTATTAAATCAAGGGGCAAATGTTGATTGTCAAAATAAGAAAGGTCAAACGCCTCTGATGATTGGTATGGAAAGTATTTATCGAGAATCTGCTTCCTATTGCTTAGTGACTTCTCTTCTTTTAGATGAAGCTCCGGATTTACAAGTAAAAGATCATCAAGGTAAAGTATTTGCGGACTATGTTCAAGATTTAAGGAAGAAAAAAAGAAAAAACATTTTAGATAACATATTCTATAAAGAAGTAACCCGATCTAAAGTATTCATTCAAAAGTTTTTGGAAAAAGATATCCTTCCAATGAGTGTGTTGGATCGGATTCTGGATCTTATGAATGAAGAACAAAAAAGACAAGATAAATGGAATAATTTGAAGTTCTCCTATAAAGAAATTACAGATCCGAAAACATCAAAACTTATTTTTAAGACTCTTTTGAGGTCTGGTCAGATTTCTCATATTTGTGAAGCTGACTGTATTACAAATTATGAAAAGTTAAAAACCCTTTATTTTCAAGCCAAATTAAATATTAAAGATGGGAAAATATTGGCTAAAATTCAAAAAGGATTTATATCTAAAAGGCAGTCTTTAGAAAATTTCCCCAATTCCTCCTTGGAAACTATGACGAAAAAAATAACGTCTTCTCCACTATTTCAAATATGCAATCGTCTTTTTGAACGGCGGAAAGAAAAAGAAAGGTAAAAAAAGAGATGTCTTTATTGTCTTTGTTTGGTGCGTTCTGAATGTGAAAATGAGATTTCTATTACCTTATTGAAACAGAGAAGATGAAGCAGATGATGGATCAGAAAAACAGAGATCTTTTTAATTTTATTTTAGAAGGGAATGATGCCAAAGCTATCGATTTGATCCAAACAGAACTTCCTTTGAATACTCAAGATGATCAAGGGTTGACTGCATTGATGATTGCTTGTTTGAGAGACAGGAATAAAGTAGTGACAGCTTTATTGAAAGCAAATGCAGATCTCTATCTTAAAGATAATCGCGGTCGAACGGCTCTTCATTTTGCTACGGATAACGGGAATATGCAGATTGTTGATGCTCTGCTTCAAAAGGGCGCTGATCCGAATGCTTGTGATGAAGGCATTTATTCTCCGTTTTTTTGTGCCGTTTCAAAACCGGATTTATCTCTTGTCAAATTTTTTTTGAATAAAGGGACTAATCCGAATATCGCCGCTCCGAATCAACTTTATCCTCTCCATATGGCTGTTCAAAAACATGATGTTACATTGGTTGATCTTCTTTTGAGATATGGTGCCGATCCTAATGTTAAAAATCAACAGGGAATTACACCGCTGATGATCGCTTCTGTTTTTGATGATGTTTCTATGGGATCTATTTTGATCAATCACAATGCAGATGTTAATATGCAGAATATAGATGGAAAGACGGCGTTGATGTTTGCCATTAAATGGCATTCTTTTAAGATGGTGGATTTTTTGTTAAAACAGAATAGTGATCTGTTCTTAAAAGATTTAGAGGGAAACATACTGTGGAATTATATACAAAAATATTGCGTGAAAGAACTTTATGATTTATGGCCCTTGCTGCAGCCGGATAAAATTTCTTATCAGGACATATCTGATGAACAAAAAAATAAAGATATTTTTTTACTTTATAAAAGATTTGAAAAATTACCAAAAATTTTAGAATTAAATTGTATTGACAGTTATGAAAAATTAAAAAATATTTATTCTCAAATGAAAAGATGTATTCCCCAAAATGAGGATATTTTGAAAAAGATTCGGCATTCTTTTATAAGAAAACAAATATTATTCAAGCATAAAAATGAAAAAATAATTCAGAAAAAGCGGTATATGAACAAAATCGATTTTTCGGTAGATGCCAGAAGGATCATTATAAAATGGTATCAATTTTTCAAAATAAGAGATAGACAATAAGAAAAAGATGAATGAGACATATATGTCGGCGAATAAAGATGAGCTCAGAAAATATGAAAGATAAGATATTATTTTAACAAAAAGTTTTTTGAAATCTGTGGGATATGGTTATACGGAGAGTGTTCAAGATTTTTTAGATTTGGGGGTTGATGTAAATGGTCAAGATCCTAAAAATCAGGAAACCGCATTGATCAATACTGTGGCTTGCGGACAGATTGAAAGAGTTCAAATTTTGTCGGTTTATCAGACAGATGTTAATTTGCAAGATAAATGGGGATATATGCTCCTTATGATAGTCGCTTTGAGGGGATATTTAAAAATTGTTGAAAAATTGATTGCCTATGGAGCAGAAGTAGATATATCCGATGAAAACGGATGGACGGCTCTTATTCATTCATCCGAAAGAGGATATGTGGAGCGTGAAAAATTTTTATTGAATAACGGAGCGTTTATAGAGGCTCGTGAAAACGGATAGAAAAGAAGCCCCTTAATGGTTGTTGACGGTGGTGGTCAGACGAAACTTGTTGAGTTATTATTGGATCGGGGAGATCAAAGGGATGTATTTTTATTTTTTTATGGTAATAAAAAAGAAAAATTGAGTGAGATCTTGTTTTTTTATATTGATTGTCAAGGGAAACAGAGATTGATGGCTCTTTTATATGTCGCACGAAAAAATAAAGAAGAAATTGTTCATTTACTGTTAGATCGGGGGGTGAATCCAAATTTTGAGGATAGTTATGGAAACACAGCCTTAGAATATGCTCATCAAAATAAAGATGATAATTTGGACACATATATTAAAAAGGCACACGAAAAACTCGTTTCGTATCTGCTTTCTCAATGACTATTGAAACGCTTGATTAATCCTCATTATAATAAAAGATAGCTCAATTATGAATAGAGTATGATTTTTCATTAAAATCAAGAATGAACGTATATGAGAGATAAATAAAATTATGCTGGTCTGATCCTATCTTATGAGAAGAAATCCACAACCCCGAATCCTAATGAATGCTCAATTTCCGAAAATTATATTCAAAACAGACTTAATTGCACAGTAGAGCATATAAGTAGAGCATATCAATTGTAATGGACTCTCATACAAAAATCATAATGAAGTCTAAAAAATTGCTAAAAGATTTAGGGGATCTCGGAGAATTTTCTCGAATGTTTGAGTTTAGTTATCTGGATAGTTATGAAAATGTAAAGCTTACTATCAAATAATCATTTAATCTCCTTATTTTTCAAAAACCTCTTTAAGCAACGTTCAACAGGTATTTATCGATAAACAAAAGTCATTTAGAGAAAAAAGAAATCAATCACGAGAATATTTACCTCTTCAGTTTCATAAAATAAATACGTCCTCTTAATGTCTGAAAAGAGGCAGGTATAAAAGTAAAGAAATGAGAATGAAGGATAATATTGACAAAATTATGATTTGTGATAGACTGAGTATTATTAGTGATTTCTAACATAAGAGACTTTTACGCTCTTTCATGCGAGAAAACCGAATTTTTTATTTATTTTAAATCAGAGAGGGAACGGATGAATATAGCTCAGCAATTATTTGGTGCGATTGAAGATAGGGATGAAAAAACGGCTTTAGAATTGATTGCACAGATTCCCTCTGATAATTTTAATGCGTATTTGGGTGAAATTGCTCTTTTAGAGGCCTCTTCTCAAGGTCAAAAAGAGGTTGTGAAGGCTTTACTGGATAGGGGAATTCAGCCGGATGTGCGAGATGAGGAGGAGGGATTAACTCCTCTGATGTTTGCCGTAGCTCGGGGTCATATAGATATTGTCGAGCATTTAATTTCTCGTGGAGCGTCTTTGAATTTACAAGATAAAGAAGGGCAAACAGCATTAAAGTACGCTGTGAAATTTACTCGTCCTGAAATTGTTGATATACTTTTAGCCGCAAAAAGCGATGTGAACCTTGCAGATATTCAAGGAGAAACGCCACTTATGTTGGCCTCTCGAAACGGATACGTGAATTTAGTTCACTCTTTATTAAAAAAGGGAGCAAATATTGATGCTCAAGATTGTAAAGGAGAGACGGCTTTAATGAAGGCTGTTGACAGAGATAATTCAGCGATTATTGATATTTTGTTAAAACACAATGCAAATGTTAATATTCGATCAAAAAAAGGTCAAACAGTTTTAATGAAAATATCCGAGAAAGGATATCTTGAAGTTTCTGAGGCTTTACTGCAACGCGATGCTGATGTTGATCTTCAAGATAGAAACGGAATGACTGCTTTGATGGGGGCGGCTTTAAAGGGATGTGTCGCCGTTGTAAAAGCATTATTATCTCGGGGCGCTAATCCAAATTTACAGGATAGAAATGGGATGACAGCTTCTATGTTTGCGGTAAAAGGTGCTTCTTATGGTGCGTTGAAGTACTTATTGGATGCTCATGCTGATAATCGATTGCGAGATAAAAATGATTTGACCGTTTGGGATTATGCCTATAAATTGGAAAATCAAGCTCTTATGGATTTACTTCGAAAAGATAGAGAGAAAAAAGAAACTCAAGGGGCTTCTTCGATTTATGCCAATCGACTTCACTCGATCAAACGAGAACGATAGTCTTAGAGAAAAACAAACAACCCATTTATAGCCTCCGATAAAGAGAATAAATTTTAAGGATTCATTATGATTTGTGTATGAGAGCTCATCACAATTGATATGTTCTACTGCACTATTAAGTCTGCTTTGAGTATAATTTTCGGAAATTATGCATTCATTAAGATTCGGGGTGGTGGATTTCTTCTCATAAGATAGGATCAGACTAGCATAATTTTATTTATCTCTCATATACGTTCATTCTTGATTTTAATGAAAGACCATACCCTATTCATAATTGAGCTTTCTTAAATAATAAGGGAAAAATAAAAAAGATTATGTCTTTTTCAGATCAGTATCCCTTTAAAAAAATACATTGAAAAGAAATAAACATCCAAGCGTTCCCAGTAACGCCATAACAAAGAGGATGTAATCCGAAATAATTCCAAGCAATCTGGAACGTATGTTATAGAAAGTGGCCGTGTCTAATACAACCCAACTTATGACACGGCATGCAACAACAATTAAAAAGGCAATAAGATAGATATGAGAAGAAAATAAAAAGGCCGATAGGGGCGTTGTTTCACTTTGAATATGATACAACCACAATGCCATTCCAATTCCCAAAAGAGATACAAAATGAAATTCAAAAATAGAACTGAAGATAGATTTTAGATTCATTTTGGTTCTCCTTTTTTAACGACGTCTACGACGTAAAATACGTTTTGGACCTTTTCCGGAAGCATCGATGACTGAGCCGAGAGTGGCAGATCCAGTGAGAAGAGCGGGCGAGACATTAGCTAATAAGGGAGATTCAACTTTACCGATCTCTCTTTGTTGTATCTGAATTAATTGACGCCGTGCTTTATCTAAATCAGACAAAGACATCCCTTCGGCTAATTGATCACGAGCTTCTTCTGCTTGTTTTAATTTTTGTTCAGCAGCCAATGAAAACCATGCGTATGCCTCATAGGGGTCTCTTTTAACACCTTCGCCATTTGCATAAATGACGCCTAATATGTATTGAGCCGGAGCATAATTTTGAGCAGCCGCATATCTATAGTACTTTAGAGCCGTGTCAATATTTTCAACCATGCCAAGACCTTTTCTGTTCATTTCTCCTAATGCATAAAAAGAACTGACATCGCCTGACTTGGCTGAAAGGGTGTAATAATAGAAGGCTTTTGGATAACTTTGTAATTTGGGATCATTCAAATAAAGATCACCCAAATATTTTGCAACAATGGGCTTTTCCGTTAATGAAATTTTTTTAAAATACTCCAAAGCTTTTTCAGAATTTTTGTCTACGCCGTCTCCCGTGTAATAGATGACTCCTAAATTTAATAACGCCGAGGCATTTCCTTGATCGGCAGCTTGTTCATAAAGGGACAAAGCTTTTGACTTATCTTTTTTAACGACTTTTCCTTCTGAGTATAAGTAGGCCATCAAAGACTGAGCCATATCATAATTTTTATCGATAGCTCGTTGAAGATATTGTAGTGCTTTTTTGTTATTTTGGGTAACGCCATATCCATTTAGGTAGAGATACCCGATATAGTACTCCGAACGAAAATCGCCGGCTTCTGCCAGTGGTAAAAATTCATTAAATGCTTGGGTATAACGCTGATCGTTAAACGCTTCCTCTCCTTCAACAAAACCGGCATGAGAGGATAAAGAAAACCCCATGATGACAAAAAATAAAAATAGTCTCTTCATTTGGTACATACTCCCTTTCAAGAAACTATATCATAAATTTATTAAAAATGAAAACACTTTTTTCAAAAAAAAAGTCAGGAAGTAAGAAACATCCTGACTTTTATATGTTTTATAAGTTAAAGATTACTCATGAAAAATAATTTCGGCACGGCGATTTAAAGCACGACCTTCTTTTGTTTGGTTGGTTGCAACCGGATCTTCAATGCCGTATCCCTTTGTCGTGATACGATCACAAGCAATCCCTTTATCGGCCAAATACGCTGCAACGGAGTCGGCACGTCTTTGTGAAAGTTTTAGGTTATAAGCCGGAGTTCCGATATTATCGGTGTATCCTTGGACGGTTATTTTTTCATCCGGATTACTTTGAAGACGTTCTGCAACAGCGTTTAATTTGTCTTTATCGGCGGTTGTCAGTTGCGCAGAATCGAAAGCGAATGTTGCCGGTGTTTGGATGACAACCGTGTCTTCCGGAAAAGCACAGTCATCACCGCAGGGCTCACATAAGCTGGCACATCCCGACAGTAATAATGCGGAAGAGAAAACGAGTGTAGCAAATTGTTTTTTCATGTTTATACTCCTTGAAAAAAATGAATCACATCTCCAATATGGATCATTTAAAAAAAAATTCAAGTAAAAAGTACAAATTTTTTTAAAAAAGAGCATTTTGTTCAAGAAAATTCAAAAAAGTACTTGACATCAGGAAAAAGAAAGAGTATAAAAGTGTCATCTTGACGCGGGGTAGAGCAGTCCGGTAGCTTGTCAGGCTCATAACCTGAAGGTCGTGAGGTTCAAATCCCACCCCCGCAACCAATTAAAAGCCAACGTAAGTTGGCTTTTTTTATTGGTCGCCGGATGGGTTTGAAGCTCACGAAGAAGTGAGGTTCGAACGAGAAAAAAGGCACGAGGTGTGCCGGTTTTAGGATAAAATTTTTCGAGTTAATGTCGATAGAAGAGAGACAGCCCCGAGCGGGAGCGAGTGGGTGAGGCAATAAGCCGAATAAATTCCACCATCGTTAATCTATTTGTTTGGATAATCTTATTCTATGTAGATTCGAATAATTTTATATGGAAGGTTGCCTATTTTTTACACGAAGATTGGGTTTCTCTTTCAAATATAAAAGATGGGGTTTCTCTTTCAAATATAAAAGTAGATCCCTCCATTTGAAAGACTTCACTTGTTAGAGAATATTTTTGAAATGAAGGGATCAGAAAAAAGAATGAATGTATTTTTTTTATTTCAGTTTATTGTATTCTGCGTCTGTGATGGGCTCTTGCCAAATATTCTCGGTTTCTTCTCCTTCTATTTCAATAGCTAAATGAGAAAACCATGAATCCGGTGCGGCGCCATGCCAATGTTTGACATTGGCCGGAATATGAATGACTGTTCCCTCGTTGATCTCAATTGGTTCCTTGCCCCATTCTTGATAATATCCTCTGCCACCGATTCCGATCAGCATTTGTCCACCCCCGGATTTTGCTTGATGGATATGCCAATTATTCCGACATCTCGGTTCAAATGTCACATTAAATATTTTAACTTGTCGATCAGAAACAGGAGATAGATAACTTTGTCCGATAAAGTATTGGGCATAGGCCTTATTTGGCTCACCGATCGGGAACATTAACTTCTTTTGGTGCTTTTCTTCATCTGTTAATGCCGGTGTATCTTCATTCCAAACCTCTTTAGCCAAGTTAAAAACAGCCCAAGCTTTTGGCCAACCGGCATAAAACGCTGTATGTGTTATAATTGTTGCTATTTCTTCTTTGCTTACACCATGATCTTTAGCATTTTTTAAATGATATATTAAAGAGTTGTCTGTTATGCCCATTGACATCAACGAAACAACAGTGATAATAGAGCGTGTTTTGAGGTCAATATCTTTGTTGTTCCAATTTTCTCCAAATAAAATATCATCATTGTAATGAGCAAAATCCGGTGCAAAAGATCCTAGTTGATCTTTTCCCGCCGTTTGTGTGATTTTTTCAGCCATAGCATTTCCTCCGTAAATGAATAAACATGTTGTTAGTAATAAAAGTTTAGATAAATGTTTCATCAATTTTTCCTTTCAATATTGACAATAACAAATTCGGATTTTGTACCGGTTTTAAATTTAATCGCCCAAGAAGAAATACCGGAAGTGACGATAAAATGTGTATTTTCTCTTTTTTCATAGCCATATGTCTTATCATTTGCCTTGATCCATTCACCAATTTTTGTTAGCGGCCATAACTGACCGCCGTGTGTGTGACCGGATAAAACCAAATTAATACCGGCTTTCTGTTGATTTTCATAATCGTTGGGTTGATGGTCAAGAACAATACTGAATTTATCGGGTTCAATTTGTTTAGCTAGTGTTGTCATCGATAAACGATGGTTGCTTTTTTTATCGTGACCGGCGTCTTTGCGACCGATCAGATAAATTTGCCCGTTGAGAGCAACAACATTATCTTCTAAGACTTTCACATTGTTTTTTTGTAATTCATTGATCAAGTCCGATTTGCTAAAACCTCGATAAGTTGAATCATAGTAGCCTTTATCATGATTGCCGAATACAAAATAAGTGCCAAACTTTGTTTTAAGTGAACTGAGCGCTTTTGTTGCGGCTAACATATCCGCTTTTGAGGTGTTGTCATCAACAAAATCTCCAATAATAAATACGGCCTCGGGATGATTTTCTTGTATTCTTTGAATATATTGAGAAAACTCCGTGCCGTCAAAAGTAGTTCCGATATGTGAATCTGCGAAAAAGGCAATTTTAAGGGGGGAGATGTCTTTGTCAGTATAAACAGTATATTCAGTCTGCCAAACATGGTGTGCTTGATGCCATCCAAAAGATAATAAGAGTGTACCAAGCATAAGTGCGCAAATCCCCGCATAATATGTTTGAAATTGAAATTTCCCTAAATAGGCAATAATCAGAAATATCAAATCACAGGCAATCCACACCATGCTAAAATAGAACAGGCAAACCACGGCATTTGTCAGATTGAAACTCCAACATAATAGACAAAAGGCAAGGAAAACAATGAGATACCCCGAATTAAATTTTAACCTTGAGGCCTGATAAGACAGGTGCTGTACCAGTTGAAATTTACCGATTTGATGACCAAGATATAAAAAGCCGATTATTGTTATCAGTATCGTCACAATTAAAATAATGTACCACATTCGCATTTTATTAAGCCCTTTATTCTATAACCTCTATTTTGGCAATAAAGGGATTCTTTTGTGCGGATAGAATTTCCAATCCACTCTCAACCGTTCCCATTTCAACCAGGTCATTATCAATTTTTGTGCCATGATTTTTATAAAAAATTCCGAAATTTCCCCAAGGAGCGTAAATAAAAAGTTTTCCTTTTTGAGCAATCATTCCGCAAGGGGTATTTGATAAATCTATTGGATTCGGGAAATAGGAAATTTTCTCTTCACCGGCAAAATCTCGAAAAGTAAATTCAGCCGGCAGCATATTTAAGAATTGAGTTGCCGCCGGATTATCTTTTAGACGAATAATGATGGTTTGATTATTGATTGTCATTTTAATTTTCATATTTTCTCCTGCTAAAACCATATGACTTGTTCCCAATAAGAACAAAATAATAATGAGCCATTTTTTCATAGATCCAAACCATTTACAAAATTCTTTAACTTTTCATCAGACAGATCTCCGTTTAAGACCTCTCCATCAATAATTTTCGGATTTCCCTGAGCGTCCGTTTTGAGATCTTTTGCTGTCTTTCCCAGACCATCACCACCGGAAGTTGCAAAAAGAATGATGGTTTTACCCGATAAATCATAGCTTTTGACAAACTGATTGACGATTTTGGGAGAGGTTCCCCACCAGATCGGAAAACCCAAAATGATTATATCATAATTTTTTATTGGAGCATTTAAATCAGCCAATTCCGGATAAGGAATTTTATTTTTCATTTCCAAAGAACTACGGCTTTGTGGGTCATTCCAGTTTAAATCGGCCTGTGTGTATTTTTCTTTCGGCTGAATTTCATAAATCGGAGCCTCTAAAACGCTTGCCAGATTTTGAGCAACTTGTGCCGTTGTGCCGGTGGCTGAAAAATAAACAATTAAAACAGAGGTTAGTAAATCAGTCATTCTAAATTCTCCCTTATAATAATTTTCTTAAATCTTCACAAATAAGCCGTGGTGTTAAATGATAGCGTTCGTAAAGCTCGTTTATTGAAATACGATCCGTAAATTCTTTGGTGGCTCCGTAATTTAAAACTTTCATATCAGAATCCCCGTAAAAGGCGGAAACTTTTTCTCCAAAACCACCGGCCAAACATCCGTCCTCCAAAGTAATCACGATGTCATGATCTTTTTTAAGCCTGTTTAATAATTCTTGATCTAGGCCTGATAGATAAACCGGATTGATGAGGGTTGCGTTAATTCCGAATTGATTTTTGATTTCCTCTCGAACGGTTTTTGCTAAATGATAGAAATTGCCTGCGCCGATTATGGCAATTTTTTGACCGGTATGAGTCACCTTCGATTGATTAATCTTGCCATAATCAGTTGTGTCTGTTTCACCCGATGAAATAACCGGTCCGAACGGTGCTCGGATAACCACCGGATGAGATTTCTGTTCAAGAGACCAATCCAGCATAGCCAAATATTCCTCTTTACATGTCGGAGCTAAGAAGACGATATTCGGAATATTGGAAATAAGCGGAATATCAAATATGGTTAGGTGAGTGATGTCGTTTGGTCCGATAGCTCCCCAACAGATCAAAATGGTCGCAGGAGCCTTGTTGATGGCTAAGTCTTGAGACAGTTGATCATATGCTCGTTGTATGAAAGAACTATGGACCGCTAAAACCGGTTTGGCACCGTTTATGGCCAGACCTGAGACATATCCGACTGCATGTTGTTCGGCTATGTCAACATCTGTGTAATTTTCTCCCATTTTTTGGCGAAATGCCGGTGTGAATCCACAAATTCCTGGGGTTGCCGGAGAGACGGCAATGACGCTTTTATCCTTCTCTTTTTTGTTTAAAAGGAACTGTGTCATCAATGTATCGTAGGTTTCTCCGCTCTCATAGATTTTTCCGCTGGCAGTACCTGCTAAAATCCAATGATAGGATTCTTTATCCTCTTCTGCAGCTTTAAATCCTTTTCCTTTGAGCGTGTGTATGTGTAATACGGTAGGTCTTTGTGTGTCTTTTATTTTCTGCAAAGCTGAAATTAACGCCTTGATATTATTACCTTCTTCTACATAAAAGTAGTCATATCCCATGGCTTTGAATATATTTTGATGAGAGGTTCCGTTAGTTGCTCGAAGATCGGCTAATCCTTTAAACAAGCCGCCGTTTGTCGGGGCTATTGACATTTCATTATCGTTGACAATGACGATGAAATTAGAGTTTAAAACGGCCGCGTTATTTAATCCTTCAAATGCTTCTCCGCCGGAAAGCGAACCATCTCCGATAATGGCAATCACATTATATTTTTCTTTCTGTAAATCTCGCGCTTTAGCCATACCGCAAGCCAAACTGATCGATGTAGAAGTATGCCCTATCGTGAAAAAATCATGCTCACTTTCATGTTGATTGGTGTATCCCGTGATTTCCATATGATGGAGGGGATCCAAAAAGGCTCCTTTTCGACCGGTTAGCATTTTGTGTGGATAGCATTGATGTGATACATCAAAAATCAATTTGTCCTTGGGCGAATCGAAAACGTAATGGAGCGCAATTGTTGCCTCAACAATCCCAAGATCCGGACCAAAATGTCCTCCGATTGTATTAGAGTGATTGATAACTCCAAATCGAATATCGGATGCCAAGCTTTCTAATTCTTGAATAGACATCTTTTTGATATCTGATGGTTTTTCTACTCGATCTAAAAATAATGTTTCCATTTTGACCTCCTATAATGATATGTTGTTCTTTAATAATTCAAAAATAGTTTCATACACAAAATCATATACACGCTTAATCGGAAAATGAATGCCAACCGCATTCATGGCCTCTTTTTGTTTTTGTGTCACATTTACATAGGGATACAGTCCAAACATAAACGGGAAAAAAATGTATATAAATCGATCAATCTGTTTTTCGTTCATGTTCGGGAAAAATTTTCTTAGAAGATCAGATACCAAATCCAGAGCTCTTTTGTACTCTTTTTTAAATTCTGTTAACTCCTCTAATGAACAATTTCTTTCTAAATCATAAATATTCATGGAAAGAAGCTTTAGAAGAACAGGACGATTCTCAAGTGTCTTTGAAAATTGATCCGAAAAATCTTCTAAAGACAAAATGTGATTCTGATCTAAAATGCTCTTCATTTCATCACACCAATAAATATACTCTTCACGAAAAATTTCTAAAAAAATACTTTCTTTTGTCTGGAAATAGTTATAAATCGACGGTCTTGAAAAACTGGTATAAGTGCTGATGGCTTTGATTGTTATTTCTTGAAAGCCGATTTTTTGATATAATTCTCGGCAAGCTTTTATAATTTCTGATTTTCGTTGATCTTGATTTTGGGATAAGGACATCTTTTTCTCCATTTTTGACACGGTGTCAGATTTTGAAATAGCATTTTTCTGACACGGTGTCAATAATAATTTATATAATGGAATAATTTTTTAGTTTTTGAAAAGTTTGTTAAAATTTTCTGATAGAAAATAGATAAATTTAAAAATAAACTCATATCATACTTGTTCTATTGACAAAAATAATATTTTTATTTAATGTTGTGGTAAATTAAAGGAGGAAAAATGTTTTATTTTATAAATAGTTTTATCTTTTGCATGATGTTTGTATGTGGGGTTGCGGCAAAAAATATTCAATATGGATATAATGCGAAAGGGGAGTATGTTCCGACTGCGATTGGAGAGGATCGAGTGGAATATGGATATAATGCGAGGGGAGAGTATGTTCCGACTATGATTGGAGATGATCGAGTGGAATATGGATATAATGCGAGGGGAGAGTATGTTCCGACTATGATTGGAGATGATCGAGTGGAATATGGATATAATGCGAAGGGGGATTATGCTCCGACTGAGATTGGAGATGATCGAGTGGAATATGGATATAATTCAAAAGGAGATTTTGTTCCGATGGAGATTGGTGATGATCGGATAGAGTATGGATATAATTCCAAAGGAGAATATAAACCAGTAGGTTTATTTGGTAGATAAAGAGATGGATATTTTTTAATGAGCTTTTATTTTTTAATCAGGACTTTTAATAAAAAATATTTTTAAGATGGGTATGAACTTGTGTGTGTTCTTTATTAAAATAGTTGACTCATTTTTCTTTTCGTTTCATACTCTCTCAGAGAGATAAAGGAGCATTGGAGAAAAATGAAGAGATATTTGATAAATTCAATAGAAAATATGCGTGATTTAGGCGGGTATAAAGTGTGGGATAAAACAACTCGCTACGGCAAATTGATACGCAGTAATTTCCCTCGACAGTTGACGAGTGAGGGAGTCTCTTTTTTAAAAAATATCGGTATCAATACAGTTGTTGATTTTCGGAGTCGAAAAGAAGTTTTGGCACAGCCGTCTCCGATTGAGTTAAAATCCGATTTTAGATTTTATCATTTAGAGATTACGGGGGGAGAAAGGGTTCCGCCATCGCCTATGGCGGTTGCTATTTCTTATATGCAAATGTTGGATGCAACGGGTGTGATTCAATCTTTTTTCTCTTTAATGAGTGATCCCCAAACAACCGGTATTCTTTTTTACAGTGATTTAGGAAAAGATCGGGCAGGGGTTATTTCAGCTCTTATTTTGATGGCTTTGGGTGTTCCTGAAGAAGATATTATTAATGATTATATGTTGAGTGCTGTCTATTTGGATGATATTTTACGATATTATGAACGAATTTCTTTATCCGATGAAAAAGCAGTTCTTGTTCCGAAAGAAATTTATATGGAGCGATTCTTTAACTTATTTAAGCGCCAGTATCGCTCAATTGATTTTTATCTCAATCGAATTGGTATTTCTTCCTCAAAGATACAAGAGATGAAAAATTACTATTTAGAGTAAATTTTAATTGTGACTAAGTAACATTGTTGATCTTTTCTTTGCCTGTTTAGGATCTTGACTGCTCATGATTAAAAATATTGATAAAATCAAATTATTTTTTTCTTGATATTCGTATTTCTATCAGTTAATTCGCCTCTTAGGCAATGACAATATCCGGCTGATAAATTTCTTCTGATAATACATTGATCAGATTAGTGTTTTTGATCATAAAATTCGCCGTTTTTTCTCCTGCGGTTGTTTTTATCAAGTGATTTTAAGAAGATAATGTGTTTTGTGATGATATTTTAGATATCCTATCGTTAGAACTAAATATTTTTTATGTCCTTTTTATAAATTTAATTCATAGCAAGAATGTATGCTATTTTCTTTACTTTTTTAAATTATCTATTTTTTATCTCTCGGAAGAAAAATCTTGTGAGAGAAAATCTGAACCATTCTTCATTCGCTCATACGATAATAAAGATGATTTATGTTTTAAAACCAGTTTGTTTTCGGTTAATTCGATAATCCTATAGAAAGATGTGAAAGGGAATGTTCCGCCGTTTCCGATACTTGAGCCATTTAAAATTAACAAGTCTCCTTTTTGATCCCAAGATGTGTATAAAAGTGTTCTCATCCCCAATGAATAGGCGGTTCCATCAGGTTCTAATTGCATTCCTTGATATCTATTTTGTCCCGGTATTGGTTGTATCCATGATCCAATTACCGAATAAGATGGAGTATGGCTACACGCCGTTGTTAATATTAAAGAAGCTAAAACAATCCATTTTTCCATATTGTTTCCTTTCAATTCAGTGAGTTGTATCCTTTGATAAAATAAAACGGATATGGGAACTCTTTCTTATTTTTGACATAAAAATATCGAAAAAACAAGATTCTTTTTTCGGATTTTTATGAAGAAAAAACATTTTTCAAAATAGGCTTCTCTTGTAAAAAAATGAATGGTTTTGTTAGATATATTTGAATTCCTAGTAAGAGGATGGTTTTAGTGAAAACCCATTCTTTAGTTGATCTTGTGGAAGTAAAGAGGCTGCCTCCGAATCGCAGATAAACAGAGCGTTTGCGTGTTTTTGTAATAGACTGGCGGGACAGGAAATGTCATAAGGCCCTAAAAGAGCCTCATAAATGGCTTGTGATTTAGATTTTCCGGTTGCCAAAATAATAATCTGCCGAGCTTCAAAAATTGTTTTTAATCCAATGGTTAGTGCCTCTTTTGGAACCTCTTTTTCCTGATCAAAGAAGCGAGAATTAGCCTTGATTGTTTCTTCTGAAAGACGTTGTAAATGAGAACGTGTCTCAAAACTGGTTCCCGGTTCGTTGAATGCCAAATGGCCATTACATCCAATTCCACCGATTTGTAAATCAATTCCACCCAATTGTTTGATAAGGGTATCGTATCTACTGCATTCCATATCTGAAGCTTGAGCCATTCCGTTTAAAAAATGGGTGTTTTGAGGCAAGATATCGATATGATTAAAAAAATTTTTCTTCATGAAATAACGATAGCTTTGCGGATGATTTTCATCAAGCCCTTTATACTCATCCATATTAACCGTTATAACATTTTTAAAAGAAATTTTTCCCAAACGGTATAGTTCTATTAATCGAGCATAGGTTAATAGAGGTGTTGACCCTGTCGGTAGACCCAAAACAATATAGGGTTTCTGATTTTCTAAAGATCGAATGAAGGAAACAATTCGATCTGCCGTATAATCGGCAACTTCTTTGGGTGTTTTAAAAATTAAAAAATGACTAATTTTGATTCTTTCCGGCCCTTAGTAAGGTTTTTTATTCTTTGATTCAAACCATTTTTTCATCACCTCATTAGATTCACTTAAGACAATACGATTGAGTTGAACGGGATCGGATTCATAAAAAGTATTGTCTCTAAATCCGATATTATCTGCATCATGACGATCAGAGGAATACCAAATTTCACGAATATTCGCCCATTTAATGGCGTTTAAACACATGGGGCATGGTTCACAAGAAGTATAGAGAATACAACCACTTAAATCAAATGTTTGAAGTTTTTGGCAAGCCGAACGAATGCACATCACTTCGGCGTGAGCCGTTGGATCGTTATTGGGGACAACGCGATTATGATCCGTTGCAATAACCTCTCCGTCTTTGACAATAACTGCACCAAAGGGAGAACTTCCGGCTTCAACCGATTTTAAACTTTCTTCAACCGCTAGTTTTAAATAGTAGGCATGATCCTTTTTAGTCATAAAAACTCCTTTTTATTAGAAAGATCTTTTTTGAACACTGGAAAACAAATTTTCATATCTGGGAAAATTAGCTTTCTGCTTTATTTTCGACTCTAAAATGAGAAGATAATTTTGTCAATGAAAAGAAATCACTTTGAGCCTAAAATGTTTTTTCTCTTTACTTTTTTGCAGAAAAGGATATAAATAGAAAAACTGAATATGAGGTGATATTAATGGGAAAAAAATATTTATTGTTTTTAATGTTTTCTTTATTTTTTTGCGGTGGGTGTCATCAGGTAATTAAAGAACAGTCCGTGGAACCTGTTATGAAGGAAATTGAGCCTCAGCCTATTCCGTCTTCTTCTCAAGATTTCAAAACCCAGTCGGTTTTACCTATTATCGGTGAAGTGGAGCCGGTTTATTTTTTGCCTATGAAGGGACCTTTGGATGCGCGAATAGATACGGGTGCAGAGACCTCTTCTGTCGGTGTTCGGAATCAAAAGCTATTTGAACGAGACGGTGAAAAATGGGTTTCTTTTGATGTCAAAAATAATCAAACGGCAGAAGTGCATCATTTTGAAAAAAAGATTAAGCGCCAAAGTACCATTCGTCGCATTCATGCCAATGAAGAACGAGTTGTCGTTATGATGGATATCCGATTTGGAAAGGAAGTTATTTCTGCTGAGTTTACTTTAGCGGATCGTTCTAAATTTGATTATCCGGTATTAATCGGACGAAATGTTTTAAACGGTCGATTTATTGTAGATGTTTCCATGTCGGACACGCTTTATTAAAAAGGAAATGAGATGTTTCGAAAGCTTCAATCTGTTCGTTTATTTTTATTGATCGGACTTCTCTTGTCTATTATTTATGCTGGGTATGGGATCTATTATAAAATTCGTTATTGGGGGTTTTCTTTCCAACCCAATCAAATGACGGATGTGTGGACGGTTGAGGCAAATATTTCTTTTGAACCAACCGGTGATCCTATTCGTGTTTCAATTTCACGACCTATTAATACGGGATCTTTTAAAATTTTAGATGAAAATATAATCGCTCCTCGTTATCAGGTTCAGAAAGATTCGAAACGGATTATCTTATCGTCATCTCCAAGACAGAAAAATCAGAATATTTATTATCGTGTTTTACTTTATGATAATGTAGCCGAAAAAAAGGGTATTAAGGATGATAAACCGCATAAAGTTGATATCCCTCTTTGGGATGAACAAAGAAAGGCGGTTGCTTATACCATACTTGATCGTTCGAAGGCCCAAGAAGGAGATCGGGTTCAACAAATTATTCGACTACTTTCACAAACACCGCCTGATGAGACAGTTTTAGCTTTTATGCCGGAACGTAAAAGTTTAAAAGAGACTGCTGATGTGATTTGCGATCTATTGGCTTTTGAAAGAATTCCGGTTCATATTGTGAGAGGAGTTCGATTGGAGAAGGATAAAAAAGCTTTTAAGTCTGATGTTATGATTGAGGCTTATTTAGATTCTCAATGGATTATCTATAATATCGAAACCGGAGAAAAGGGGCTTCCTAAAGATTTTATTATCTTTCAACGTGGCGGAAATTCTTTGGTCGATGTTGAGGGCGGGGAGAACTCTTTGACTCGTTTTTCCGTCATGAAATCGTTAACTTCTTCTTTTAATATGGCTGAACACAGAGCAAAAACGGCACATCAAGAAAAACTTTTTGCCTATTCCATGTATAGTCTACCGCTGAGTGAACAAAATTCATTGAAGTGGTTGATGATTTTCCCATTGGCCATTTTGGTTGTTGTCGTGATGCGGAATATGGTTGGTTTAAAAACAATGGGAACTTTTACGCCGATGCTTATTGCCATGGCACTTGTCGAAACGGGTTTTGTCGCAGGATTGGTGTGCTTTTCGATTATTGTCATTATCGGCCTTCTGATACGAGCGGGACTTTCTCGATTAAATTTATTGTTGGTTCCGAGGATTTCTGCTGTTGTGATTTTTGTTATTCTGATGATTCAAATATTTACGATTTTAGGATATCATTTCCATTGGGATATTGCCTCTTCCGCCTTGTTTTTCCCAATTATTATTATGGCTTGGATTATTGAGCGAGCCTCTATTATTTGGGAGGAAGAAGGTTTGAAAAATGCAGGGAAAGAGGTCTTCTTTAGTGTTGTTGTCGCTGTTTTTACCTATTTTATTATTGTAAATGATTATATTCGACACATTATGTTCGCTTTTAGTGAACTCAATTTGGTGTTATTATTTATTGTTATGTTATTGGGAACGTATACCGGATATCGGTTGACTGAATTGATTCGTTTTGCTCCGTTATCTCGTTCTCGAAAGGAATAATAATATGTTCGAAAAATGGCGTTTTTGGGCAACTCCTTCCGAATTAAAAGCCGCCGGTGTTCTTGGTATGAACCGACGTAATTTTGAGATCATTGCTCAGCACAACAAAAGACGCCTTTATCCACTTGTTGATAATAAGGTGCTGACAAAACAGTTAGCTCGTCAGGTGGGAATTCAAACGCCGAATTTAATTGGGGTGATTGAATCGCAACATCAAGTCCGTCAATTTTTATCATTGGTAAAAGGTCATAAAGATTTTGTTATTAAACCGGCTCAAGGAAGTGGTGGTAAGGGAGTTTTAGTTATTAAGTCTTATACACAAAATCATTTTAGAACGGCTTCTCAACGGGTTTTACGGTTTTCAGAGGTGTACCAACATATTTCGAATATCTTAAGTGGTCTTTACAGCCTCGGTGGAAAGTATGATGTCGCTGTCTTTGAAGAATTGGTTCATTTTAGTACCATGTTTCAAGATTATAGTTTTCAAGGAATTCCGGATGTTCGTATTATTGTATATCAAGGATATCCGGTATTAGCAATGATGCGTTTAGCAACACGGGAATCGGGAGGACGAGCCAATTTACATCAAGGAGCTGTCGGAGTCGGTATTGATATTCAAACCGGAAAGGCGATCGCTGCCGTTCAACATAATCGTCCAGTTCGGTATCATCCGGATACAGGAAAAGACCTTTTTTCCCTTCAAGTTCCCTTTTGGAGAGAACATCTTGAAATTGCCTCGAAAGGGTACGATATGACCCATCTCGGTTATTTAGGTGCGGATATTGTTTTGGATCGAGAATTGGGCCCCATGATGCTTGAATTGAATGCTCGACCTGGGTTGGCTATTCAGATTGCAAATCAGTCGGGTCTTCAGAATGCTTTACGCCGGATTGATTCTCTTCCCTCAAAATCAGCGAATTATATAGATCGAGTAAATGCTGTTTTAGATCGGGCAACTGATAAAAATTCTGATGCTTTTATATTGAAATAAGATCCGTTGAAAGATTGTTATAAGATCATACCGATGGTTCCGAGAACAATCAAGAAAAGACCCAATAAAGATTTCTTTGTTATTTCCTCTTTAAGAATAAGAGAAGAAAATAAAACAGAAACAACAATGCTGAGTTTGTCGATCGGAACGACAATACTGACAACGCCGTCCTTGAGCGCTTTAAAATAACAAAGCCAAGATAAGCCGGTCGTTATTCCGGAAGCAACAAGAAAAAAGAAACTTTTGAGATCCAAATTTTTAATATCGTTTTGTTTTTTTTGAATAAAAATTAAAAGAAAAGCCATAAAAAGAACAATGATTGTTCGAATGGCGGTTCCCAGATTCGATTCAACACCATCAATACCTAATTTTCCCAAAAGAGCTGTTAAAGAAGCAAAAACAGCCGATAAAATAGCATAAAAGAACCATGATTTTTTATGAGTAGAGAAATTTTCAGTTGAGGGTTTTCTTTCTAACATAAGATAAGTTCCAATCCCCATGCCGATTAAACAAAAAAGAGTTCCAAAAGTGATTCTTTCTCCAAAGAAAAATGTAGCCAATAAAACCGTTAAAATAAGACTGGATCTATCAATAGGAACAACTTTATTAACGTCTCCCGTTTGCAACGCTTTAAAATAACATAGCCATGAGGCACCTGTTGAGAAACCGGACAAAGCTAAAAATAAAAAAGTTTCAGTTGATATGTCCGAAAGAGTTTTATGTGAGCCAATCGCATATACAATCCCCCAAAGAAAAAATAAAATGATGATTGTGCGAATTCCTGTTGCAACCGTTGAGTCTATTTTTTGGAGCCCTAATTTTGCCAAGATTGCTGTTAAACCGGCAAAAAAAGCAGAACCAAAAGCGTACAAAATCCACATATTCTCATTCTCCTTTTAGATAAATTTTAATAAAAAAAAGAAAAATATCAATATTC
>CASECF010000040.1 GCA_949286245.1 uncultured Alphaproteobacteria bacterium
ACAAAATGAATATAGTCTTTATCAAAGCCAATCTTCTCTATCTCACATCCAGGGATACTTCTTAGTAGCTTGGGTAATAATTTCTTTATATAATCTACAACGCCAGGCTTTAGGACACGACGACGATACTTACACACCCAAACTATGTGGTATCTTAAACGATAAACACTATGTTGACTTTGTACGACTTCCATACCTTCTTATAGCATCGTCGTCGTGAGCATTCTACCCCCATTAAAATGGGGATAGTCTGTAAGGCACTAAAAACAAAAAAGACAATCATTATTTTAAGGGAGATTTTGCCATTGGGTATTATCAGGATCGATTAGATCGTGTAAAAATGTATTTAAAAAATACCGGTGGCGATACGTCAATGATAAACTCATTATACTATGATTCCGATAAGCATAAAAACATATCCGGAAATATTGGATTTATTTATGAATATAATACTCCGAATCAAATGATTATCGGAACAGAAAATCGAGCTTTTCAATCATCTTCCGACTATCGAGAATTTATCACAAAAATCTATCTTAAACAAAAATTTTAAAAATTCTTGTTCTCGGATAAAAAAATTTTTATACTCTTTAATGAAGAGCCTTTTCTAAGATCGTTTTAGATAAATAATATTAGGAGGTAAAATGAAAGTTTTATTGGTTAATGGTTCACCACATGCAAACGGATGTACCTATACGGCTTTAAAAGAAATTGCCGATCAATTAAAAAAAGAGGGGATAGATTCTGAAATCTATCAAATCGGCACAAAACCTATTCAACCCTGTATGGGATGTTATGCCTGTAAAAAACTAGGAAAATGTGTTGTTGATGATCAAGTAAATTCATTTGTAAATATGGCAGAAGACTTTGATGGCTTTATCTTTGGATCCCCTGTTCATTATGCGTCTGCCTCCGGTGTTATTGTCCCCTTTTTGGATCGTGTTTTCTTTGTTGCTGCCTCCAGCGGACGTCAAATCTTTCGCCATAAGCCGGGGGCTGCTATCGTCAGCGCCAGACGAGCCGGCACGACAGCCACTTTGGATCAACTCAATAAGTATTTCCAGATATCGGAAATGCCTGTTATTTCCGGTCGCTATTGGAATATGATTCATGGATCCAACCCGGAAGAGGCTCTTCAAGATAAAGAAGGAATGCAAAATATGCGGATTTTGGCGAAAAATATGGCTTATTATCTAAAATGTCAACAAGCTGCTCAAAACCTCGGCATTCTTCCGCCGAATCCGGAACCTGTCGAATGGACAAATTTTATTCGATCGTAAAAAAAGAAAATGTATTCTAATAACTATCGGAAAAATAAATATGCAATAATTAAAACAGATAAATTTATTCGAGAATACATTACACGTTGTTTTGAGAAAAACAATTTGAGATAAACCACTTTTGTTTATGTACAAATGGAAGTTTACTAAAACAAATATTTTCGACCATTCTCATACATTCATTTTATCTTTGAAAGGAAAAATCGTTGCACTTTAAATATCCTGAAGCTATAATGAAATATCGTTATTGAAACATTTAAATAAATTGTAAAAAGTCAAATTATGTCGTTTATGCCGTTCATTCCCTTTGATCGATTTGCTTGTCCTCTTGATCTCTCTCCGCTTACACAAACGGATACTGTTTTTTCCTGTCAACAAAAGCATTCTTTCGACAAAGCTCAAAAAGGATATGTCAACCTTCTTCCTGTCCAATTTAAGAAAACAAAAGATCCCGGAGACAATCAAAAAATGGTTCTGGCCCGAAAATCTTTTTTAGAAACGGGACAATATCATTTTATTATAGATACCATCATCGATTTTTTATTCGATTTTCTCTCTTCTCCCCCCTCAGAGCCGATATATTGCGTAGATGCCGGTTGCGGAGAAGGATACTATTTAGACCAATTTCAAAATCTGTTTATCCAAAAATTCCCCCGTACGCCTCTTGCCTGTTTAGGCTACGATATTTCGAAAGAGGCGATAAAAAAAGCAAGTGCCCGATCAAAGATCATTCAGTGGGCGGTTGCCACCAACGCCCATATTCCCGTGTTGTCTCAAAGTGTTGACTATCTTTTTTGTTTTTTCGGCTTTCCTGTCCCCTCCGAATTTTATCGAATTTTAAAAAAAGACGGGCTTCTATTTTTGGTAGAACCCGCTGAAAAACACCTTTTTGAAATTCGTGAAAAATTATACTCCCAAATAAAAAAAGAAGATCCCTATCAATTAAATATGAGAAATTTTCCTCAATTTAAACACATTAAAACTTTCTCTCTAACAAAAAAAATGGAATTATTATCCGATAACGATCTGTTTAATTTGATCGCCATGACACCCCATATTCACAGGGCGTCTGCCGAAAAAATTAAAGCAACACTCCAATGCTCTTTTCCATCAATAACAGCCGATATTCGCATCAATGTCCTCTCCCCTTCCGAAAAATCATGACCGATATATTAGAAAAACTATCAACCTCTCCCTTTCGATCTCGATTTCATCTGTCGTCTCAAGACAGATTATATATTCGCCAAAAAGGAATGGAAATCATCAAAAAACATGCCCTTGATTTTATTCATAAACGTCTCTCTCCTGCTTTCCCTCCACAAGACGGAAAACAAACACCCATGAGAGGCCACCCTGTATTCGTTGCACAACATGCCACAGCAACTTGTTGTCGCAACTGCTTAAAAAAATGGCATCACATCCCGCTTCATACCCCCCTATCACCACGGCAAGAGGAGAAAATCGTCACAATTATCCTGCGTTGGATCGAGCGTGAGATAAAAACAGAAACACAAACTCCTCCTCAAAAACAAGAAGAACCGTTTCTGTTTTGATCTTTCTATCCATCATTCCATAAACAAAAAAACTATACCCTTCCGGATAATCCCCTCTCCGCATAAACCTTTTCCCGATTATCTTCTCAATGTTTCAAAGCTATCTTCCAATGCGACTTTGACGCATAAGCACATTAACCAATGTGGAGGGTTTCATGAGTGGATTTTCATGTTTTTTCATAAACGGATTATCATTGTGCGGTTGAACCGAATCCACCATCATTTTAGAAAGCGACATAAGAGCTTCTTTATCATTTTTCTCAATAACCCGTCTTAACAACATAAGTTTTTTATCTAAATCATCTCGCTCTTTTTGAAAGTGTTTCAGTTTTTCCGCATTTTTTTCTTTTTGGGCCTCATTTAATCCTTTTCGAATTTCGGAAATCTGATTAAGATAAAGACTTGCAAATACTTTTTGAGGCAACTCACGCCCAAAAAAAGACATATCCGCAGTCATACCACAATCTTTTGCAAAACTTTCTGCTTTTTGAATTTCTTTTTGATTAACGGATAAATTTGCTTCTCCCTTCATACCGACAATTGTGGAAACATAAATCCCGTTTCTCTCTAAGAAACGTTTGTAAGTATAAGCAGATGCGGCCGTTGTCAGCGCATCCTCTACCAAAACAACCTCATAAAATTGGCTCACTCGTCTCAATGCTTTTAAAAAAGGAGCTTTTTTATTTTCCTCATAGAATCTGGGAAAAAAAATACGATCACCTCGTTTAACAATTTTCATCATCGTGTTATGAAGAGGGACAACGTGTGTATCACTATTGATCCACAAAGAGCCCAAATTTTCAGGATAAACAATATCTTCGAAGACTTTTTGCAAATGTCTGGCAAAAGCTCCCGGAATCTGATTTTTATGACTTGTTCCCGGCATGGACAAAAACAAAGGCGGACGATCGGCATCTAAAATCGCCTTTAACTCTGCTGTTTTCTCCGGTGTCCACCGCTCAGCAATCAGGCGCTCTGCTGATTGAACATCTCCCGTTTTGCCTGCCTCAAACAAAGGATCATTCAAAAGTCCATCCACATCCTTTTTCGAATAGATCGTCACACCGGCCTTCAAGGGACGGCAAACATCCGACACCGTTTCTTCTAAAAGCTGTTCCATTATTTTGTCTTCTCTTTCTCTTTCTGACACAACATTTGAATGACCTGATCCATATTGTCTTGCTGACGCGCCGGAGATGATCCGTCACGACGAACAAATTCGGCAACCTCACGCATATCATTTGGCGTTAAATCAGAACTCTTCCCTTGCTGAATATTCTGTAAATTCTGCTCAATTCTTTTTTGATCTTCTTTCTTCATACTTCCTCCAATCGTCTCATTATATCGTTTTTTTACACTTTTGACAAGACGTATTTTCAAACAGCCATTATGAAGAAGAAATAAAAAATATCACAAAAAAAATGAACTATCTGATTGACTCATCGTTATTTTAAATGTAGTTTATCCTAAAAAAGAAAGGGTGGAACATGACTAAAGGGAAAAAACAATCTATATCATATAAATTACTGATTTATGCCATAATCCTCTGCTTTGCCGGTGGTGTTGGTTGGTATCTAAAAGGAAAAACGATTATTCAAGCCCGTCCCACCCATTCGGTAGCAGATCCCTATGTCATCACCGGCAATCCCGTTATAAAAGATATTGCCCCCAAACGCAAATTTATCGCAACGGTTGAATCTATTAACAGTGTGGATATCAAACCGCAAGTTTCCGGATATATTGATCAGGTTTTGTTTAAAAATGGTTCTTTCGTCAACGAAAACGATACTCTGTTTATCTTAGAACAAAACAAATATGCTGCCAATGTCGATATTAAAAAAGCTGCTCTTGAAAAAGCGAAAGCAAACTATAATCAACTCAAAAGCGATTATGAGCGACAAAAGAAACTTCTCAAGGAAAAAATCTTGCCAGCTGCCGAGTTTGAAGTTGTGGAAAGTACTCTGGTTCAGGCCGAAGCCGGTATTAAAGAGGCGGAAGCAGATCTCAAATTGGCAGAAATTAATTTGGATTATACAACCATTACCTCTCCCATCAGCGGATATATCGGTAAGGCGTTGATGACAAAAGGAAATTATGTTGATACAAATACCACCAGTTTAGCTCGTATTGTCCAAACAAACCCGATCCGTATCAGTTTTTCCGTGACAGACAAAGACCGTCTAACCGGTCTCAGCCGAATAAAACCGCATAATATGACGCTCCAAATTGTTCTATCGGACGGTGAAATAATGACCGTAGAAAATCCAACGATTTTTACGGATAATGAAGCCAACAACGAAACGGCGACAATGGCTGTCTATGCCGAATTTGAGAACAAAAATCAAAAACTCATTCCCGGAAATTATGTCGATATCTTGATCGGAAACAAAGAAGAACAAAAATCTTTAACCGTCCCTCAAACAGCCATTGTTCAAGATATGAACGGTCATTATGTGTTAACGGTTGATTCCGAAAACACCGTCAGCCAGAAATACGTCAAAATCGGAGAAATGAGTGGTAAGGATTATGTGATTTTAGAGGGACTTTCCCCTGACGATAAGATAATTATTCAGGGAACACAAAAAGTTCAGAATGGTCAAAAAGTTAAGACAACCGAAGTAATAGAATAGGAAGAAAAATGTTTGCTCGTTTTTTTATTGATCGTCCGCGTTTTGCCATTGTTATTTCGTTGGTTCTCACTTTGGGAGGCCTTATATCTTTATTCTCTCTTCCTATTTCATTGTATCCGGACATTACCCCGCCGGAGATCCGTGTATCGGCAAGATACCCTGGAGCCAGTGCCGATGTGGTAGCCGAAACAATCGGTATTCCTTTGGAAGAAGAAATCAATGGTGTGGAAAATATGCTGTATATGAACTCTTCTTCTTCCGATGGGCGTTATACACTTACCGTCACGTTTGAAAGCGGTGTTGATCCGGACATTGCTCAGGTGAAAGTTCAAAACCGTATTCAACAAGCCACCTCAAAGCTTCCGACCGAAGTGACAAGACAGGGATTAACCGTTTCAAGACGAGCCTCAGACACACTCGGATTTATTAGTTTTATTTCTCCAAACGGAACCTATGATACCTCATATATCAATAATTTTTTGGAAAATAACGTCAAAAAGAGTATCGGCAAACTAAACGGTGTCGGAGAAGTCAGTATCCACGGGGCCAAAATCAGTATGCGTGTTTGGTTAAATGCCGACAAAATCGCAGCTCTTAATCTTCCCGTCGAAAGCATCAGAACCGCCATTGAAAGTCAAAACTATCAACCGTCTTTAGGAAAAATCGGAGCTTTGCCCAACGACGGCTCTCCACAAATGGTTTATTCCTTGCAAACACAGGGACGTATCAATGAGGTTGAAGACTTTAAAAATATTATTGTGCGAACGGATAAACAGGGAGGATTAGTTCTCTTAAAAGATATCGCCCGAGTTGAAACAGGATTGGAAGATTATAGTAAAAGCGCTGAAATTAACGGTGAACCCTCCGTGTCTATGTCCATCAGTCTGTCTTCCGGTGCCAATGCATTGGAAACAATGGATCGTGTTAAAGCTGAGCTCAAACGACTGTCCCAGTTCTTTCCGGAAGATCTCACCTATGTCATTAACATGGATACGACCCTCTACATTAACGAATCCATTCATGAAGTGGTCTTAACCCTCTTTATCACGTTTGCTCTCGTTATTGCCGTCTGTTATATATTTTTGCAAAACTGGAGATCTACGTTAATTCCCTCTTTGACGATTCCTGTTTCTTTGTTGGCAACATTTATGGTCATGCTTTCTTTGGGCTACTCCATCAATATGTTTACATTATTCGGTTTGGTCTTAGCCATCGGTGTTGTTGTCGATGATGCTATTGTTGTTGTAGAACGCGTGATTTATTTGATGGAAGCAAAAAACATCAATTCGAAAGAGGCCGCCATTCAAACCATGCAAGAGGTTTCAGGCGCCCTCATTGCCACCACGCTTGTTCTTTTAGCCATCTTCGTTCCTATTGGATTTTTAGGCGGAATTACCGGAAAGATTTATCAACAATTTGCGATTACCATTTCAACGGCGGTTTGCTTCTCAACCCTGAATGCCCTCACGTTATCGCCGGCTCTCTGCTCTATTTTATTAAAACCAATACCCCCTTCTCAATCCGGTCCTCTTCATTGGTTTAACATTGGATTGAAAGCGTCTTCGAACAAATACGCTGCCTTTGTTCGTTTGTTTGCACGCAAACTCACATTTATTCTATTGGCGTTTTTAGTCTTCGTCATGACATCTTGGGGATTGCTTAAAATCAGTAAAACATCCTTTATCCCCGGAGAAGATCAAGGGGTTATCATGCTGAACATTCAATTACCCGAAGGAGCCTCTTATCATAGAACAAAAGAAATGATCGATCGTATTACTCCTATCATGAAAAAAGAACAAGGGGTTGAGAACGTCATGAGTATTGCCGGATTTAGTTTTACGGGCGGTGAAGGTGAAAACATGGGAATGTCCGTCATAAAACTGGATCCTTGGAAGGAGAGAACAGATCCTTCTTTGTCTTCCACGGCAATTTTAAATAAATTAAAAGCCATGTTTGATCAATTTCCGGAAGCCCAGTTTCAATTTATGGAACTACCGGCTATTCCGGGATTAGGAATGTCCGGAGGCTTGGATTTTAAATTACAATCTCTAATGGATACGGATTATGAACAATTAGACGCCAATACGCAACGGTTCTTACAAATTATCAATCGTGATCCTCGTATTCAATTTGCCTATACAACCTTTACGGCAAAGACACCTAATATTTATCTGGACATCAATCGAACAAAGGCAGAATCTTTAAAAGTTCCGCTCAGCAATATCTATACGGCACTCGAAAATTATCTGGGATCCGGATACGTCAACGACATCAACTTCGGAACACAGGTTAATAAGGTTGTTATTCAATCCGACTGGAAATACCGTGCCAACATTGACAGTTTAAACTCTCTTCATGTCCCAAATCAAGATGGGGTTATGATTCCGCTCAACACTTTTGTTGATTTGAGATACACATTGGCACCCAGAACCATTACCCGCTACAATCAATATCCCAGCGCCAATATCAATGCTGTTCAAAAACAAGATGCCAGCTCGGGAGAGGCAATGGCTGTTTTGGAAAGTGCTGCCACGCAAATGCCGACCGGATACGCCTATGAATGGTCGGGCATGAGCTATCAAGAAAAACAAAACCAAGGACAAGTCGGATACTTGATCGCTCTAGCTATTTTGTTTGCTTATTTATTTTTGGTCGCTCAATATGAAAGTTTCATTGTACCGCTTCCCGTTTTAATGTCGATCGTGGTAGCTATGACAGGAGGGATGATCGGTTTGTTTATTACGGATTTACCACTTAGTATTTATGCGCAATTAGGTCTTATTTTATTGATCGGATTAGCAGCCAAAAACGCCATATTAATTGTCGAGTTTGCTAAAGAAGAACGCAACAACGGCAGCTCCATCGTTAATGCCGGATTAAAGGGATTAACCGAACGGTTCAGAGCGGTTTTAATGACAGCCTTTACGTTTATTTTAGGTGTTTGGCCCATGATTATCGCAACAGGCGCCGGCGCCGGTTCTCGAAGAGCCATCGGGACACCCGTTTTTTACGGAATGTTGGTCGGAACGGTATTAGGGTTATTTATTATTCCGCTTTTGTATATTCTTGTTCAAACGGGATATGAAAAATTTCGAGATCGTTTTTTAACACATAATCAACCTAAACCGGTTAAAAAATAATTCTAAAACGAGCAAATTCAAAACAGTATGGATAGTATCGCACCGATTTACACGCTTAAAAACGCTTATCTGACCTTTGGAGTTCATCCTCTTTTTACTGGGGTCGATATTTATATTCAACGAGGAGATAAAATTTGTCTCATCGGCAGAAACGGATCCGGAAAATCAACGCTTCTGAAGGTAATTGCGGGTTATTTAGAGCCGGATAACGGAGAAAAATTTATCCAACCGGGGCTCCAAATAGCCTATATGCCTCAAGAATCGGATTTAACAGGTTATAAAACCCTCAGGGAATATATTCTTTCCGGTCTCAAAAAAACAGATAAAGACGCTTCTTACAAAGCCGACATTTTAATTGAGCAATTAGACATTCAAAAAGATCTGAATCCGGATCAAGCCTCCGGTGGGGAAAGAAAAAAAGCTTCACTCGCCAGAGTTCTGATTCAAGAGCCGGACATTCTTTTGTTGGATGAACCAACCAATCATTTGGATATTGCCACGATTGAAAAATTAGAACAAATTATTCGACAAACCACTTCTGCCGTGATTGTCATCAGCCATGATTGTTCTTTTTTAAAGCATATTTCAACCAAAACATTTTGGTTGGATCGAGGTATTTTAAGAATCAATAATGCCGGATACGATCAATTTGAAGATTGGCAAGAACAAATCATTACCCAAGAGATCATTGAACAAAAACAACTCATGAAACGGATTGAAGAGGAAACGGAATGGCTTCATAAAGGCGTAACAGCTCGCCGAAAAAGAAATATGGGCAGACTGAGACGGCTCATAGCCCTTCGACAAGAAAGACGCAATCAAATTAAACAACAAGGATCCGTTAAATTACAAATTGACAAAGGATCTCTTTTATCAAAAATGATTATTGAAGCCAAACATGTTTCAAAATCGTACGGGGACCGAAAACTGGTGGATCATTTTTCCACACGGATCATGCGAGGTAATAAAATCGGGATTGTCGGGCCCAACGGAGCAGGGAAATCAACCCTTATCAAGCTCCTGACAAAACGAATTGAACCGGATCAAGGAAGCGTTCGATTGGCAAAAAACATCCAAGAGGCCTATTTTGACCAAAACAGAATAACTCTTGATCAAACAAAAACACTCTGGAAGACACTGGCTCCGGAGGGGGATCATATTTTTGTAAGAGGTCATTTCCGCCATGTCGTATCTTACTTAAAAGATTTTTTGTTCACATCTGCTCAAGCCAATACGCCGGTAAACGCTCTCTCCGGCGGTGAAAAAAACAGGCTGATGTTAGCGGTTGCACTGGCCAATCCTTCTGATTTTTTGGTTTTGGACGAACCAACCAATGATCTGGATATGGATACGCTTGATCTCCTTCAAGAGGTTTTAGATGAATATGACGGAACCGTTTTGATCGTCAGCCATGACCGAGATTTCTTGGATAAAGTCGTCACCTCGCTTTTCTATATGCCGGGGGATGGAACAATCACCGAATTTGTCGGTTCATATTCCGAACTTTTGGAACAAATCCGTCACAAAAAAAAGTCATCTCCCACAAAATCCTCCGGCCAAGGAAAAAAAGAAGATTCTGCACAAAACAGACCCCGTTCTTCCCAAATACCGTCTCAAAACAAAAAAAAGCTGTCATTTACGGAAGAACACCGATTGAAAACCCTCCCTACTCAAATTGCTTCTTTGGAAGAACAAATTCGCCACTTAGAAGAACAAATATCCGATCCTCTTTTGTATCAAAAAGATCGTCTTCTCTTTGAAAAAACCGGAACCGATTTGACAACCTTAAAAAA
>CASECF010000041.1 GCA_949286245.1 uncultured Alphaproteobacteria bacterium
ATCTTCCGCACATCTCTCATACCCCTCGCATGAGGACACACAAATGTTCTCTTGACACCGTTGACACGATCCGCAATCACTGTCCTTCTCACAATACCAGTTGGGCAGGGCTGTCTCGTCCATATCTTCATCAAACAAAAACACCATGGTTGCCGTTTCTCTGTTATCCATCTCGCTCGGTTCACAGATCAGATCGTTCCCCCCATACACAATCTCGTTTGCTTTGATTAAAACAGGGAGTTTCCACCCCATCTTTAAGATCTTTTGACACACCCCCACAGGCACATTCGTCACTTCTAACTCAAACAGTTTTGGATCATTCGGCTCTCGAAATGCCGTTACGGGATAGCCTTGCCTCGTTATCGCAGGGAATTCATCCATTGTGAGTGGTCCTCTGTTTTGTCTCACCTGTTCGCCTACACTCACGGCTCGGAGCGTCAGTTCATTGATTGTCTCATTGGCTTTATAGCTATCCATCGCATATCGATATCCTGCGATTGCTCCGATTGAGAGAATGCCCATAATCGCCAAAACCCCCAACATCTCCACCATGGAACGCCCCGATTCGGATGAAGCACTCTTTTTCAGGTTTTTAATTTTAGCCTTAATCTTCCGCTTTAAAATCAACTCTTTGAACATTCTATCCCTCCAAATTTGAACATTTTGTCCCTCCAAAACTGTTTCAAAAAAACGATGGAAAATGCTATGCGTGTGATGAAGAAAAGCCGGTGGATATTAGGTATATTTCAAAAGTAGAAGATCGGGAAAAATATTGTCAAACAAAATGCCCTGATTGGATTTTACAGGGCGTGTGGAATGTGTATTGTTCCCCTCAATGTGCGGAGAATGAATTTACAGATGAATGGGGAAAATGTCATTCGTGTGAAGAAACAACCAGCGTAAGCATTTTTGCTGTTCCCGACAGTGGGTGTGAGACGTGCCCTCGTCGCTTGCAGTCCGGTTCGGTTTGTATTTTAAAGTGTGGAGACAATCAGTTTCGAGGCGGTAACGGTGTTTGTTATTCCTGCTATGAAGAAAACCCGATTGATACAAATGCCGGTGGAAGAAGTGCCGGATCATATTGTACAGATGTCTGTCCTAATAGGATTTTAAATGGGTATAATAATTCAAAATGTGCTCGAGCGTTTTGTGGTGCCGGAATGTTTACCGGAAATGATGGTAAGTGTTATGCGTGTCATGAGGAGAAAAATATTGATGTATTGGGAGTGACACACGAAGGATGTGAACAATGCCCCGATACTCGGAATTTGTATAATAATAGATTTTGTGTCCCGAAATGCTCCGGAGATATGCCTCTTAGAGGATCGGATAACAAGTGTTATCCGTGTGACACGGAAACGAGGGTTCCGGTCTCGAGTATGACGGATGCTTGTTATGAATGTGCTGATCAGCGAAAGCTTGATGGAAACTATTGTGTCTTAAAATAATGGGAAAATCAAGCTGTTTTTTTTATATAATTAAAAAAAAATAAAAAAAATTAAGACTTTTTTATCTTTTTATGGTATACTTAAAGCAGGATCAAATATTTCTGAGAAAGGAGACATTGTTCATGCCTGAGACACAAAACGATTTAAAAACAACGGAAAACACTGAAAAACGGACCGGTTCTATGGATGGGACGGCTTATGCTTCCGCAGAAGAGGCGGAAAACGTGTCACATAGATCCTTATCAAAGATGGGAATGATGAAAACCTTTATGGGCTTTTTTGCTTTGGGGTTAGCTGTTTCTGCTTTTGAAAAAGTAAATGGACCGGAGGCTTTTCGGGAATGGAAAGATCAAGCGATAGAAACCATTCAACCAATTCGGGAGGAAATGGGAAAATATGTTGATCAAAAAATTGAAGACACTCAAAACACGGCTAAGCGGGCCGCTCGTTTTGCTGCCAATGCTGTTGCCGAGGGGGCGGGAATAAATCAAATGATTGACCTTTCTAAAAAAGTTGCAAATAAATTAAATGCGGCGATGATGGAGAAGCAAAACGAGGCGCGTCAAACGGCTCATAAAGAGGCGGTGGCACAATCAACACCTAAAGAAACACCGCATAGGGATCCGAGTTTGAAAACGGCAGAGAATGTCACGGCTCCTGTTCAAGTGGCCTCTGATAAGACAGAAGTCCTTGACTCGACAACGCCACGTTTCGAAGACGGATCTCGTTCTCATCCGGTGCTTCCTGTGAATGAAATGGTGCATTTGTCCGCTGAAAATTTGAAGGATTTGGTCTGGCGTGCAGCAACGGAATTGAAGGGAAAACTCATTGAAGAAGACTATCAAACATTGACCTCTTTACACACCATGCCTCTTTCTGAGAAAGAAATGGCAGAGATCCGGAAAAATGTTGAGTTGGATCATCAGGAGGCAGATTTTGATTATGAATTAAAAATCTGGAATACGCTGATTGATCAAAGAATGCGGGAGATGAAAGATCCGTTCACGAAAGATCCGCGAGATGACCTTCAAAAGATGGGCCTCTCAAAAGAGATGGATCAATCTTTGCAAGACGCCGTTTCTTTGGCCGGAGATTGTAAAAGAGAAGAAATGGTAGAGGAGCGTTTCCAAGATGTTACTTCTCTTTCTACAATAGGACTTTCCGCTGAAGAAGAAGAGCAAATAAGATATTCTATTAATAATAATTTAAAAACGAAAACGCTTGATTGTGAGCTCAAAGCTCTGGAACAAATTTTAGAACAAAGAGAATTTGAAACGCAAGGAATGCGAAAAAGACCAGATGAGTTAAGGGCTCTTGAAACACAAGAGACGAGTAAACTAAATGAGCCTCAAAAACCGAATCTGTTAAAAAATCGTTTGTCGATGGCCTCCTCTGATCGATCTTTGGGAAAAGATAAATCTGATACGTTAAATTTGAAAACGGTTCGAAATATATTTCAAAAAAAAGATCGTTGATTCTTTCATATCAAAACTCTTTTTAAAGCTTCCCTCTTTTTGAGGGAAGTTTTTTATCATATGCTCGATAGTAGAATTTGAGAAGATATTTAAAAAACAAAATATTAAAAATTTTTGGACAAAAAGTTATTTGTGTGGTAAAATAAACAAAAGGTTGTTTTGATGATATATAAAGAGGCAAAATATGAGTTTAAATAAACGTCGTTATTCTTATGTGAATCGTATCTATCAAGAAGCTTTGGCTCCGTTATTGGCTCTAAATGCAGCGTTAGTCATTTTTTGTGAGCATAATTATGAGGGCGGATATGGAGGTGTGGTCGGTGATGTCGTTGATAAGGTTGTTCAAACCTTAACGGGAAATAAGACACAAGAGAAAGCCCAAACCCAAATCCAAACCCCAGCAAATACCTCTTTGTTAAAACAAAGACTCGAGTTGGCAGAACGTTTCGATCAATCATCAAACACCCCCACTTCATCAGAAAAAAACATTATGGGGTCCGATCATTCGATAACTCCACTAACAGCTCAGCTGACGGCATCTGAAAAAGAATTCTCTCAAGGGAGTAATATTAAAAAAGAATTGAGTGCGGCACAACACCGATCGGATGTTCAAAAAGAAACGGTTGAAAAACAGCCGACTTTGAAAGCAGAGAATTCTCAATCGGTTGCACAACAAAAGGCCGGATCGGAATCTCTGAAGACTAAAATTTCGCTTTCACAAAAAGGAGCCTTAACGGAAAGGGAGACTCTTTTAAAACAAAATCCGTTAAGTTCGCAACAGACCATGCAAGCAACTCAAAAAATGTCCGATCATGTAGATCCCTCACCTTCGCAAAAAAGGGCCCCAAAATATTATACATCCACGGGAAAGCCGATCGACCCCGAAATTCAAGCCATTGTTTTAGAGATGGCTCATAAGTATGAGCTGGATCCGATTGATCTGTTTGCTCAGATTGAAAAAGAATCCAATTTTAATCCTAAAGCCGTATCGGAAGCCGGTGCTAAAGGGCTTATGCAGTTTATGCCGATTTCGTGGAAAGCATATGGAAGAGGAAATATTTTTGATCCGAGACGGAATATTGAAGCCGGAGCCAGATATATGAAGGATCTTTTAAAACAGTTTCGGGGTGACAGAGAAAAAGCGTTGGCTGCCTATAATTTAGGTCCAACTAAGTTAAGAAGATATATCAAGAAATACCCAAAAAATTGGAAATCTAAATTACCTCGAGAAACAAGAACGTATATTGCCCGTATTCCCGATATGGCAAGACAAATGAGACAACATTCTTCTTCAAAACTTCTGGCTTCTCAGGTAAGGGATCATCGATCCGCTTCTCGATAGCCAATGAGCTTTTTAAAATTTATTTTTTGAGATATGTCTCAATACATTTTTTCCAAAGCAGATATCCGGCCCCGTTTAGGTGAATTCCGTCAACGGCTAAAGTTTCATTCATTTGACCGGTTTCATCCAGAAAAACAGAAAACAAATCAATAAAACGGGCTTGATACAATGGAGCTTGTTGTTGAATATGTTTGTTTAATAAAATGATATTTTCGTTATTATGGATATAAGCGTGAGAGCCTTCTCTGATCGGTAAAACACTTTGTAAAAATAACTCGGTATTCGGAAGTTCGGTACGCATGTGTTGCAAGAGAGAATCATAAGCGGATAGTGTTTCTTCAAGTGTAAAGCAGTGAGCAAAATTGTTAATTCCGATCATCATAAAAATTTGAACGGGATTTAAGGCGACAATTTCGGAAAGACGTCTTTGAACGCCCCCGATTGTATCTCCGGAAATACCGCGATTGAAAATCGGATATCCTCGAAAAAGCTCGTGCCATTCTCCAAAATCGGTAATGGAGTCTCCCAACATAACAATTTTATTTTTAATCTGTCGATTTTCACCTAACAGAGCCTCGTATTGAGATTTCCGAACCAGATAACGCGGACCCGTTAGTGAGGCTTGTTCCATCTTGTAGGCGGTTGGATTTGTTTTTTGGAGTAGGGAAGATGAGAAGATCATATTTTATACCTTTTTAAAATCGTAAAATGTTTTTTGGAGCAGGGAAGAATGAAGAGGGAGTGTTTTAAGTAAATTTAAAACGCTTTGAGCGGAATTCGGTTGTGCATATGGATTTTGTGTTGTTTTGAGCTGTTTTTGAAATTCGGGGGATAACGCCTTTTGAATAGCGAAGGTGATTTCTGACTCAACAGGGAGACAATTAATAACGGATGAGGCTTGAATACGACCGGCTTGTCTGTTCCCGATGTTGATGGTGGGTTTCTTAAAAGAGGGGACTTCAATGATTCCGCTGGAGGAATTACCGATCACGGCATCCACATATTGCAAGGCGGATAAATAGCGCCGAACACCTAAAGAAGGAACCAATCGGGCATTGGAACAGGTTTTTACAAAATCTTGAATCGCTGTTGTGATTATCTCTCCTTCTGTATCCGCATTCGGATGTGTAAAAATAAGAGTTGTATCCGTTAACGGTCGCAGAGCCGATAAAAGCGCTTGTATTTGTAGCGGTGCGGAGCCTTGTTCCAGTGTGACGGGATGAAAGGTGATTAAAAAAGATTTGTCAAGAAACCGAAACCCCAAGCTTTCTTCCAATTCCTTTTTACTGAGGCAAGGCATTTTAAGAGCGTTTTCAACTCCAAGGGATCCGACATTAAAAACACGGTTTGGATCTTCTCCCAATTGAATAACACGAGTGCGATAGCTATCACAAGATGTAAAATGATAGAGGGCCATCTTTGTAATGGCATGTCGGAAAGCCTCGTCAGTTGCACCGGTTGTGGCTTCTCCGCCGTGAAGATGGGCTATCGGAATGTTATGAAGACAGCATGAAATAGCCGCTGCCAACATTTCATAACGATCGCCCAATAAGACAACAAGATCCGGTTTTATATGCGTCAGGACTTCTGAAAATCTCAAAATAGCTTTCCCCATGACGTGTTCCGTATAAAAAAGAGGCTGATCATTCATGCCAATATCAATTTTGTAAGCGATCGGTAGACCGGCTTGTTCAATTTCATGAATAGTCATGCCTTGATTTTGGCATAAATGCGAACCGGAAACAATCAATGAAAAATCTATATCAGGATCGTCATTTAAGAGACGAATCAACCGAGACTGAATTCCAAAATCGGCTCGAGAAGTTGAAATTAAGGCAATTTTTCTCATATTAAATCATCCGCCTTATAGTCTTTTTGAGCCGGTTTTCCGATATATTCATCCCATTTTGTCGGCGGAATTCCCGTTGCCGGTCGTTTAACGGTTAAATTGTGCTCCGTAAAAATCTCTCCTTTTTTAATATCGGTTTTGGCAACTAAAGATTTGCGGGCAATAGCGATGTTTTTTCTCTCACATTCTGCCGGTTTTTTGATGCCGTCTCCCATAGCAAAGTCAACGTGACGAATGGCTTGAACCATTGCTTTGAGCTCCGGAGGTGTTAAGCTGGCTTTATGATCCGGCCCCGGCAGATTTTTATCTAAAGTAAAATGTTTTTCAATGATTTCGGCCCCTAAAGCCGTGGCGGCGACCGGAATCTCGATACCGTTTGTGTGATCGGAATAGCCGACCGGTAGGCCAAAAGTTTCTTTGAGAGTCAGCATGGCATTTAAATTAACGCCTTCATAGGGACAAGGATATTCCGTTGTACAGTGAAGTAAAGAAACCGAGCAGTCTTTTAAAAGATTTAACGCATATCGAACTTCTTCCAATGTTGCCATTCCCGTTGATAAAATAATTGGTTTTTTGAGTGCATTTATTTTCCTTAAATACGGAAGATTATTGATTTCTCCGGAGGGAATTTTAATTTTTTGAACGCCTAATTGAGCTAAAAAATCAATGCTTTCAAAGTCAAAAGGGGCCGATAAAAAATCAACGTGTTTTTGTTTGCAGTATTCAATTAAAAAACGGTGCTTTTCGTAGGGCATTTCAAGCTTTTTAGTCATCTCTAACTGAGTTTCGGTGGCATCCGTTGTCTTCTTTTGATATTCCGCTTTTTCGGCGTGTTTACTGATCAGTGAAGCCGCTTTAAAAGTTTGAAACTTAACACAGTCGACACCGGCCTCAACCGCTTGGTCAATGAGACGAAGAGCTAATTCAAAATCACCGTTGTGATTACATCCGATTTCTGAAATAATATAAGTGTGTTTCATGTGTGATCCTTTATTTTACGAGCGGGACAACCGACATATGTACCCGCTTCCGTTATGTCTTTAACAACAACGGCACCCATTCCGATAGCGACATCGGAACAAATTTTGACGTTATTTCGAATAATAGCTCCGGCACCAATAGTCACATTGTCTCCGATGATACATTGCCCCAAAATGGTTGCATTAGGGGCAATATTACAAAAATCTCCGATGACGGCATTATGTTCAATAACGGCATGTGTATTTAAAATCGTTCCTTTTCCTAAGCGAGCTTCTGATCCGACAAATGATCCGTGTGCCAAAAATGAACCGTCTCCGATTTTTGAAAAAGGACAAATAACGGCGTCTTTTGCAATGACACTTACAACGGTTTTTCCATCAGCCCATTTTCGCCGTTTGAAATTATCTCCGGCTCCCAAAACAAATTTATCTACGGATGCCGGAATTTCTCGAACCACGTCAAAGCCCATAATTTTTTCATTCGGACGGGCCTTCTCATCAATGAATATTAAGGGGGTGTCGGGGTTGTTGTCTAGTAAAACGGCCGCAACCCCTCTTGCATGATACCCACAACCCAGTAAAGCGATAAGACAAGGCATTTATTTCTCCATTTTTCGTTTGAGTGTTTCGGTCATTTGTTTCATTTCCTCAATTTGTCCCATATCCAACCAATCTTCTCCCGAAATGGGAAAAACCCCGATCTTTTTTTGATTTTTAATACAGTGGGTAATCAGATCAGTCATATGCATGAATTGATCTTCTTTTAAATATTCGAGGACTTCCGGTTCAACCACATATAACCCCACGTTGGCCAGAAAAGAGAAAGTGGGTTTTTCTTCAATTTCTTGAATTTCCGAACCGTTTCCTTTAAGATGAATAACTCCATAAGCAACGTGTGAATTTTTAAGAGCCCCGATGACCGTTATCAGATTTTTCTCTTTTTTATGAAATTGATAGATCTGCGTGTAATTCGCTTCCACCAAAATATCACAGTTGGAAACAAAAAATGTCTTATCGATTTTCCCTTTTAAAAGGGAGAGACCGCCCGCCGTTCCCAAAAAATTGTTCTCTTCGTAAAAATTGATTCGGCCTCCTTTGTTTTCTTCGGAATAATAGGCTTTGATCATATTCTTCTTGTGATTTAAAATGAGGTCAAATATCGAACAGCCATATTTTTTAAAATGATCCATAATTCTTGTACAAATAGGCGTTTCCACAATGGGAATAAGGGCTTTGGGTAGAATTTGCGTATAAGGATATAAACGGGTTCCGAGACCGCCCGCCATGATGACCGTGTGAATGTCGGCAGGAAGGGTTGAGAGAGACCTGTCTTTTAAGAAATCTTTCATGTCGTCTCCCGACAAAATATCCATAATTTTGCCGGCTTTATTAACAACAGGATAAACGGTATGTTGGGTTGCTTGAATAATACTTGAAAATTTTGACCTCTCTTTAAAAGGGAGCGTGACGGGGTTCGGATTCATGGCAGATGTAATCGGAGCTTTCAAATCACCGTTGTTTAAAATATAATGGCGCAGATCATCTTCCGAAAATAAGCCTAAAAGAATTTTGTGGCAATCCACAATAAAAAGAGCTTTTGGTTCCCTTAAACGAATGAGAGAAATAGCTTCCAAAACAGGGATCTGAGGCGAAACCAAATAAGGCGTTATGTCTTTCATATGATGCTCCGAAACATATCGTCAAAACAGATCAATTCGATTGGTTGTATTTTTTCAAAAACAAACAATTTTTTGTATTCTGTTTTTGAAAAAAAGTCAACTCGTTTTTCAAAAATCAGAAGAGGAAAGATATTCTAAAAATAAAAACATTTGACAAAATTTAAAATAAGTGATAGCATGACTACATTATTTTTTTGATGATTAAAATCTAAAAGGAGTATGAAATGGAAGAAAAAAAAGGATGTTTGGGGAAGTCAGTTTTATTGGGGGGTGTTTGCCTATTTGCATTAGTCTCTGGTTTTTCCACCTGTCAAACGGTGGAGGAAGGACATCGTGGTTTTCGAGTTCGATTTGGTAAAGTGATTTCGGAAGAACCGTTGCAACCCGGAATTTATGCAAAAATTCCTTTTTTGGATTCGATTTATTCCATGGATATTCGAACAAAGTTAGCTAAATCGGAGACACAAGCTTTGACAAGTGATTCGCAACCGGTGGTTATTCAATTTGCTTTGAATCACAATTTATCTCCGGATCAAGTTATTCCGATGTATAAAACGGTTGGCTTTGATTATGAGCGTGTTTTGATTGAAAATACGACTTTAAATGTTATTCAAAAAATTGTCGGACAAACAAAAGCGGACGATTTAGTCAACAAAAAGGCGGATGCTATTTCAAAAATGGAAGTAGAATTGGCTGAAAGCCTGAAAGAAAGCGGAATTAACGTGACAAATTTCGGTGTTCCGAATTTGACGTTTAGTCAGGCTTTTACGGAATCTATTGAAAGAAAAGAAACAGCTCGTCAGGATTCACTAAGGGAAGAATACAATACGGCTCGTTGTCGTGAATTGGCTCAGCAAAAGATTGAGGCGGCTCGAGGCGAAGCTGAATCGATGAAGTTGGTTGCCGATGCGGAGGCTTATGCCATCAGACAACGTGCGGAAGCTGCTGCATCTAATTCGCAAGCTTTGGAGTTTGAAATTATCAGTAAGTGGGACGGACGCTTGCCTGTTGTGACGGGTGGTGGTCAGAATATTTTGGATATCAAAACACTGCTTTCGGATGCAACGGGTCGTCCGGTTGTCCAAAAGGCTATTCCGCAAAATACAGCAGCCGGAAAAGTCGAGAATGTACCCTCTCAAGAGCGATCCGAATCGCAAAAAGGACAGTCACAAACCCAGTCGCAAGCTCAACAACAGAAAATCCAACCGGTTAAGGTTTCTTTCCGTTCTGTTCGTTTGTCTCAGGGGCGAGTTAATGTTCGGGTGTAGCATGAAGCCCATATATTAAAAACAAGAGCCGAAAGGCTCTTGTTTTTGCTATTGTATCTAGAAAACCACGCGTTTGACACAGGGGTTTCTTTTTAGTGCACAAACGCAGTCGATCAGTGTAAGCTGGTAGATGGAGGCATACCTTCTAAGTTTTTAGGTTTATGAAGCCTCTGGGCAGAGCGATCGCCGTTCGGAACAAGTAATACCACTTGCGGTAGCTGGTGGAAGTTTATGTATTTAAAATGCAGAAAATAAGGATAGTGAGGGGGTTAAAGGAATGTTTGAAATGAGAAAAAAGAATGAAGCCTGTGCTTGCAGAAGTGAATACCGTTTATGATGTGGATGTGATGATTTCAGAGAGAATAATGTCAATAAACATATTGATTTGAAATTTTTAGTTCTTATTCAGAAAATTTTGATTTAATATTCTGAATCAGAAGAGATTTTTTGATGGAAATGTAGATCAGTATAATTGACTGATTGAATACAACATGATATACTTATCTAGATAGGTGTTTTTTCTCTAGGGGTGATGGATGAGTGGGCCTCTGCTTTCGAAGTTGAATGATTTTTATAAATCGTCTCATGAAATTGATAATTTAGTTATCATTCCCTCTGGGTATGTTGTTGGAAAAGAACCAGTTGGGTATTTTAATGAAAGCTTTCTATTTAACGCATTCAAAACAACTCCTATTTCGATAATTTTACCGTATGACAACAACATCCACCATGGAAATTTTTCGTATATTTCTTGGGGAAATGAAATATCTCATAGTCCAAAAGAACGGGCAGAAATGATTTATGAAGCAATTTCTGCTCGAAATGAGGATGGAAGCTACAAGTATCATAATATTTATTTTACAGGAGGTTCTAATACAGAGGATGTCATTTTTGATCTCGATAAAATATGTCGAGAAAGAGGAGCGCTACCCCGAAGAAAAGATACTTTAAAAACATATGGCTTTTCGGATGCTTCTCAATTGCATCATTATTTAGGGCAGCGGGGGATTTCAACGCCTGTTTATTATTCGAAATATGTCGGTTGCTTGATTAAGGATCTGAGTAAACAAACCGCCGTATCAACGGATTTTCATATTGAACCAGTAAATGAGACTGCAAAAGAAATTCAAGAATTGAGTGGTTATTTGCAACCGGGAAATCAGTCTCAAGTTGAAAATAAGCTGATGTATCAAACGAGATTTTTTTCAGATGATTATAATTTCTTAGTTGTTGAATTTCGAAATCGAAATGCAGTGGACGCTTTTTTAAAAACATGTAAGCAATTTAAGGATAAGAAAATTATTCTTTTACTTTCTAGGGATACGGATCAAGAAGCAAAGGATTATCTGATAAAACATTCTCAACATCCTGTTTTTGCGGGAATGCCTGTCGGTCATAGATCTTGTTTGAGAGAAGGGAGGGGGATTTGCTTATTCTCCCTAGCTCGTATTCAAAAAACAGGTAGGGGGTATCATTTGATTTCTGAGGACAAAGCTTCTGACAATGTTTTAACTCTTCGAAATGAAGAGGTTCGCTTTCCACCTTTTATACTGGGTGGAAAAGAGCATATTGCTATTTTGAAAGACATTGATGGAAATGCCGGGGGTGTCTTTGAGAATTTAGAAAAACTTAAAGTTGGTTCTCCTTCACTATTGATTCGAATTCCTTATAAAGTGGAAGATTTAGTGCAGACAATGGAAATATCTGTAAAAACACTTCTTGAAACTAAAATAATAGATCCTGAGAAATTAGAATATTTGAGTTTTGAGGCAAAATTGTTTGATAAAAATCAGAAAGATGTACTGAAAAAACGTCTCGAAGATTTAGTTAGAAGATATTTACCTAAAATAAATGAAGTTAAAGTTAATGAATCTGTTTTTTTTAAAAATAAAAATAGAGTAATTGATGTTTTAAGATCAGCCAGTTTAGAGACAGAGAGTGTTTCTAAGGATCGAAAAATAGATTATCCTGTTCAGAAAATAAAATCGATTGTGCAAGAGAAACGAAGATATGAGATGTGATTGGAAATAGATCCATTCTTGTAAAAAAAAATCGCTGTTTAAAAATCTAAAATACAAGTTTTGTGGTCAGTAAGGGGTCCTCCTTGTTATTTATTTAATTTTTAAAGAAAGAACTCGAATAAAAGATAATTCAAAAAATTTGGCAGTGAAATGCTTCCAATGGCTACTCGTTTCTAAAAGTTTTTAATATATTGTTTAGAGTTTTTGGATTTACATGTAATCATATGACTTTTAAAGTTGTGTTGGGCTTTGCTACTAAATTTATATTACAATCTGCCCAAAAGGATATGTGACATGCTTCTATTTCATTTAATAGACATGCTTTTCTTTCTTTATTTCCAATACGTGGAACAATTGTTATGCAAAAGATATAAAGATCCTTAACGAGAGCTTCCGGTATGATGGGTGTATAATGCAGAAGTTCTTCTCTGTTTTTCGGCCGCTTTTAAGAAACTGTCTCGATCTTGCATTTCAAAATCTTTAAATTGCTCAAAAGAGATCATATTTTTTATGACAGGTTGCTTTGTTTGAGTATCTTCCCCTAAACGAGCCATTGAAAAAATGCGATAAGGCGCTAAATTATTTTTTTCAATAAAATCAGAAATAGTTTGATCTTTAGGAACAACCATAACTTGACGTCCTTTTTCGGGCGTATCAATCGGTGCATAGGTTAGCATAAAAGAATCGGTGTCGTTGATCTTCTTTTTCTCTAAGTCTCTGGCTGCTTTGAGGGCTTTTTTTCCTTGATGTTTTTTGATGATGGCATAAACCAGTTTAATGTCTTTTCGTTTTTGATGTGCCGTATCACCCAATTCCTCGATAATTCGGTTTCGGGAGCTATCTTTTCGAACACCGCTTGCCGAGTAGTGGATAGATCCCGCCTCGATCAATTCGCCCCCCATAAAATCTAAAACCGTATATCCTTGTGCTTCTTTTTCGAGACGTTTTTTCGGATCTTTAACATAATAGTCTTGAATGAATTTAGAATCTTGAAGCAATTTGTCATGTCCGGATTTTTCAGCTCCGGGTTTTCCTTCAGAAAGAAGCACACGGTGACCGTTCGGATAATTTCCTTTTTTATCTAAAACGATCACATACAAATAGTCAACGCCGGGATTATAAGTTTTATTTTGAATGTTTTCTGTCATATTTCACCTATTCATGTTATCCACTGATTCATTATACCATAAAACCGGAAATAATTATACAAAAATTTTTTATAAAAAATTAAAACAGTTTTTAACCGATAGGGGAGATACTCTTTAAAATTGATTTTTTATTTTTCAGGAGTTTTTTATAAATCGAATTTATATTGTTCCGTTAAATTTTTATAATATTTTTTATATGAAGTAATCTTAAACTTTCCAATACGTAGAATATTTTTATTCTTATATTTGTATTTTTTTTGCTGTGAATTTAATTCCAAAAATTTTTAATATTCTTTTATTATCTTCTTTTTCTAAAGATATTCCCGGTAAAATTTTTGTAACGTACGGGAGTTCGTTATTTTTATGTTTTTTCAATACAATCTTTATTCCAAAAATTTTTAATATTCGTTTATTTATTTTTTTAACCAAAGATATTCCCGGAAAAATTTTTACTTTCTTATATATTCCGTCTGGGTTAGAAGATTCCGTAAAATTCAACAATACACCATGCACATTCAATATCTTAATATTTTCAGTTCTTTGTTTGTATTTTAACCATACATTGAAAAAACGCTCCATTAAGTATGCAGGAGTTTTTTCTGACATATAATCAGTATATTTTTTCCAATCAGTTTTTTTATCCAACTTATTGAGAATATTAAATGCCCATGTCATAAAATCGTTAAATAAATTAACCTTCATAACATAATTTAAACAAAAATAACTTACCTTTCCATCTAAATAATCATGCAAATCATCTAACATTTCGGGATATTCAGATTCTATTACTTCTATTATGTTATTAAGCTCTTCGACAGGATGATGATCTACAAAATGTTGATATACAGTTTTATTTTCAATTGTATATGTCTCTGGTAAAATGATATCATATTTACTAATAATTGGATATATGTTTTCTTGAGTATATTTTTCTGAAAATTCATAAGCAAAATCGATAGCTGGTATTGGCTTACAAAAAACCTTGTCAGTACATGGACTTTTGTTAAAATCTAAAAAGCGTCTATAGTGTCCAAAACCAATATATTTTAAATTAGGATGCGAGGGAATATAATTTTTCCACACCCAGTAATTTGCAGTCAATTCGGCATAATTATTATTTTTTTTATGTATATTATCGCCACTATTATCATTTAATAGTTTAAAAGTAAAATTTTCATTCCCAGTTTGTATGGGGGAGTTTACTTCTGATTGAAAAATCATCATATCTTTATGATATATATTAAATATCTGTATAGGAGAATAAAATGGTGAAAAATTTTTATAGTAAAAATATAAATAAAAATCACGTTCAAAATTATTTATATGACCCCAAGGTTTTATACTTCCATTATAGTGCCTAATAACAAAAGCATTACTCTTAAAAGGTTCCTCTTGAGTGTTTGTCACCATAAAATTATATATACTATCAAGCTCTTTAATTTTACCTTTAAAAGTAATATTAATAACATCTTGGTCACAAAACTTTATAATATTTTTTAAATTTTCAGTATTTTCAAAAAGTTTTTTAACCATTCCATCTTTTCTAATTTTCTCTAAATTGAGTAAAAGAACCCCAGCATTAACGTATAAGTCATCTTTTGAAAAATTAATCGTTGAAAAATGTTCTTGTTTTAGCATCCATAAATCTTTTACACCTGCACAATAATATTCGGCAATATCTGTATTCCATAGGTCAATCAAAGAACCATTTACAATAATGTCAATATCAAGATACAAAGTTTTATTAATTTTAGGGAGTAAATCAGCAATCATATACCGATAATAAGTTTCTCTCTTTATATAAGAAATATTTTGAGGAAAATTCTTAAAAAGATCCTCATCTATATCTAAAAAAGTAATTTGATTATTTTTATTTTCGACAAACTCTTTAAGAATAACTTTACTTTTATCTGTAATTGAATGATTCATTACATAAAAATCAAACGTTATATCTTTATTATTCTCTATTATAGAAGCCAAAAGAACACCTAAATGTTTAGTATATTCATCACTTGATGAAAATACTATTGATATGTTTTTATTACTCATTCTAGAATCTCCTTTAAAGCTTCTTTTAGGCTATACTTATTCTTATATTTTACTTCATTTAATAACTTAAAATTATCGCCAATTATAACCGGTGGTTGATTTGATATTTCATCTTGAAATTTTATCAATCCACTTTTTTGCATACTATGTTCGATTTCTAAAGCAAATTCTTTTATGGAAATAGGTTCCCCGGTACAAATATTTACCGTCCCTTCTATATTACTATCTAAAAATTTTACAAATGCTCCGGCTATATCTTTTGAATACATGTAGTCTTTTATTAATGATCCTGATTTAATGATAACTTCTTGATTATGAGAAAGTTTATCCAAAATCATTCCCGTTAGACGTGTTTTATCTTCATTTCTTCCATAAACATAAAAAATTCTTCCATAGCCAAAACTTATTCCATTCATTTTACAAAAATATTCCGAAACTTCATGTAATTTATTTTTACAAAATGTATAAACAGACTTATTCGCATCTAATTCATCTGTTTCTTTTAACGGATGGTCTTTAAATTTATATTCAAAACAAGTCCCGGCATAGACAACTCTTTTTCCACCATTATCTTTGAAATGTGTGAGGAGATTAATGCCCGCATTTAAAAAACGATAGTTAATATCGGATTTTAAATAATCACCCGTTGTCGCCCAAGCCATATTCAAAAGATACTCAGGCTTTACAGTATCAAATGTTTCCTTTATAAAATTTTCATCAAATAAGTTTCCTTTTATCCAGGTAATATTTTTACTGGGAACAAAATCGTCAATTGTTATAGCATAAACATCAAATCCACTTTCTAACAAAGGTTCAATAAGTTCTCTTCCTATGAGTCCTGTCGCACCTGTCACAAGTACTTTCTTAGCCATGATTTTTCCACCAATTAATCGTTTCTTTCAAACCATCTTTAATATCTATTGTTTGTTTCCAACCAATTTCATTTTTTAATATGCTATTATCTCCGGTCAAAAATGGTTGGTCAAAACTTGCTTTTATAGCCCCATAATTTACATCTTTTTTATATTTTAATTCTTCTTTACAAAATTCAATCATATCTTTTAATCTAATCGGCTCATCACTTGCAATATTAACAGCGCCTGAAACACTACTTTCTAAAAACATTACAATAGCTCTTGCAACATCTTTAACATGCAAATAATTTTGAATTTGATTACAATGACTTACATTTACATCCTCATTATTAATCATAGCATTTATTACATAAGGAATCAGTCTCGTTTTTTTCTCATTCAATCCATATATATTAAAAATTCTTGCCCATTTTAAATCTAAATCATGGAACTTGCAAAATTTTTCTAAAATTTGATACAATGCAGCTTTTGTTTGTCCATATAGTGAAAGAGAATCTAACGGTGTTTTATTTTCTGAACACCAACCATATGAAAAATCATATTCACTCATACTCCCACTGACTAAAACGGTCTTTCCCCCATTTTCCCAAAATGTTTTGATTAAATGAAGCGAGGCTTCTAGCCATTCAATATTTAATGGAGAAATTTGACACTTAGGTCCAACATACCAAGCTAAATGTATCATTTTTTCAAAAGAATTATTTTTAAAAAAATCAGTAATAGCTCCTTTATTCATTAAATCCAGTGGATATTGTGTAATGCTATTTAAGTTTTGTGAAATCTCAGGATAAACAAGTGCATGTATATCATACCCATTTTTCATTAACTCTGAACATATCTGAGTTCCGATGTAACCAGTTGCTCCTGTTACAAGAATTTTTTTATTTCCACAACTCATAATTTTTGTCTCTTTCACTAATTATTCTATTAGAACACTCAGGCCATTTAATACCAAAAGCAGGATCATCCCAGCGAACACCACTATAATACTCTGGCATAAAAAACTCGCTTAGTTGATAGTAAACAACACTATCATCTTTTAATGTTTGGAAACCATGTGCAACACCTGATGGAATGTATAAAGAGCTATTATTACTTTCAGTTAGTTCTATTCCGGTCCACTTTAAATAAGTTGGCGAATCTTTACGTATATCTACCAGAACATCATAAATAGCACCCTTAAAGCAGGAAACCATCTTAATTTCGGGATAAGGTTCCTTTTGATAGTGCATGCCACGCAAGACACCCACTTTATAATTTTTTGATAAGTTGCATTGTTTAATATCAAAATCTATCCCATATTGAGCCAGTTCTTTTTTGCAAAATTGACGAGCAAAAGAGCCTCTGTCATCTTTGAATTCATTCAGTTCTATTAAATAAGCACCTTTAATTTCCAGAGGTTTAATTTTCATCTAGATTTTACCTTTCACAAATTCATGAATAACGGCAGAGATCTTTTTCATATCTTGCGGTGTATTGTTTTGTGCAACTCCAACCCAGAAAGTATGATTCATAATAAACTCTGTATTTGGTAATTTATGATAATCATTTTCACTTAAATCTTTAGCTTTCATCAAAGATGAATCGCCAATTCTCAAATCTACATCATTTTCAACAATCATCGGCTGACGCAAAATATTACCAGCAAACAGCTGACGTGTTCCAATACCGTTTGCCTCTAAATATTTGACCAAATCTTGCTTACTAAACGGAGCATCTTCTTTGACTGAAATTAAAAAACCAAACCATGACGGTGTACAATTTTTGGTAATTTGGGGCAAAATCAAATAATTTTGCAAGTCTGCAAGCTCGGTCAATAAAGTTTTGGCATTTTCGCTACGCATAGCTAAAAATTTATCCAGTTTCTTCAGTTGAGCCAAAGCAATTGAAGCCTGCCAATCTGTAATTTTCAAATTATAGCCGATATGAGAATAGGTATATTTATGATCATACCCTTGAGGCAAATTTCCCAACTTCATATTAAACCGATTATGACAGGTATCATCACATCCAGGTTTGCACCAACAATCACGTCCCCAATCTCTAAATGACATAATTATTCGGTTTAAAAGCGCATCATTGGTCACAACCGCACCACCTTCACCCATTGTAATATGATGCGCTGGGTAAAAACTATATGTTCCGATATGCCCAATCGTTCCGGCATATTTATTATTCCATTGAGCACCTAAGGCATCACAGCTATCCTCAATTATCCAGAGGTTATACTTATGCGCTAAATCCATAATCTTATCCATATCATACATATTGCCTAACGTATGTGCTAAGAAAATAGCCTTTGTTTTTGGGGAGATAGCCTCTTCAATCTTATTGACATCAATATTATAAGTGCCAACTTCACAGTCAACAAATACCGGTACCATGCCATTTTGAATAATCGGGTTAACTGTTGTTGGGAAACCAGCGGCTACTGCAATCACTTCATCACCTTTTTTCAATGCTCTGTCTTTGAGTTTGTATGATGTCAAAGCCGAAAAAGCCAACAAATTGGCTGAGGAGCCGGAGTTTGTTGTTAATACATACTTAACCCCCAATTTTTGTGCAAATTCTTTTTCAAACTCATCATTAAAACGTCCAACGGTTAACCACATATCCATTGATGCTTCAAACATATTAATAAGCTCTTCTTCCCCAATACTTTTTCCAGAGGCTGGAATGTACTTCTTTTCTTTATTGGCTTTTTCATATTCTAGACAATTTGCATAATCCTTCGCCAAAGCTAAAATTTGTTGTTTGATATCTTCTTTATTCATATTACAAACTCCAATCTATATTTTTCGCTTGTGCTGCTGCTACAAACTCATTAATTTGTTTATTCGTATATTCAATCATATCTGTATTATTTTCGTAAAAGGTTTTGTACCACTTTGTTGTCTTAACAATGGCTTCTTCGGCTGAATAAACAGGTCTAACCCCTAATTCTCTATCTGCTTTCTCAATGTTTAGTTGCAATAAGTTAGCTTCATGTAGTCCATCTGCTTTACCAACTTCTACTTTACCATTTCCCCAAATTTCAGAAACCTTTTGTGCAACCTCACAAACTTTTACATCTTTATTCATTTCCGGGCCGAAATTATAACCTTGAGCATATTTTGAACCATCTTGTAATAATTTCTGTCCCAAACGTAAATATCCAGCTAACGGTTCTAATACGTGTTGCCACGGACGAGTAGCCAGTGGATTTCTGATAAACACGGTTTCATTTTGCTGAAATGCCCGAATACAATCAGGAATGAGTCTGTCTTTGGCCCAATCACCACCGCCAATAACATTGCCAGCACGTCCCGAACCAAGAGCAAAAGGTTTTCCGTCCGTCAAAAATGAACGACGATAAGATGATGTCAAAAGCTCTGAACATCCCTTGGAAGAGGAATACATATCATAACCACCCATTGGCTCATCTTCTTTATATCCTTCTTTTTTCTCTTTGTTTTCATAGCATTTATCTGTAGTAACGTTTACAAAAGCTTTAACCGAAGGAGTTTTACGAGCGGCTTCTAGAACCTTTAATGTGCCAATAACATTTGTTTCGTAAGTTTCTACCGGTTCACTATATGAAAGACGTACAATTGGTTGGGCAGCTAAATGAAATACAATATCAGGGTTGTGCTTACTAAAATAAGATTCTAATGTTTCAGTATTGCGAATATCGGCAATTAAGCTATCATCCAAAATCTTTTCTAACCTCAAAACTTTATATAAATGGTGCTCTGTATCTGGTAACAAAGAATAACCGACAACCGTTGCTCCCATTTGTTTAAGCCAAAATGCAAGCCAACTTCCCTTAAATCCAGCATGTCCTGTAATTAAAACTGTCTTGTTTTGATAGATATTATTAAACATCATTTTAGTCCTTCCATACTTTCCAAGGAGCTTTACCTTCTGCCCACATCGCATTTAAATCATTCTTATCTTTTAAAGTATCCATTGGCTTCCAAAATCCATCATGCTTATAGGCTCCCAATTTGCCATCAGCAACTAAACCTTTTAGTGGTTCTTGTTCCCATATAATTCCCTCTCCATCAGGAATATAATTAAATACCTCAGGCTCACAAACCATAAACCCTCCGTTTATCCACGAACCATCACCTTTGGGTTTTTCCTTAAAGCAAGTAATCGTACCATCATCTGTTGATTCAACCGCACCAAATCTTCCTGAAGGTTGAATAGATGTTAGGGTACAAAGCTTGTCTGATTTTTTGTGAAAATCTAACAACGCATTAATGTTTACATCTGATACACCATCTCCATAAGTAAGCATAAAGGGTTCATTACCTATAAAATCCTTTGCCTTTTTAATTCTGGCACCGGTCATTGTGTTTCTACCAGTATAAAACATTGTGACATTCCAAGGCTCACAGTGATTCTTATGCACGGTTACATTGTTGCTGGAAAGATCAACCGTCACATCGCAATTGTTCATGTAATAATTTACAAAGTATTCCTTAATGACTTCTTGTTTGTATCCTGTTAAAACGACAAAATCATTAAATCCATAATGAGAATAGATTTTCATAATATGCCATAAAATAGGATGTCCACCTATTCCTACCATTGGTTTAGGTTTTATAGAGGTTTCCTCTCCAAGTCTTGTTCCTAAACCTCCCGCTAAAATTACTACCTTCATTTTTTCTCTCCATTAATCAATTTTTTATAAATAAAATATCTTGATAACTTATGCCCGCGCCAAGAAATCAATCCTTTGTTATTCAAATCGATTAATTCCTTAGTAAATTCCTCAAACATCAAAGGTTTATTTGTTTCATCAGCATGGCTACATCTACCTAATTGTTGTTTTAAAAGATTGGGAACGAGATTCTTTTTTAAAAACGCCAGCTCTTTCTTTAATTTTGGATTTTTGTAAATTTCATAGATAGATTTTATACCTGTATGATAATCCCTTATTTGTTGTGGATTTCCACTTTGTTTTGAAATCGAACCATCATTAAGTTGGTAAAAATATAGCCTTTCTCTAGTAATAACTGTTTTAGGCTTTTTCGAAAGAACAGCAAAAGTATGAGGAAAGTCTTCAAAATGAATTTTAGGGATAAACTCTATTCCATCTAAAAACTCTTTTTTATAAAGCTTAGTCCACACATTAAAATGTATTCTATATTTTTCTTTACGACTCCCTTGGAAAATAGGATTATTTGTAATTTTGGTTTTCAGTTTGTTTATATCAATTTGTTGCTTTTTGAAGCTATCTTTATCTGAATTGTAATATCCAAAATTTACTAAGTCAGCATCATACTTTTGAGCTAAACCATAAGCAATCTCTAGCAATTGCGGATGCATGCTGTCATCCGAATCTAAAAAGTAGATATAATCGCTCGTGGCAAGCTTCTTGCCATTGTTCCTTGCTATAGATAAGCCTTGATTTTCTTGGTGTATTACCTTGAAACGAGAGTCGCGTTTGGCATATTCATCTAAAATATTGCCACATTCATCCGGGCTACCATCATCAACACAAATGGCTTCCCATTCACAAAACGTTTGTGCGAGAACGGAATCTAAACATCTTTTCAGATATTTCTCTACTTTATAACAAGGAATTATTATGGATATTTTAGGCATTACAACTCCTTTTATTTTCTAATTTTCTTAAATGATACAGAGATACTGGGAACAACGCTATACACATGACCTAATTTACTACCTAAACAGATTATATTAGTCATAATAAGCGTGTTTTTTAGGGAATTTATATTGTCTTTAATGTTTTTGATAGGTTTACCTAAAAATATATCAACCAGACAAAAATTATCATGAGTATATTGATTTACAATATCTCTTTTCTTATCTACATCAATATTTCTTTGGCTACAATCAAAATAACCAATAGTCATAAATTACCTATAGCAATGCGTTGCACACAATTTAATATCCATTTAATATTGTCTTTTGCTTCAAACAAACGACAAGCAATATGGTTTAACGAACTCTTAGTTCTTATACTTCTGTTTGAACACAAAAGTCAACTTTATTTTCAATAAAATATACATTTTCTTCTAGAAAGACAAGAAATTATGAATATTATAATTTATTCAAACGGTTAACAGATGTCGTTCGTTAAATTATAACGCATGGCAAGGGTGTTTTTATAAGCCTTAGTATTTAGAGCTTTAATGTTTTCAAAAGCTCATAAATAGTAAAAAAAGCTAACATTTGTAAGCTTTGTATTTTGTGGTTTTTTACGCCTTTATTTAATGTTTTTATAATATTTTGTTTTTGATCGTCTAGTATATGTTTTTTATTTTTACTAGAGATTTACGTTCTAACTTTCGTCTATCAGTTTTAATCTGAAGCAGGACTTCTTTTGTTTTTTGACCAATGAGCTTCCTTTTAATCTCCGCTACAAGAGAGAAAGTGAAGTGAAGTGAAGGGAATGAAAGGACTTTGCTTTGAATATCTATTCCCTGTTGATTGTTGCCTTTGAGTGTTTAAACTTGAATATTTTTTATACAAATATTTAAGAAAGATCATGATTTGAACTAGGTTTTTCCCCAATCGAGAGATACCCAAGCCGGTTAAAATATCTACACGGTTAATTTTTTGAGAAGCTTTCTCAATTTTCATTTTTCGAAATCTTGTACAGCATTCACTGTTTTCTTTGCTTATCTGCTGATGCGAAGTTGTTGTTGCCTTCTAAAATTTTTAATCTCAAATTTTTGATTTTCTAATATTTTCTTGTCTATATTGGCTCTAACTATATCCATAAATTATCTCTTTTCTCTGTAGTACATTTTACTGTTTTTGGGGCTTTCTTATAAAATAAGCTACTTTAGGAAGATTTATAAATTGAATATAAATTCAAGCATAGATATTGTTTTTTTCTACCTAATTTTAAAAATATTATTTTTTATTTCATTCGGACCGCCTTCGGCGTCTCCTCGCTTTGCTTTGGCCCGAACTCTTCCTGAATCCAAATTCAGCACTTCTATCCATAAAAAAAACCGCCCTTTCGGACGGTTTAAAAAAATGGTGAGCGCGCTGGGATTGCTCGGGGGGTATTCCCCCTCGTCCTCATTTCATTCGGACCGCCTGACGGCGTCCGCTTGCTTTCGCTGCGCGACCGAACCCAATGGGTTCAAATCCGGCGCCAATCATGATTTACAAAAAAACCACCCGCAAAGGGTGGCTTTTTTATAAATGGTGAGCGCGCTGGGATTGCTCGGGGGTATTTCCCCCTCGTCCTCATTTCATTCGGACCGCCTGACGGCGTCCGCTTGCTTTCGCTGCGCGACCGAACCCAGGGCCACCTGATTAAAAGAAGATTATCAT
>CASECF010000042.1 GCA_949286245.1 uncultured Alphaproteobacteria bacterium
CTTTATTGAGAAACTGCTTCCATGGTCAGATCAGTTGCCGGAAATCTGCCGGAGCAAGTCAAAAACAACCAATCTGTAAACACGGCCGCCGGAAACGGCGGTCAAAAAATGAGCCAGTACTCATGGTTTACCGTGTACGATTTTTATTGAAATGTACATTATAATTTTTTATATGTTTAAATGGAGGTTTAGAGATGAGAGATATATCTTGTCATGTAATTAGTGATACGATTCGAGATATGTGTATTCAGGCAACACACTTTTTATCAGATGATATGGAAAGAGCTATGAATCAGGCGATCGAAACGGAAAAATCCCCTTTGGGTAAGCAGGTATTAAAACAGCTTGAAGATAATCTAAAAATTGCGGGAGAAGAAATGATTCCAATTTGCCAGGATACAGGAATGGCTGTTTTATTTGTTGAAATAGGTCAGGAAGTACATATTGTGGATGGAATACTGGAGGAGGCGATCAACGAAGGTGTGCGCCGGGGATATACGGAAGGATTTTTACGAAAGTCCGTAGTCGAGGATCCGATTTTCCGTAAAAATACAAATGATAATACGCCGGCGATTATTCATTATCAGCTTATTCCTGGCGATTCTTTTAAAATAACTTTAGCGCCGAAGGGATTTGGCAGTGAAAATATGAGCCGAGTCTGTATGCTTAAACCGGCGGATGGTATTGAAGGTGTTAAGCGGACGATTCTTGAAACGGTCGATGCAGCCGGACCGAACGCCTGTCCGCCATTGGTTGTTGGCGTAGGCATCGGTGGAGATTTTGAAAAATGCGCTTTGATGGCAAAACATGCCTTGACTCGGGCAGTAGGAAGTCATTCAGATGTACCTTATGTGAAAGATTTAGAAATTGAAATGCTTGAAAAAGTAAATCAATTGGGAATTGGACCGGGAGGTCTTGGAGGCACAGTAACAGCTATGGCTGTAAATATTGAAACATATCCAACACATATCGCTGGTCTTCCTGTAGCTATAAATATATGCTGTCATGTGAACCGTCATGTGACACGGGAATTATAAAAAATTTAAGGAGAGAGCAGAATGGAAAAATATATTAATGCACCCTTAAAGGATGAAACGATCAGAGAATTAAAATCGGGAGATTATGTTTATATTACAGGAACGATTTATACAGCCAGAGACGCAGCTCATAAACGGATGTATGAAGCTATGATGGCAAATGAAGCAATTCCTATGAATTTGGAAAATAATATTATTTATTATATGGGGCCTTCACCAGCCAGAAAAGGTCGTCCGATTGGTTCAGCAGGTCCGACAACAAGCAGCCGGATGGATAAATATGCCCCAAAGCTTATGGATTGTGGATTAAAAGGAATGATTGGCAAGGGAAAACGTTCGAAAGAAGTTGTCGAAGCTATTACACGGAATAAGGCGGTTTATTTTGCTGCAGTTGGCGGCGCTGGAGCTTTATTATCAAAAGCTATTAAAAAATCTACGGTGATTGCTTATGATGATTTGGGAACAGAGGCTATAAGAAAACTTGAAGTAAAAAATCTGCCAGCCATTGTAGTTATTGATTCAGAAGGGCATAATCTTTATGAAACAGTTATAGAGGAATATCGTCATATTTGATTTGTACTATATATCAAATAAAAATTAAGAAAAAATCTATATATTGTGGCGTGAAAAAAATTAAAAAAATGTAAAAAATACGTTGACAAGCTTGATAAATATGTATTATAATAGATAAGCACTGAAAAAGTGTGTTAAAAATTTCATAATTTTTAGCTATTCGGAGAAGTACTCAAGAGGCCGAAGAGGTGCCCCTGCTAAGGGTATAGGTCGCTAACGCGGCGCGAGGGTTCAAATCCCTCCTTCTCCGTTTCGGACATAAAAAATGTTTGAAAAAATAAAAAAAGATGTTGACAAACTTTGAAAGATGTGTTAACATTAAGAAGTTGCACGAAAGAAAAAAAGCAACATCAAAAAAACGAACATTGACAATTAAACAATAAAACAATCCCGAAAAGTTTCAGAGAGAAACATTTTTAAGAACAGTGTCGAAAGACACTCCAAACAGTAAAAAACGGGAAGATAACAGCTAGTTGTCA
>CASECF010000043.1 GCA_949286245.1 uncultured Alphaproteobacteria bacterium
AAAAATCAGCTGACGCTCTCACACAGACAACAGCTTCAAAACTCGATACAGCGGAAACGGAAACCCCTACTGATCAATCCGTTTTCGGAAAACTGAAATCCGTTATTCGAAAAGCCGTCGATTGTTGTATCGAATAAGGAGGAAACATGAAATATTTTTTATTTTCCTTTCTGGGGTTGATTTCGTTATCTCTTGTTGGATGTGACGATCAAAGCTCATCTTCAAAAAACGAGAGAAATACTCAGATTGTAGATCAAGCAAGCACAAAACAGTTTAGTCCGATTGCTCCGAGTCGTTTAAATAACGATCAGATTTTTCTTTTTTATTCGGATGGATGTCCGCATTGTCATGAAGCGGAAAAATATTTATCTGAAAAATATGCCGATCTTCCGATTGTTCGAGTTAATATCGGCTATGAGGAAGGATTTGAGCTTTTTAAACAGTGTGCTCAAAAATTTAATTTGGGACGTATGATCGGAACCCCGCTTTTTTGTATGGGAGAAAATTATATCATGGGTTGGGGCGCCGGATTTGATAAGAAATTCGATTCGTATGTTCAAGATTTTATTCATCAATGAAAGGGGGGATCTAATCCTTTAAAATAATCTCCTTTATGCGGGTAATTTTCATTGAAAATCAGACAAAAAAAGACTATACTGTGACCATGAGCACGGAAGTAAAAGGACAATTACCTGTTGATATAATGAAAAAAGCCGTTCGTGGAATGACCTACATGGCACATCCCTTACGGCTTCGCATATTAGAATATTTAGATATAAAGGGCTCTTCTTGTGTTTCCGATATTACGAAAGCCGTTCGGGAAGAGCAAATGATTGTTTCTCAAAGCCTTCGCAAATTAAGAGATGCTAAGCTGGTTCGGACAGAGCGTCATGGCATTTTTATCTATTATAAAATCCATGAAGAATATCCTGCCAGTTTATTTGTTTGTATTCGAAAGTTATACGGGTACATGACAAATGATTTTCGCTATTTGGTTGACGGCAATAAACTTCCTCTTCCGCGGGATTTTACTCTTTTAATTGCGAATCAAATTAAACTGTTTGCTCATTTTGATAAAATGCGTATTTTAGAATATCTTATTTATAAAGAATCAGCCAATGTAAGCGATATTGCCACCGGCATTGAACAAGATCCGGTTAAAACTTCTCAGAATCTCAAAAGGCTTAAAGATGATGGCTTTGTTTCGTGTCGACGGGACGGGCGTTTTATTATTTACGAAATTACCAAAGGGATTCAAAAAACGGCTCTTGAATGTATCCATAAACGATATAACAGTTTAAAAAACAAGCTTGATTTCTGATATCTCGTTCGTTCGGTGCAACTTCTTTGATCTCAAATAATCGGTTTCCATGATTCCGGCTAAAAGAAATAGGATTAGGATTGAGCTATTTTGATAAGTACAAAAAAAGGATGCCTGATAAGGCATCCTTTTAACTGGTAGCGGAAGAGGGGATCGAACCCCCGACACAAGGATTATGATTCCTCTGCTCTACCATCTGAGCTATTCCGCCACGGAATAAAAGTCTTATACCCCCTTTTTAAAATGAAGTCAACAAAAAAGATTGATTTTTGATAAAAAATATTCTAAAATTTCATTAGTTGGATGATAGCTCTTATTTTTCGCTACAAGACAGAGAAGGAAAAGGTATGGAAAAAGTATTTTTTAACAGTACGGCCGGTCGATTGGAAGGCCGTTTTCACAGGTCTGAAAACCCGAGAGCCCCGCTCGTTCTTGTTTTACATCCCAATCCCGCTCAGGGCGGAACGATGAATAATCGGGTCACATACGCTATTTTCCAAGCATTTGTTGATATGGGTTTCTCTGTATTACGGTTTAATTTTAGAGGGGTCGGAAATTCACAAGGAGAAATTGACGGTACGGGTGTCGGAGAATTGGCAGATGCCATTGTCGCTTTGGATTGGCTCCAAAGTATGGATACTGAAACAAATGTTTGTTGGATTGCCGGTTATTCGTTTGGGGCGTGGATTGCCGCACAGGTGTTGATGAGACGACCGGAAATCAGTGGGTTTGTTTTTGTCTCACCGCCTAGCAATTTATATCAGTTTGACTTTTTATCTCCGTGTCCTTCTTCCGGCTTAATTGTGCAAGGCGGGAAAGATACGATTGTTTCGGAAACTTCCGTTGAAATGTTGGCAGAACAGTTGGGTAATCATCGTTTTGTGCATGTGGAATATAAAATGCTTCCAAACGCCGATCATTTATATACCAATCAACTGAAAGAATTGCACGGTGTTATTACACAAATGGTTCCGGATATAAAATCTCGTAGACCGAAAAAGACGTTAAAAAAAGTTAAAAGACAAGTCATTCCGAATGATGACTATTAAATTCATTTTGAATTTAAAAAAATAGAGGGGATATATTCATGTATAATCGATTGGTAATATGGGGAGCCATGGTGGGTGTGGCATCCATGATGGCCTTATGTGAAAATCAGGAAAATCAAGTTTCGAAGCCTTTGGAATGGGGATCGTCAAATTCGCCCTCTTTATCGATAACACAAGCAAAAGAGAGGGTAAACGCTTTACAAATTGGTAAAAATATCGATATCTTTTGTGAACTTGCAAAAAATGTTGAGAAGATGGGATTGACAGATGACGTCTGGAATCGGTTTGTTCGGGATTATGAAGAGCGTAATGTGGGAAGTCGGCTATATATTGAACAATCTAAGCCATATTTCACAAAAATGATGTCGGATCCAGAAATCAGAGAATCGATGAAAGAGGGAGATAAGATTCATCAAATGTATCAATGGGTTTGGTTCGGAGTCATTAGTTCTTTGGCTTTAATGGTGGGTGGGGCTTTAAAAAAAGTATCTAATCCCACACGGGTGTCCTCTCTGGATAGGCATGCCATGGAGGCTCTTACAGAGCTGGTTGATGAGACATCTCAGCAAGGATTCACAAAAAAAAGTTGGAATTATTTCTCGCACAGGCTGGAGTACTTGACGGAAAAAGAAAATTTTAAGTTTTCAAATGAAATGGAAAAAGTGATTAAAATTCTTGTAGAAACCCCCGAAATTCAAAAAGCTGTTTTGGAAGAAGCCAAATGGGCAGGAATACGGAATAATGATGATCAGATTTATAGGAATAATTCAGAAAGAAAATCAAGTATGGTTTGTACGAGAAAATTATTATCTGAAATACTGACATTTAATGAAAAACTAATCAACGAAAAAGACAAACCGGTCAATATGGATGACGCGATCAAAAGATTACAAATCAATATGATTGCTCTCATGAGTAATTGGTCTCTTTTTCAGAAGTGTTATCTCTCTGAAATTGAAGAACAAAGAATCGATAATGCGGAAAAGCTCACATTGCACAAGGTCCCAAGAGAAATTTTATCTGATGAAAAAAGGAAACAATCAAATGCCGGACAGGCTTATCTGTTATGGTTGACAGGGGGGATTCTTTTTGTATCATCTTGGATGATCTATAATACTTGGAAAAGTTATCCGGATAAAATAGAGGAGAAAATTATTAAGGCACAAGCAAAAGAAATTTATGAAGTACAACAGAATTTTATGGAAAATCAAACCAATCAGAAAAAGAGCTCTCTCAAAGGACAACCGCATCAAATAAAACAACATAATCGAGTTGTGAGAAGTATTATACAAGGAAGATCTCAAAATCAAAGGGATTAAAAGAAAAAGAATGAGCATCTTGTTTTGATCATAAAATTCTTTAAAAAAGTTTGTTAATAGATCAAACAATTGAATTGTTTTTTATAAAAGAGGTTGTTGTGCAATCAAGAAAGATATTGTTATAATAAAGGAGATAAATAATGACTCATTTCGGCGATACGATTAATTTCATAACATCCAACAAAGTGAAAGTCAAATCACTGGAAAACAGTTTGAAATCGAAGAAGATAACAGACATAAAGGTACATGCTCAAGATCTGGACATTATGGAGCCCCAGTTTGACACCGTTCAAGAAGTGTCTCGTTTTAAGGCTCTAAAAGCTTTCGAAATATTAAAAGAGCCTGTTCTGGTTGAAGATGGAGGATTATTTATATTTGCACTCAATGGGTTTCCGGGGGTTTATACAAAATATGTTCTTAAAACACTGGGAGCGGATGGTATTTTAAAATTGATGCAAGGCGTGGAAGACAGAAGAGCAAAATTTATGAGTGTTGCCACCTTTGTGAATGAAAAAGGAGATGTTTTTCAATTTGAACGGGAAGGCGGAGAAGTGGCAATATCTCAAGAGAAAGTAAATATCCAGTCTCCCTTTGCATGGTCGGAATTATGGAAAATAATCTATTTAGAAAAATATAATAAGGTTCTCTGTGAGCTCACAAAGGAAGAATTGACCGACCATTATGAATCCGGTCGAGTAAACGGTAGTCTTCAAAAATTTGTAAATTGGTTTGTCAATGAATATCGAGGGACAGATGAGAAAGCTCAAAAGGATCTCTCAATGAATTTTGTTCGCTTTTCGGCAGAGGAGAGAGGGAAATAATAGGTATTCATTATTTGCCGATTATCAGATTGTTGAAATTAAAGACAAACCCGATTGAAATGACTACTCGATGATGAAACACAATTAATGTGATAAATTTTTTCGGGAGGCTTCCCCAAACAGAGCTGAAACATTAAAAGAAATAATGGTTGCGAACAGCTTGCATATACATTTTATTGGATCAGGCAGAAGCCGGATATTTTAGCCTCTTGCACAAGGGGTATTTCTTATTTATGATCCATTTTTATAAAATCGACTTATTATTATACCTCAAAACAGGACGACAAAAAACTTGTAAAGTATATCTTCTTCAATATGATTTCTCTCTTGATTTTGTACTGATCATGACCCAATCGTCATGAATAATATGAAGATATTCTATCATTTAATTCCCATCAGTCCCAAAATATCCAACAGGTTTTGTTTAAAGTTTTTCGGATGCGTTTTAATCATTTTGGTTAACATTTTAGGCGTAAATACTTGGATGGTATCAGCCTCTGTCTTATCATAAATATAAGGATCATCATGGATTATTTTATATGCTCTATAAAAAATTTTTTTTGTTTGGTGACAAGATCAATGGAACGAGATAAACCTATATATTCCTCTATTTTAGCCTCTATTCCTAATTCCTCTTTCAATTCTCTCAAAGCTACCGATGGATAATCTTCTCCCGTTTCCACATCTCCTACGGCAGAGTAACTCTATTTTCCGGCATCTTTTTTCTTCGTAGAAGCGATCTGTTGTCAGATGATTTCTCCTTTGCTATTAAAAACCAGAACAGCCGATGTTTTTTTGACAGATTCTTTCCGACTTTCTTTCGTCCAAAAACCCATATCAAAGATTATAGATTTATTTTGTTTTGCATATTCAGAGGCTTTTTCCCATAGCGTAGGATTGTTAGAAAATAAATTTAAATCATCCCCAACATACAACCATTTCATAATATGACATTGTCCTTTTTTATATAATGGTCAGTGTCCAGATAATCTTTAGGCCAATGTATGTGATATGTTACTAAGGAGCTGGTAATCGATTTAAAAGAATGCTGTGTTTTTTTGGGGAATAAAGATTCTAATACATTTGTGCATAAAGTATCAAGTCTTCCGGACAAAAGGAGCCGTCAGAAACGCTACTATGCACATGTAAATCCATCATCAGCACTCCCCCTTTAATCATAATCCCCAAAAAATTATATAATTGCAAAAATAAAGTTTTTTTTTATAATTAGATCAATATTAATAACATGAGGAGGATACCGTGCTAGGATTACACAAAGACAAGGTAGAATTAGTAGCATATTGTAAAGATTGGCCCCAAGCTTTTTTGCAAGAAAAAATACTCCTACAAGAAATTCTTGGAGAGGACGCATTATCTATTGAACATGTTGGAAGCACGTCTATCCCAGGTCTTAGCGCTAAGCCGATTTTGGATATTGCTGTTGCGGTTAAAGATGAAAAAACATTGGAGAAACTTATTCCTGTTTTTCAACAAAACGGATATGATGTTTTGGATTCTATAGAAAAATGTGGCGAAATTTTAGCAAGGAAGGGAATGCCGAATTGCAGAACACATTATATTCATGTTGAGGTATTAAATAGTACTTATTGGAATAATCACATTTTATTTAGAGATTATTTGTTAAAATATCCTAAATTTGTGCAACAATATGAGAATCTAAAGAGAAGCATTGCTGATCGGTATAAAGATGAAAGAAAAAAATACACCGCCGAAAAAAATGCGTTTATTCAACATGTATTAAATTTAGCTAAAAGTACAAAAATATGACTAACAAGATATCCTTTTGGGACGAATACAACAAAAAGGCAATTGCTAAAATTGAGGAATTATGTAAAAAAAAAGAGATTGAAGCAGGAATCTTTTGTGCGAGTTGATTGGTATATTCATTCTAATCACTCATCAGATGCTTCCCAGTCTATTTATGATATTTTAAAAAACATACGAGAAAAGAAATTTGAAATAATAAGTATAACGGATCATGATAGTGTTTCAGCCTATGATGAGTTATATGATAAATTTTATTCCATATTACATGAAGATTCTTTTCCTATTTTAATTCCAGGAATAGAGCATAATTAGCCGTTAGAGGCCTTGATGATGATAAGTTTCCAGATTATCCTATATCCGGTAGTTTATCTGTTAATGAATATAATCAGCCTTCAATTTTTGAACTAAATCAATCCGAAATCGCCTCATTTGCACATCCGACAGAGAAAGCGTTGTTTCTCGTAAAGGATGTTTTGTCCATAGGTGGTGGATTGATAGGTATTGAGAACAATTATAAGAATAAGTATTGTCTACGATGTTGCAAAAAATATTTCTGATGTCGTTGTTTGTTTTTAATGATTAATCAAATCATTTGCAATCAAACGCCTAATCAAAAAATATTTTTTGCTAACACCAAATTTGATTATATTTAGGAGAATAATGCCTTATGACAGACACATCACATAAATCAGCCTCGCACTCTTTACGAGAGATTGCTTCTTGGCTCCCCGGACGTGGATCTGCGGACAGCGATTTACTTCCGGAATTAAATACAATTGTTGCCCGTTCAAGGGATTTGGCTCGTAATCATGGCGTGGCTTCAGGTGCCATGCAAACCTTATCCGATAACATTGTCGGTACAGGGTTTCGTTTGTCAGCTAAACCTGATTATAAGGCATTAGGAAAAACTAAAGAATGAGAAGAAGAATGGCAAATAAAGGTGGAAAGCCTTTGGCGATCTTGGGCAGAAACATTTAACTGCGATGCGGCCAAAAAGTTAAATTTTCATGGTTTAACGACACAGGTTTTCAAGTTTTGTCTGATAAATGGCGAAGCATTGGCTTTGCCGTTATGGTTAAAAGACAGACCATTTTCAACAACCATTCAACTGGTCGAACCGGACAGATTATCTAATCCGAACAATGCCAGTGATAGCAAAAACCTCAGAGGTGGAATTGAAATTGATAAGTATGGTGCTCCCATTGCCTATCACATTCAAAAAGACCACCCGGGTGACTATTGGACTGGCCTAAAGTCTTGGGAACGTATTTCGGCTTTTACTCCTTTTGGCCGAAGACGAGTTCTACACGTTCACGATATCAGCCGTATCGGTCAAAATCGTGGAAAGCCCGTCCTCAGTGCCATAATGCCGATGTTCAAAATGCTCGATCATTATGAGCGGTCAGAACTGCAGGCCGCTATTGTTAGCGCAATGATTGCCGCATTTATTGAAACACCAATGGATAATGAAGGCTTAAACGAACTGTTCGGTGGTTCAAGCGATGAATACTTGAATGCCAAAAAAGATTGGCAAGTTAAGTTAGAGGGTGGCTCGATTATTCCGATATTCCCCGGAGATAAAGTCGCCCCATTTACCCCGTCTCGCCCGAACTCGGCATATGGTGCTTTCGTTGAAAACTTGCTCCGACACATCGGAACCGGATTAAACATTCCGTACGAGTTGCTGTTAAAAGACTTCTCAAAGACCAATTACTTGTCCGCTCGTTCTGCCTTGTTAGAAGCTTGGCGATATTTCAATGGTCGCAGACAATGGCTGTCTGATTACTGGGCGACACCGGTTTATGAGCTATGGCTTGAAGAAGCCGTCAATAAAGGATTAGTAGATGCACCGGACTTTTATGAAAACCGCTATGCCTACACAAGATGTAAGTGGATCGGTCCCGGTCGTGGCTGGGTTGACCCGGTTAAAGAGGCTCAAGCCTGTCAAATCCGAATGGAGATAGGACTTTCAACCTTAGAGAACGAATGTGCCAGCCAAGGCTTAGACTGGGAAGAAGTTTTAGAGCAAAGAGCAAGAGAAAAGGAACGTATGAAAAAACTTTTTGACGAGCGTTGATAGCGAGGAAAATTAGTTTTTCTGGTTCCTTTCGCCGGATTACCGGTAAAATGCTGATAACAAAACGTGCGACAGGCAAACTGCCAAACTAGCCGAATTAGGCTTAACAACAGGAGATTTAACCCAAAGGGAGGAAAAAACGATACGAAATAGCGATGAAATACAGCCAATAGAATAAATTTTTTATGTATCTGGTAATTTTTGTTGACTTATTTGGGAATATCTGGTAATATTCGGTAAAATTGAAAGGAAACCATATGCCAAGAATAAAAGACATTGTTATTACACCGGATATGCTAAATAAAATTGCTGAGATTGATCAATTTGTTGGTTCGTGGAGCGTAGATTTATCTAAATTGACACCTGCTGAATTAAAAGTTATGAAGCGGATTGCAACAATTGAATCTGTCGGTTCTTCTAATCGTATTGAGGGCAATAAAATGTCCGATGCTGAAATTGAGAAGTTATTTAGTCATATCAACAAAAAGTCTTTTAAGTCTCGTGATGAGGAAGAAGTTGCAGGATATTCTGATTTAATCAATACGATATTTGAAAATTACAATGATATCCCTCTAACGGAAAATTATATTAAACAGCTACATCAAATTCTTTTGAAGTACTCTTCGAAGGATGAACGTCATCGTGGTGAATACAAAAAGGATAGCAATCGGGTAGCTGCTTATGATTATAGAGGAAAGGAAATCGGAACTATTTTTGAAACAGCTTCTCCTTTTGATACACCCCACCTGATGAGTGAACTAATTAAATGGACAACCGATACTTTTGAAGATCGATTTTTGCATCCCATTATCACGATTGGGATATTTATTGTTCATTTCCTGTCAATACATCCATTTACAGATGGAAATGGTCGTATGTCACGTGCCTTGACTATTTTATTGATGCTGAAAAACAAATACAGTTATATGCCGTATACTTCAATGGAATCAATTATCGAAGCAAGTAAAGATGCTTATTATCGAGCCTTACGTGGCACACAAAAAACAATATGGAGTGATAAGGTTGATTACGAACCTTGGTTAACCTTCTTTGTCACATCTCTTCAAAAGCAAAAACAGGCATTAGAAGATAAAATTAAAAACATCAAAAAAGTAGATACAGATAAATTATCTCCAACTGCACGTGAAATTATGAGCCTGTTTGTCAGCAATTCGGAATTGGCTATTTCTGAAATGGTTAAAAAAACGGGAAAAAATGCTGAAACAGTCCGTAAATCTGTACAAAGTTTGGTAAAAAAAGGATATTTAACAAAACTAGGAACAACACGTGGTGTTTCATATATACGAAACAGCGAAAAATAATTCGTTTTTTTATATATCTGGGAACAGATGAGCAATTATCTGGGAATATATGGGAATTTTTCTATTTTATAAAATAGAAAAAATGCAAAAAAATAGCCTCACTTCTCGTGGGGCTTTTTTGTTGTCCAAATCGAAAAAAGTAAAGGTTAGCAAATTATCCTTTACTTTCTCAAAAAGAAAGTAAAGGTTGTTGTTTAGATGAAAGGAAAACCATGAAACTATTAAACAAGACCGTATGGGCAATAACGCCCGAGATGTTGCAGACGATGATGACGATAGCGAGGCAGAACAACAAAAGCCCTGAGGCAGTCACCAGTCAATTAGGAAAAGAGATGAAAAACACAAACGCCGTTTCAATAAGAGACGGCGTTGCTGTTATCAGGGTAACCGGGCCATTATTCAGGTATGCGAACCTTTTCACTCGTATTTGCGGAGCTACTTCTTATGAGCTTTTCGCTCAAGATTTTAATAAAGCACTCAAAGACCCAACTGTTCAGGCCATTTTGCTTGATGTTGACAGTCCGGGTGGCGAAGTTAACGGCTGTTCCGAAGTTGCTGATATGATCTACAAGGCTCGTGGCACAAAGCCGATTATCGCATATGCATCCGGTTATTGTTGCTCTGGTGCTTACTGGATCGCCTCAGCCTGTGATAAGATTTATGCAACCGATACGGCTGTCATCGGCTCAATCGGTGTCGTTTCCATTTTTGAAAAGGACGATGAAAACAAAACCATAGAGATTGTTTCATCTCAAAGTCCAAATAAACGTCCGAACGTGGAAACCGAAGAAGGTAAAACCAAAATTCAAGAACACGTTGATGCGTTGGCTGATGTTTTTATCAATAAAGTTGCACTTAACAGGGATATCTCCCCGAAAGAAGTTATTGAAAACTTCGGTGGTGGAGATGTGTTTGTTGGGCAAAAAGCCGTCAGTATCGGTCTGGCGGACGGCTTGTCCTCATTTGAGGAATTGGTGTCAGACCTTAACACAGGGACGTATTACCAGTTAATAGGCAAAAATGGCAAGAGTAAAAATTGTTTTAGAACAATGGATTTTTCACAAAGTGTAGTCGATTCTACACATTTGAAAAATTCAGCAGTTAAAAAGCAATTTTTACCTTGTCCAGATGGATGCGACAAAAATAATCCGACTACGTCAGGATTTTTTCTTAATGATGAAAAAACATCATTTGCGAACAAATCCTTAGTATCAAATGATTTTTGTCAGCACCATATTTGTCAATTAGCTGGAAATACGTCCCCAACGGAGAAATCATTCATGAATGAACAAAAACCCACCTTTTCGGCCGAGGATATTAAGATGGCCGAGCGTGAACGCATGAGCCAAGTGTTTGCTTCCGAGCTTGTAAAAGGCAAAGAAGAAACAGCTCAGATGTTGCTCGCAAAAACAGATATGTCAGCATCTGACATTTTGGCGGTGTTAGGAACCATTCCGACAGCTCAAAAATCAACTGACTTTGAAAAAGCCATGGCAAGCGTGCCAAATCCAAACATCTCTCCTTCTGTTGAAGAACAGGAAGAAACACCGGATATGGTCGCTGCTCGTATTGCATCATATACTATGGAGGGCAAATAATGACAGTACAAGGATTTAAAGATTTAGGAACTTCAACGGCCGATAACTTACTCGCCGGCGAATTTCCAAGAGTTGGCATTTTAGCCACAATCACAGGCGGTTCCTATGAAAAAGGAACAGTATTGAGTAAATCAGACGGTAAATACACCATCTGTTCAACTGAGCCTGAGGCAATTCTAGCCGAAACTGTTGATGCATCAAGTGAAGATAAACAAGCTGTTATTTATTTAACCGGCGAATTTAACGCATCAGCTTTGAAAGCCTCTGTTGATGTGGCAACTCTGACAGACAAGCTCAGAGATAAAAGCATTTTTATAAAATCAAACCAAGGATAAAGCTCCATAAATCATAATATTGTCATACCTGTGTTTATGTTTTTAAGAGATGAACACAAGGAATAATCCGCAGTGAATATGCGGATATTGATAAGGATTATGACGCAGGGAGCATCCGTAAAAACTAAATCGAAGGCAAGGCATATGGGGTTCGGCTAAGGGGTACATTGTATCTGAAAAAGACTACGGAAACGTAACCTTGCTTGCCATTACGATGAGAGCCACCGATAACCTATCTCAACGCTCGTCCCGTATGGTCAACTGTATTGTCACAAGAAAACTGCCGACATGGTCTCCGACTTCCGGGTGGTCATCGCCGGTTGCAACCCGTTCGGTGGCTTGGGTGTTGGCAGATATCTTAAGAGCCTCATATGGTGCCGGGCTTGCCGATAAGTCCATAGATCTGCAGGCTCTTTATAATTTGGATCAGACTTGGAACAGTCGTGGCGATACATTCAACGGTGTGTTTGATAGCAAACTGACGGTTTATGAAGCCTTATCCCGAACAGCCCGAGTTGGACGAGCCATTCCATTTATCCAAGGAGGTATCGTTCGTTTCGTCCGAGACGAGCCGAAAAACATACCGGTGGCACTCTTCGGACCACGAAATATTGTAAAAAACAGCCTATCTATACAATATGTGATGCCGTCCGAAGACACAGCCGACAGCGTTTGTGTTCAGTATTTTTCGGAAAAGACTTGGAAAACCTCCGAAGTTGTTGGCTCTTTTGAAGGTTCATCTTCAGATAAAACAGCAACCGTTGAATTGTTCGGCTGTACAAATAAAGAACAAACCTTGCGTGAAGTAACTTATATGGCTTTGGCAAACCGGTATCGCAGACGTATTGTCAATTTTACAACGGAACTGGAAGGACTGGTTCCGAGTTATGGAGACCTGATTGCTATCACTCACGATATGGCCAAATGGGGTCAAGGCGGTGAAGTGACAGAGCAAAACGGATTAACTCTAAGCCTGTCCGAACCGGTCAAGTTTGAAGAAGGTCAAACACATTATTTGGCATTACGAAAGAAAAACGGGTCTTTATCCGGTCCGTATGTTGTGACTGCCGGCTCACTTCCGACAGAGGTTATCTTATCGGAAGAACCGGACATTGACATTTTAACAGGCACAGATACAGAACGAACGCATTTTGCTTTTGGAACCGCCGATAAATGGAGTGTACTTGCACGTGTGACGGGCATACATCCACGCTCCACCAAGGTAGAAATAACAGCGGTTATTGAGGATAGCCGAGTACATCAAAATTAAAAAAAACATCTTGACATTTATACATATAGGGGGTATATGTATATTTGAACGTAATTTTTTTAACAGGAGAATAAAAATGGGAAAATGTAATAATCCGAATTGTAAATGCGAAAACTGTCAATGCGGTGAAAATTGTCAGTGCGGAAAAAATGGTAAAGAATGCCATTGCGGTGAAAATTGTACCTGCGGTGATAACTGTCAATGCACCAAAGAAAATAAATGCTGCGATTCTTGCCACTGCGGCGATAATAAATAGGTAAAGCCAATGACT
>CASECF010000044.1 GCA_949286245.1 uncultured Alphaproteobacteria bacterium
ATCTGGCTTGTTCTTCTTTACTAAATCTTATTTTGCTCATTCTTATCTCCTTTTGTGTGAGTTTAACAAAAAAATTCCCCTTTGAATATTTTTTTCAAAGGGGATTTCCTTTTTTCCTCCACTTTCTGGGGTACAGATCATAGCCGGTGGTTCTTCTTTAACGGGTATAACCCTAATAGTGCCGGCAAATGCCTTAAGGGCGTATGACGGTCTGACAGGGCGAATATTGCTTGCTACCCGTAAACAGGTCTAAATCCATTGTTAACTGACTTTGATCTACATCTTCTTTAAATTAGTTTCGGATATACTCAGTCATTTTCTGAGTATTCTTACCTGTCGTATCTACATAATATCTTCGACATTAAAATTCTCGATTCCAATATCGAAATTTTGCATTTCCCCACCTTTCATATATTGTCGGACTCCTTTTACCTTTGAGATAACCCATAACCGAACTTATCGAAAGTTTTGTGGGTATTTCTATTAACATGTGAACATGATCACTGCAGACCTTTGCTTCTATTATGGCTATTTCTTTCCATTGGCATCATTCTCTTACAAGATACTCTATTTCCAGATGCCCCCCGTAAAAGGGTTTTCTACGATATTTTGATGCGAAAACAATATGATATTTGCAATTCCATATTGTGTGCGATTGTATGTGTGTTCATAAAAAAACTCCTTTGCTTTTATTAGACTTTCGTCTGACCGTCTAACTTACTGTAGCAAAGGAGTCTTTTATGTGTAAAGCTGTAAGCTCTTTGGAACGATCGGCCTAGCCGTAGTTTTCTTGTTACAAAAAGCCCGCCGAAAATTGGCGGACTTTGATCTTGTTGTATTTTTATTCCCTATCTTTATCTGGTGCATCTTCAAAAAGCGTGGAGTCAAAGACACAATAAGTTTGTGCCAATGCGGAGATACTGTCACCAATCTGTTTCCCCGTAAAAGAAGAGAGATCCGTATCATTCTTACTCTTATATCCCATTTTAACAGACCACGATCCTGTTGAAGAGGTCGTCGGAGTATGGGCAGCAGAACGGGGCTTTGCTAAATCGGAATCATTGTCAACAAAATCGGTTTCGTTATTGTCAATTAAAACGGCAAATCGAGCTTCCTCTTGTTTGACACGATCGTCATTTCCACCAAAAACACCTGTTGTATTGTTTTTATTATCACCAATGACCATGTTGTTTCGTGTGTTATTTCCGATATTAGCTGTTGCTCCGGAAGTCGCATAGGGCGTTTGAACATAAGTAGATGTTAAATTCGCCGGTATATTGACACGTGTTTTGTTGATCAATGAGTTGATCTGTTCTTGATTCAGCGTATGCGTGTGAGAAATATCAATTTCATTCACACGACCTGAATCCCAACGAGTTGGTGTCACAATAATCGCCGGAGCATATCCCGAGGGACAAAGCGGCTTTTCGATGGAGGTCGTAAACGAACTTGCTGTTGTGCTTGTTCCGGATGGACGATTGAGTACATAGACCCCTTTTGCAATATAATTAGGTAAAATTTCACTTAATCGAGCTCCGCCACGAGAGGTTAGTTTGATATCATTTAACACAGATGTGTAGGCGGGATCCAGAACATAATTCTGAACCTCTTTGGATGAAGCCGATTTTCGTTGATCTTTTAAAACCGTTCGATTCGATTCAATTTTTCCATCAGCAATTGTCAATGTTTCCGGTTCTGTGACTGTCGTTCCATCTGATTGAAGAACTTCAATATCATCTCCTTTGACGGCAATTTGACCTCTGGCATCGATCGTCACTTTTTCACGACCGGCAATATCATAAACAACAATGCGACGTTGTTTGTTTCTGCCTTCCGTTGTTGTATCATCATCTCCCGGATAGGTGAGTGTATTGTCGTCAGTTTCAATAGCGACCGCTGAAATACCTGTTGAGCCATCATAAGCCGTTGCACTGTTTTGACGTCCGATATACAGATTGTTTTTGACATAAACTTGATTGGGTTCAGACCTGTCAGAACCTGTTCTGCCGGTGGCTCCAACCCAAAATAACGGATCACACCCATCCGTTCCGACAGACTTAATTTCATCGTTTGATGCGGTTGCATTTCCCGTTGTTGTTAATTGATCATGATATAATTCAAAACATCTGGCATTATCAGCGGTGGTATTTCCGACAGAGAAATAATTCCATGCATGGAGCTTTCCAAGGGCTAAATTTTCAGGAAGAGCAACAGCGTTCGGGGCGATTTCTTGAACTTCAACATCCGGAACATAAATATCCAATCCCGTCATGGCAACGTAGAAGTTGGGAGCGCTCGGTTGAACAGAGGCAAATCCGGATGGGGCATCTAATACCCAGCTTCCCATTGTACCGATCAATTGTCCGGAATCGTAAATTCCTCCGTCTGTTCCAACCATAGAGGCAACTCTGGAGGCTCTTTTCAGATTCATATTGGAGGGTAATATTTCGTCCCTCGGTATAATCAATCCATAAAAAACAGGTTTGGGCGAAATATCCGGATCTTGAATGTAGCCATATAACCTTAACGTGTAATAATCCAATGTTCCGCCATCTGTTTCTCCGCAAAAACCATCCGGTAAAAAGTAGCAAATATTATCCATATAAGTCGAATAGTTGCTGGTAAAGTGAGCACATTCCGAAACAGCTCCGTTTGAATTGAGTTGACAAACTTCATTGAGTTTTGCCGTATCGGCAGCAATATAGGAGGCAAATGCTTCTTTGATTGTTCGCATTTCAGAAGCCATATTCACATTATCCAACTCTTCGTTTCGATTGGCCACTTGTTTTAAAAGCAGAGGTCCCATAATGCCGAGTAATGCTAAAACGGCAATAATTTCCATCATTACTGATCCGCGTTCATTTGTTTTTGTTTCTTTCATTTTGGGCTCCTTTATCAAAATTTTTTAGTTTCCGATATTCTGATTAAACGGACCATATCTCATATTATCCGTTTGAAAATTCTTTTCAACCTGTTCACTTGTTAAGGCTTTATTGTACAGTTTAAAATTATATAATATACCTTTAAAGCCATTTCCCGAACTACTTCCGATGGTTAAGGTTCCATCTGCTAATCCGGAAGGCAAGGCAGATTTAGTTCCTTCTGATATTTTTTGACCGTTTATGTAAAGAGAGTATTTGGCAGAAGAAAGAGTTAAATCTTGAACGACATAAGTGACGGCAACACGTCTCGCTTTGTTGGAGGATGTTAAAAAATATGAAAGCGGTGCCGTTATCACATTGGTTGCCGTGGCAATCTTTAAATTGAATCCGGAAGCGTCAAACTGATGATTGAGATAGTTTCCGGATATACCGCCTTTTAAGAACGTCATAGTTGTTTTATTTTGAATGGAGGAGGCATCCGGTTCAATAATATAAGAAATCGTAAAATTATTTCCGAGAGCTCTCTCATTGATGGTTTGAATATACTGATTTTCGGTAAATTTTAATCCGGCGGTTGTGTCCAAGAATGAGAAATTATGAAGGAGGGCGTTCCCTTTTTCGTTTAAAGAGGATTCGGATGAAGAGGAATACAGAGTGTTCAAATTGACCCACTCTCCGGTTGTTCCGATAGCCGCATTATCATGTCCGCTTCCAGTATTGTTTATAGCGTCATAGTGAACAAGTAAACCTTCTGTTTCATAGGGTTGATTAAAGGGGGAAATGCAAAATAAAACACCTTCTAAAGGCTCGGTGTTCAAGTCACCGGAAGAGAAATTCATTCCTTCAGAAATGAGTGCTTTTGAAATGGCAACCGGAATGGAACGTGCCAGTTTTTGAGTCGTATTCACTAAATAAGATCGGTCAAAACCGACATATTCATTTTTAGGATAAATTGTTCCGCAATCGGGAGTTCCTTTGGCTCTCTTTAATATAGCTCTTTTCCACAATTCTTTATTTGAGATATCATTCGGCCACCAGTCTTGCGGATAACCATATGTGATAATGTATTTTAAATCGGACGGAGCACAACTTGCAGAGAGATCTCTGGCGTTTGGAGAAGAAAGGCAAGCCAATGCACTGACATACCCTGTTTCCGGATTCATTTTATCCTCGTTTTGATAATTTTCCAAAGTCGCAGAATAAGGCATAAACCTTTCAATTTTTGGAGAAATCTTATAAAGGGAAGTGGTCCCGATATTTTTTTCTGCCGCAGTTAATGTTAAGAATTGAAGCATATAATTTCTGGCAGCTTGGTGTTGATCGACAAATGAAACAATAACCCCTTCGGCTCGTGGTTTTTCGAGCTGTAAATGATCGCTTCTGGGATACATCATGTAAACAAAAAGACTGACTATGAAAGTCATTGCCGCAACCCAAAATGCCATTCGAAACTCCTTTTATAGTTTAACTCTTTATATTATACACTTAAAAAACAAAAAAAGAAACTACTATTATTCTTTAGAAAAATTTTTATGAAATTACAAGCTAAAAATTAAAATTCTACTTTATTAACGGAATATTTAAAACAAAATGAGGAGGAAAAAACATTTGCCTCCTCGAAGTAATTTTGATTTGAATATAAACCGGTTTACGGTTTAAAATAAAAAGACGTTATTTTAATGTGGATAGATGATCAATTTTATCCTGTTCTTTTTTGAGGGCTTCTACGAAAGGAAGATCGGCAGGACAAAATTGAAATTGATCCAACTCTGAGACCGAAACCCATTTAAGGTCTTCATGCTCCATTATTTTGGGAGCTTCATCCAAATGTGTGACAGCCCAAAAAGCATGTAGGTGAAAATCTCCTTTCTCGGGATATGTATGAACGACATCCATAAAAGGCTCGATAACTTGAATGGGAAGCTTTAACTCTTCCATAAATTCACGTGCGACACATTCTTCCAATGTTTCGTTCTTTTCCAATTTTCCACCGGGAAATTCCCACATAAATGCCATATGTTTTGCATGATTACGTTGGGCAATTAAAATTTTCTTCTTATGGACAAGAATTGCCATCGAAATTTCAATCATTTTTTCTCCTTTTTTGTTTGTTATTCCATAATCGTCAAATATATCAATTTTCAATTAAAAGGCAAACTTAAGTATACAAAAAACTGTTAAGATATTCAATAGAAGTATCAAAAGAATTATCTTGTTTGCTCATTACCTCTGATGTTTAAAGGTTGATGACCTCGAGTAAAAGCTGCATTGTATAAGAGGTGGGCGGCAGCCTCATAAACCGATTTCCCATCCGAAACAAGAGGCTTGTTGTTTTTGATAAAGTTCCCATAGGCTACTCCCATTTCGTTTAATACCGTTTCTAAATGGGGCATGTCGGTGAGCTGATTTCCAATCCGATTCATGACAAAAGCGAGTTCTAAAGATTTGAGCGGACGGACAATGACTGATTTTATTTCATCTTGATTTTTATTGATATAGTGTGGATACAATATCAAAAATGACGGATTTTTATCGCTTAGTAAGATCCGTATCATTAAACCTCTGACTTTTCCTGTTAAACGTTTTCCTTTTTTTGTTGTTTCTACAATAAAGGGAATATCTTTTACTGAACCGATTTCCTTGATGATCTTACGTTGTTTTTCATTTTTTTCAGCTCTTGTTTCTGAAATGGAAAAATTAATTTTTTCGTGTTTTTCAATTGAATCTTTTTTTGATTGTTGTTGTGCAACAGAAACGGCGGTTTGTTGTGGTGCCTCGTTTTTTGTCGAAACAATCGGACTTTTACCAATGTTCGGATCTTTTAGAGACGGAGAGGGTAATAAAGGAGAGTTTTGATATAACTCAATGTGTTTTTCTTTAAATTTATCCATAAAGTGATCAAAGATTGTTTGAACCGATGAGGGTATAATAGATTGAATATGATCTAAAATTTTCTTAAATTCTTTTGGGTCTAGAGAAGAAGCCCCAATCATTTGTTTGTTATCTGATTTTAAAAGGATAAATGTATTAAACTTTTTTTCTGCCGAGTAATAAAAGTTTTTAAAATGTCCTCTTAGTAAAATATGATACATTTTTTTATCAGTGGCAGAAATATCCGGAATCTCGTAATTATTCACGGAAGGAGTGGAATTCTCTTGAACTTTGATCTTTATGTTTGAGGAATGTGATTTTTCTCGAATATATCCCTCATGTGCGTCTTGAATCATCATGTGCCCGCCCTTTAATCCAACCATTAAAATTTGGGTTAGTATTGAGGCTTCTTCCAGCGATAAATCCCTCTCATTGGATATATCATTGACAGGAGATGTTTTGAAGTAATATCGTTTTGTGAGTTTTCGGGCTTTTTTAGGGGTTAAATCCAAACCCTTGACAGCTTCAGGATATAAAGAAACGTCGATTCCCAAACGAAAAGCGTTGTCGCCTAGTTGAACTTGAATCTCTTGTATGTTTTTTTTTGTATCAATACAGATATGCGGAGCTATTTTAGGTGTTTTTAAAAGAGTTTCAAATGAGAGAAGATTAGAAATTGTTTGTGTCATAGGTATATCCTTGAAAAGAGTTGTTGTACAAAATTGTTGAAATTATATCACAAGATTTTTATGAAATCAATAAAAATATAAAAAATTGACAAAATATTAAAGATTAATATTTGAAAAATTTTTCAAAAGATTTTTCAATTTTTATCTGGGATTAAAAGCGTTTTAATTGTATCATATTAGGATTATTTGGAATTTTGGCAGCCTTGGGATGTTATGTGATTTTTTATTAAAAACATTTGGATTGGAAAACTTTTTGAAGAGGACTGTCAAAAAATAATTGAAAAACAAAAAAAATACTTGCTTTTTTTATTTTTTTTATGTAGCATAAACAAGCTTTTTTAAAAAAGCAACCTTGTTCCGTCTTGAGCGGGACTATGTTTCAGGCTGTCATTCATTGGGGATGCCGGTTAAAATCGAAACGAGAAAATCCATAAGGAGAGGATACGATGCCTTTTTATGAAAATGTATTTATTGCACGTCAAGATTTGACACCTGCAAAAGTGACGGAGTTAGCAGATAAGTATACTTCTGTCATTGAAGCTGACGGTGGAAAAGTGACAAAACGGGAAGATTGGGGTTTACGCAATTTAGCCTATCAAATTAACAAAAACCGCAAGGGATATTATGTGTTGATGAATATTGATGCTCCGGCAAAGGCCATTTTAGAGATGGAGCGTTTAATGCGGTTAGATGAAAATTTATTACGTTATTTGACGGTTAAAGTCAAAGCGTTGGAAGAAGGTCCTTCGGTTATGATGGAAGCTCGTTCCAAAAAAGTCAAATCGGATGATAAGTATGAAGTTGAAATTTCTGAAGGAGATATGTAATGGCTGAGAAGAGTTCATTTGGTCGTCACAAAAAAACATGCTTTTTTTGCGCAAATCATATTGATGAGATTGATTATAAAGATGTTAAGATGTTATGGCACTATTTAACAGAACGGGGCAAGTTGGTTCCGGGTCGTGTTTCGGCCAATTGTGCTAAGCACCAAAGACGTGTTAATAGAGCAGTGAAGCGGGCTCGTTTCTTGGCTTTATTACCTTTCGTTGCTGATTAGGAAAGGGGATAAATATGGAAATTATTTTATTGGAACGTATTGAGCGTTTAGGACAAATGGGTGATGTCGTTAATGTTAAAAACGGCTATGCCAGAAATTATTTGCTCCCTCAAAAGAAAGCTTTACGTAAAACAAAAGATAATATGGCTTTTTTTGAAGCAAAACGTAAAGAATATGAGGCTCACAATTTACAATTAAAAGCGGAGGCCGAAGATTTAGCCAAGAAAATGGAAGGTTTATCGGTTGTTATTATTCGTCAAGCTGCTGAGACAGGTCAATTGTATGGTTCCGTGACCGTACGTGATATTTGTGAGGCTGTTCGTGATTCCGGTTATAAGATTGAACGTCGTCAAATTGATCTTAATCAACCGTTTAAGAATTTAGGAATTTTTGATGTTCGCTTGGCTTTGCATCCGGATGTTGCCCAGACCATTCGTGTCAACATTGCTCGTTCGGAAGAAGAAGCAAAACGGTCTTTCAAGAAGAAAGCCGAAAAAGCAGCTAAAGAGGAAACACCCGTTGTTGAAATTCAGGAAACACCTGTTGCTGAATAAAAGCGGATTTATTCCAAGAAGAAGCCTCCTTTGGGAGGCTTTTTTTGTAATCGGATCAAAGTCTCTTGCAGTTTGTTAAAGTTTTTTCATTTCGTATGCTTTCCCGAAAAAATCCGCCGGTTCAAAGGTGGGAACAGAAAAGTTTTTAAAATAGCGCTGAAAGCCTTTATAATATGATTTACTGGGACGCGTAATGATACCTAAAATATTTTTTTGAGGAAGAGCATAAAATAAAGAGGAGCTGTATCCAAAAACATAATCAGGTGTCAAATCGGCAATTATAAAAACTTCGAAAGGAATTCGAGCCGGAATTTCGATCATATCAGGGAATTCTTTTTTAATCAAAAGAGGGGTTTCCTTTTCTGAGCTAAAAGAGGGGTGTGGTTTGTAAAACCAGGTATAGGAATTTGGCGAAAGAAGATTTTTTAATTTCCCTTGTCGTAGTTCTCTCAATATATTGATTTGGGCTTGTATTTCGTTTTTATTTCCGAAAACAAAACCTGTTGTAAAAACGACTGTTTTCTTATTTTTCATAAGTTTTTTCCAATAATTGTAATCGAAATCCAACAAGGCAAAAAGCAATGATTTTTGGGTGGGAGATAATTGCGAGCGGATTTTTTCAAAATTGATATCTTTGATATTTTTCTTTCCGATTTTTTTTACAAAATTTTGATATTCTGGTCTTTTTTTTATTTGATCTGCCCCTAAGAAATGATATATGGTTGGATAAAAAATTTGTAAGAGATTATGATATTCGGGATAAAAAAGATGATCTTCTTTTTTGAGGTATTTTTTTAATTTTTCTATATATTTTAATGTATTATATTTTGATTCTTTTTTATTTTGATGTTTATACATGGAGCCGATCCCATATCCTAAACCATCTTCATACAAGTGGATTTCCCGAATCCGATCGCGAGGAATTTCTCTGAGAATAGGAAAAAGCTGATTTTTGATCTGACTCATATTTGAATAAAATACAAAGTAGGCGTTTGGCTTAATTTGATAAACTTTTTTTATAAAATTTGCAAATTTTTTAGGTTGACTTGTATATAACCCTTCTCTCGGTGGAATATCAAATTCGATTGTATTGCGTCCTCTCAAATCAATTTTCTTATCTCGCTTTGGAAGGCGATGCCATCCGATAATTTTCATCCGCTCCGGAGGTAATTTGACAAATTCAATGGCCTCCATGAGTTCGGGAGTTGTTGCATAAACCTCAAAAAAAACATGAATTGTATTTTGATCTCGTCTTTGTTCAATAAAATAGCTTATGGATAAAAGGGCAAAAGAAAGTATTAAAATGAATAATTTTTTAGCATGCTTTCGCATTCTTCAAGATCCTCTTTTGTATTGATATCTATGCCATATTTTGAATCGATAACATATGGATTCGGAATATCATTTAAAGATGTGTTATTGGTAATTGTATCTGTTCTGTGAATATACAATGTCCCGTTGACGTAATAGGAATCCTTCATATCTTGTCGTCTGATGGAAGAGCTTTTTTGATATATTTTTTCCAAAGTGTTATCTTTCAAAAGACGGATCAGCGGAATATAAAAGGGAATTTTATGAACACTCACCATGCTTTCAAGGTTAAGATCTATGGTTCTTTTAATGATGCCATCCACGATTTCAAGTGATCGGAAGGGGTTGGTTGGTTGAAGTAAAAGCATATAATCATAATGTTCATTTTTTGTTTTGAGAGTTTCCAAGGCATGTGTGACTGCCGTAATGGTTGGAGAGGTGCTTTGACATAACTCATCCGGTCTGTCAATAACTTTACATCCCGCCTTGAGAGCTGCTTTCTTTATTTCTTTTCCATTGGTTGAGCAGTAGACTGCATCGATTAGTTGAGATTTTAAAGCGAGTTCAATTGTCCAATGGAGGAGGGGTTTCCCTTTGAGGGGTATTAAATTCTTATTGGGAATTCCCAAAGAACCGTCACGAGCCGGAATAAGAGCTAGAATTTTTTTATTTTTATACATTTTTAATCCTTTGATTTAATTTATTTTTCTTAAGCGATAGGCAGAAATGAGGCAGAGAATGATCGTTAGAGAAAAGAAAGAGGTCCAGCCATAAGCAGTCGTATCTGTTAAAGAAAGTATTTTTTCTTCGCAGAAAATAAAAACAGTCAGACAGATGCCGGCAAAAATAGAACCAAGAGCTCCCGCAAACGATTTAAAGATACTGTTGACTGAAAGGTAAATGCTTGCCGTTTCATCGGGTATATATAACAGCGAGGCATTATTGATCCCAAGATTGATTGCTCCCGTAGCGATGCCTAAAATAATATTGATCAGAACAAGAAGTGATATTAGAAAAAAGGTGTTTTCAATCGGAAAAAGGTTTAAAATGATAAAGGGTAAGATAGATAAAATGAAGAGTGGTATGGATAAAATCAGTATCTTTTCCGGCCCTTTTCTTTGTGAGATTTGTCCCCATTTTTTGATAAAAACAGTATAAAAAATCCATTGAATGAGTGTTAAAATTAAAATGAAAGACATATCCAGATTAAGCCGTTTAATCAAAAAGACGGTGAGGAATGGTAAAAAGAAATTCAATGAAAAATTGAGCAAACTCAATCCGGTTAATAATTTTACAAACGGTTTGTTTTTGAATGTTAGATTAATTTTTTTCCAAAAGGGTATATTCGGATTTCTGGGTATTTTTCTGTCTTCGACATATAGAAATGTCATTGCCCCGTAGAGTGAAATGATAAAAGCCAGTCCGAGAAGGATAGCATAGGCGTATATTTCATAGTCGGGAAAGTGTATTTGGAAGATTTTGAGCAATAAAGATGCAAAAACAAAACAGATAATTTTTGCAATCATCATCCCTTTAAAGCGAGTTGAAAAAAAAGATCCCATGAGGCGTTTAGGAACCAATATCTTCATCCAAGGCATCCAAGCCCCACCAGCCATACAACCAATCAGATAGGCGAGGGACAGACATAAAATGAGTGTCGGGAGGGCCCATGCTTGAGTGTGGGAAAAAGCTAAAAGAGCTGCTAATAAAAAAAACGGACGACTTAAAAAAGAGGACCAAACGGCGATTTTCTTAACAGAAATACCCCTTTCAATCAGTGCCGAGACCCAAAGATGAATGAGGTTCCCGATAAACGGAACAGCGCCCAAAATACCAATGGCAAAATTACCGGCTCCGAATAAAAGAGCATAGGCGGTCAGTGTCGGTCCGACTGCCAATGTGTCAGAAGCCGAAGTTGCAAGCCCTCCCAAATAAACATATCGGAGGGAACGTTTAATATCTTCTGGCTGATTCTTTCTCATTTCAATAGGCACACGATTCTCACTGGATCAATACTTAACAGTGAGAATATGAAAATGTCATCAATAAGTCAATACATTATTTGAGATGAGCCATTTTTTAAAGCCATTTTAGTTTCTTAAAGAAATACAGGCAGATAAGAACAACTAAAATCATCAGTCCGACAATGGCTAAAAGCCCGTATTTTGCCGTTGAAAAGGGAATACCTCCCACATTCATTCCAAATAAAGAGGCCAAGAAGGAAAGGGGCAGGAAGAGACCGGTAAGAATAGACAGCATATACAAGTTTTTTTGAGTTTTTTTGGTTGCTTCAGCAGTTAAAACATCTTGATTGATTCGAACACGTCTTTCTTGCAGATCCAAGTCTTCAATTAAACGCTCAATTCGATAAAAACTGTTACTGATTCCTTCTTCCAACGCATGATCAAACCATCTTGCTTTTTTGTGTGAAAGATTCCAAATTGCCTCTCTTTCGGGAACTAAATATCGCCTGATGCCAACAACTTGTCTTAATATCTCAGAGAGATCATCGTAAGCGGAAAGGGGAGCCTTTTTGGAGATGATTGCTTCTTCCAAATCATCAACTTTATCTTCAATATCATTAACGATATTTGTTGTTGACATAATGACGTTGTCCAAGATAGTAATCAAAAGTTCCGCAATATTTTTTGGACCTTCTTTGTTATTAAATTGCTTCTCTAACGAATCAAAGTGAATGGCAGGATGCGTTCCTGTTGTAATCAGCCGGCTTTCATTAGCCCATAGCCTTAAAAAAACGAGATCATCCGGTTCCGATCTAGGTGCTAAATTAGGGGTTCGCAGTACCAAAAGTAAGTGATTTTGTTCAATTAAAGACCGAGGCCTTGAATGTTTTGTAAAAGACAATAAGCGAAAAATCTCGGGATCGAGATCTGCCTTATCTCTTAACCATTTATTTCCTTCCTTTTCAGATAGATTAATATGGACCCAGTAGTTTTTAGGAAGAGTTCTTTTTTTTTGAAAAGTCTCTAATGAAAGTGAGCGTGTGGATCCTTTTTTATCTAAGATGAAAACGCAAGAGGTGTTGAGATGTTTTATCATTTTTTTCCCTTCTTTCATGATATTTAAATTGATTTGATCCAATGTCAATCGTTTTTTATATAATTCTTGATTTTTTTTAATTTTTTTATCATACTCTCCCAAAGATTGAGAGGAATAAAATGACACAAATACTTAATTATGAATTTAAAATTATTTTGCCCAAAAAAGCAGTTTCTTTTTTTGAAAATGCTTTGGAAGAAACAGCTTCAGCCGTTTTGACTGTTATGATAGAACATGGGTTAAATAAAGGGAAATGGGAACTTCAAGCTATTTTTGAGGGAAAACCGGATGAAAGTTATCTTGATTCTGTTTTAAAGGAAGCGGCTCTAAAGGCCGGAATTGAAAAACCGGATATATCGGTTGTCCCTATGCCGAATAAAAATTGGCTAAAAGAATGTTATCAAAGCTTTAAGCCACTCACGATCGGTCGGTACTATATTTACGGTTCTCATCTGACAGATCCGTTGCCCGTGGATAAAATCACGCTCAAAATTGATGCGGCGACAGCGTTTGGAACCGGAGAGCATCAAACAACAAAGGGATGCCTCATGGCGTTGGATGAATTGACGATATCTCCTCTTCGAGTTTTGGATGTCGGATGCGGGTCAGGGATTTTATCGATGGCTTGTGCCAAAGGAAGCGGACGAAAAGTTGATTCTGTCGATATTGATCCCGAATCGGTTCGTGTTTCAATTCAAAATGCGCGTGAAAACGGTTTGTCGGATTTGTTGAATGTTTTTCAAAGTAACGGATACGAATCGGTCGTTGGACGCTATGATTTGATTTTATGTAATATTTTGGCAAGACCCTTAATAGAAATGGCCGGAGATTTGGCAAATCACTTAAATAAGGGGGGTATTGCCATTTTATCCGGTTTTTTGACACGACAGGAACGCTTTGTTTTGAAAGCGCATGAAGAGGTCGGATTACAGTTTCTTAAAAAATATCGAATTGACGGGTGGAGTACGCTTGTCATGAAAAAAGAGGATTAAATTAAATGGATTACAGATTGATTGATAAAATACACCATTTTTTAAGAGAAACAGATTTTGATGCTGTTTTGGTTTCTCGATTAGACTCCTTTTTGGGGGAGTATTATCCGCCGTATCATGATCGATTAAAAAAAATAACCGGAGGGTTTTCCGGATCGGCCGGATTGGTTTTGATCAGCTTGGATGAAGCTGTTTTATTTGTGGATTCGAGATATACGGAACAAGCCAAGATACAATCAGATTCTCGTTTCAGAGTATTTGAAGTTCCGACAGAGACGACACCGTCTCAGTGGATAAAAGATCATTTTAAAGAAAAGATAATCGGATTTAATGCTCGAACTCACTCTTATGCTTGGGTTTCATATCTGAGATCCTTTTGGAGTGCGGAAGACATTCAATTGAAACCTGTTTCGGATGCGTTTTGGGAGGATTTATTCGGACAAGAAACTTTTTTGCAAACAGATATTTTTGATTATGATCTCCGATATGCGGGAGAAACATCCGAATCAAAAAAAGAAAGGGTTGCTCTGTTTCTTAAGGATAATAATTTGGATGGATTTGTTATTTCCTCGCCGGAAAACATCTCATGGTTGTTAAATAAACGGTCTCAAACAACGCCTGAGTATCCGGTTATTTTTCAAAGGGGGGTTATTTTTAAAGACGGATCGTTTCAATTTTTATCGGATTTAGATTATTCGGTGTTAAAAGGCTTGCGAATCGGAATGGATTTGAAACAGTCCCCTTATGATTTATATGAAAAAATTGCTCAAAACACGGTAATTCAAGATCAAAAAGATCCGATTGATTTGTTAAAGGCCGTTAAAAATCCGATTGAGATTGATAATATCAAAAGGGCAACTTTTTCCGAGAGCCGGACGATTTGTCGTTTTTTGGCTTGGATTGAGCAAGAGAAATTAACGATTACGGAATATGATTGTACATTAAAATTAAAGGAGCTGAGGCAAGAAGATCCTTTGTATTTTGCGGATAGCTTTGAGACAATAGCCGCATCCGGTCCGCACGCCTCTCGGGCTCATTATCAAGCAGATCCGGAAAATGCGTCATTGATTCGGGATTATCCGCTATTGTTGGTTGATACGGGCGGTCATTATTTGAACGGAACAACGGATATGACTCGAACAATTTGCATTAAAGAACCGACCGAATTGATGAAGAAAAGATATACGCAAGTTTTAAAGGGACATATTGCTTTGGCAAGCGCTCGCATTAAGATTGGGGAAAGTACCGGTGTTTTGGATCAAAAAGCCCATGCTTTTTTAAGGGCGGATCACGTTGATTATTTGCATGCGACGGGACATGGGATCGGTATGATGCTTGCCGTTCATGAAATGCCCCCGATTATTCATGAAAAAGATACCGAAGGATTAAAGGCAGGGATGGTGTTTTCAAATGAGCCGGCTTATTATTCGGAAACGGACGGGTTTGGTATTCGGTTGGAAAATATGCTCCTGAGTGTTTTGGACAAGGATAACGAGATGCGGTTGGAAAATTTACTCTTTATCCCGTTTGATCCACGGTTGGTTTGCTTTGATTTGTTGAATGAAGCGGAAAAAACATGGCTCAACTTATATCATAAAGAGATTATAAACAGCATTTTTCCGGCCTTAGAGGCCAAGGAACAAGAGGTTTTAAAACGATTGACGGATGCGTTTTTAATTCAATAGATTTTTAAATAAAAGTATGCATGGAAGAGTAGGGAAGAGATATGAAAACACTCATTACATCAGGGACGGTAGCCACAAACAGAAAGGCTCGCTTTAATTATGAAATTTTAGAAACTTTTGAAGCAGGACTGGTATTAACGGGGGGAGAGGTCAAGTCTTTGCGGGCAGGACATGCCACAATCAATGAAAGTTATGCGGATGCGGAGAACCGTGAATTGTTTTTGATCAATGCTCATATTACGGAGTATGCGGCAGCAAAAGACGGTTTTGTCAAACAAATAGCCTCAAGACCTCGAAAATTACTGTTGAAACGCAAAGAATTAAATAAAATTTTGGCGTCCATAGAACAGAAAGGAAAAACAGTTGTTCCTTTGGAACTTTATTTTAATTCTCGAGGAATCGCCAAAATAAAAATAGCTCTTGCCGTTGGTAAAAATTTGGTCGATAAACGGCAAGATATTAAAAAAAGAGATTGGAATCGCGATAAACAGCGAATTTTAGCTTATTATAATCGGGGTAAAAAATAGAAAAAATAATTTAAAAATGACTAAAATATGACATTTTTGAAAGAGAGTTGCTTTTTAATCGGAAAAATGTTATAGTCGCTTCGTTTTTTAATAAAAGGAGAAAAAATGTTTGATTTAACAGGAAAAACAGCTTTGATTACCGGTGCCACCGGTGGTATCGGTCGTCAAATTGCCAAAAAAATGCATGCTCAAGGAGCTACATTGGCTTTAACAGATATGAATATGGATACCTTAAAGGCATTTCAAGCCGAATTGGGGGATCGTGTTTATGTCTATTCCGCAAATCTGACCGATTCGGAAAGTTTAAATAATTTGGTTAAACAAGCAGAGACAGATATGGGTCGGATTGATATTTTGGTAAATAACGCAGGTATTACAAAAGATGGTTTGGCTATGCGGATGACGGATGCCCAATGGCAAGCTGTTTTGGATATCAATTTAACGGCTGGTTTTAAATTGGCACGGGCTGTTATTCCGGGGATGATGAAAAGACGTTTCGGTCGTGTAATCGGAATGGCTTCTATCGTCGGTGTTATGGGAAATGCCGGACAAGCAAACTACTCTGCTTCTAAAGCCGGATTGATTGCCATGAGTAAATGTATGGCTCAAGAGTTGGCTTCTCGTGGAATTACTTTTAACTGTATTGCCCCAGGTTTTATTAAAACGGCTATGACGGATGCTCTTTCTGATGAGGTAAAAGCTCAGTTGTTAAAAGAGGTTCCGATGGGACGTTTGGGAACGGCGGAAGATATTGCTAATGCTGTTGTTTTCTTGGCCAGTGATGAAGCCGGATATATTACGGGTCAGACAATTCACGTTAATGGTGGAATGGCCATGATTTAAAATAATCTTGAGAGAGGTGAAACGGTTTAATTTTTTGTAAGTCGATTTGACTTCTCTTGAGAGTAGAGTATTTTTCGGTATATCGGGAAGAATATTCTAAAGAGATCGATTATGTATAAGAAAACATATATCATGATGGGTCTCGGCTTTAATGGAAAAGTTGTCTTTTAATGAGAAAATCTTTTAAAAAACAATTTGATATTAAAGTAAAAATGGGCTTTTAAGTATTGAAAAATCAATGCGTTAGCCTTAAATATAAAAAAGTTCTGGACGAGATGAAAAAAATATGCTAAAAGAGTTTCGTTTTCGTCTTAGGACAAAAAATAGTTTAATAAAAGAAAAGGAAATAAAAATGAGTAATGTTTCAGAACGCGTTAAAAAAATTGTTGTTGAACACTTAGGTGTTGACGAAGCAAAAGTAACGGAATCTGCTAGCTTTATTGATGATTTGGGAGCTGACAGTTTGGATACGGTCGAATTGGTTATGGCTTTCGAAGAAGAATTCGGTTGTTCCATTCCGGATGATGCCGCCGAAAAGATTCGTACGGTAAAAGACGCGGTTGACTTTATCGAAAAACAAGTCTAATCGGACATGTTTTCATTTTAAGGACGCCGATCACGCTAGGTATTGGCGTCCTTTTTTATCGAATATTCAGAAAGGTCAAAAAAGGAAGGATACATGACAAGACGAGTTGTAATTACAGGGATGGGTATTTTAAGTCCCTTGGGACGCGGGTTAAAGACAAACTGGGACAAAATCACACAAGGAGTCTCAGGTATTTCTGCCATAAAATCATTTGATACAACAAATTTTGTGGCAAAAATTGCAGGTCAAATTCCTGTTGGTGATAAAGAAGGGGAGTTTTTTCCGGATTCGGTTTTATCTCCCAAAGAACAACGTCATGTTGATCCCTTTATTTTATATGGCCTGTGTGCTGCGACAGATGCAGTTGAAGATTCGGGGTATCTTCCGCAAACGGAAGAAGAAATGGAGCGTTCCGGCGTTTTGATTGGCTCCGGTATCGGAGGACTTCAAACGATTGAATCCGGATCTATTTTAGTTCATGAACAAGGCCCTCGTCGGTTATCTCCGTTTTTCATTCCTTCTGCTTTGATTAATTTAATTTCAGGACAAGTTTCTATTAAGTACGGTTTTAAAGGCCCCAATCATGCGGTTGTGACGGCTTGTGCAACGGGAACGCATGCAATCGGAGATGCCGTTCGTATTATTAAGAATAATGAAGCAGACGTTATGATTGCAGGTGGTGCCGAGGCGGCTATTTGTCCGATCGGAATTGCCGGTTTCTCTCAAGCAAAAGCATTGTCAACAAAGTATAATGAAACACCGGAATTGGCTTCTCGTCCTTGGGATAAAGGTCGTGATGGTTTTATTATGGGAGAAGGATCTGGTGTTGTTGTTTTAGAAGAATATGAACATGCTAAAAAAAGAGGAGCTAAGATTTATGCCGAGGTCGTCGGCTATGCCATGACGGGAGACGCTCACCATATTACGGCCCCCGGTGGAAACGGCGGATTAAGAGCAATGCAACAAGCCTTGAAATCTGCAGGTTTAAATCCCGAAGATGTTGATTACATCAATGCTCATGGGACGTCAACGCCGTTAGGAGATATGGTTGAGTTCCGTGCGGTTAAAAGTGTTTTTGGTGAGAATTCAAAAGTTTCTATGTCTTCTACAAAATCTTGTATTGGGCATTTATTGGGTGCTGCCGGTGCGGTCGAATCTATTTATTCGGTGATGGCGATTAACACGGGTATTTTGCCTCCGACCATTAACTTAAATGATCCGGAAGAAGAAACAAAGGGATTTGATTTGGTTCCGAATGTTGCTAAAGAAAAGAAAGTGACTGTTGCTCTTTCTAACTCGTTTGGTTTTGGCGGAACAAACGGTACCTTGATTTTCAAGAAGATTTAATTTTTGAGAGAATTATTTTTATAAAGAAAGGCCATCTAAAAAGGTGGTCTTTCTTTATAGAGAGAAAATTAAATGTGTCTGTTTTTACTCTTGAAAATAGATATTCAATAAGAAAAAGGACATTCATTAATTTTTGTTCAAAAACAAGTTTGATTATATTAAAAAATATTTTAAATCAAATAGTTATACGAATCTCTTTTGTTGCAAAAAAAGGATCCTTTTCTTTATACACGAAAGGATGGCAGAAAATCAAGCTTTTTTTGCTCTAAAAACTGTTTCAAAAAAAGGATCGTTTTTTTGAAACACTTTTGGAGGGATAGAATGTTCAAAGATTTGATTTTAAAGAGTAAAATCAAGGCTAAAATTAAAAACCTAAAAAAGAGTACTTCATCCGAATCGGGGCGGTCGATGGTGGAGATGTTGGGCGCTTTGGCGATTATGGGTGTTCTCTCAATCGGAGCAATCGCAGGATATCGATATGCCGTGGATCAGCATAAAGCCAATGAGACAATCAATGAACTGACGCTCAGAGCGGTGAGTGTGGGCGAACAGGTGCGACAAAATAAAGGGACGCTTACAATGGATGAATTTCCTGCGACAACGAGGCAAGGGTATCTTGTGACAGCGTTTCGAGAACCGAATGATCCGAAACTGTTTGAGTTAGAAGTGACGGATGTGCCTGTTGGGGTATGTCAAAAGATTTTAAAGATGGGATGGAAACTCCCCGTTTTGATCAAAGCAAACGAGATTGTGTATGGGGGGAACGATCTGATCTGTGAACCGAGCGAGAT
>CASECF010000045.1 GCA_949286245.1 uncultured Alphaproteobacteria bacterium
TCATTACTGTCCTCCAAATAGGTTGTTTTGCGTCCTGGCAGACTGCAAAACTCTAACCTATTTGGAGCGTTTTGTCATCCTCACCGCTATAAGCTTTACTGAACCACGCGTCTAACGCGTGGTTTTCAGAATACAAAAAAAAGCTCCCGAAAGGGAGCTTTAAAATTTTTGGTACCTCTGGCCGGACTTGAACCAGCATGATCTTGCGATCAACAGATTTTGAGTCTGTCGCGTCTACCAATTTCGCCACAGAGGCATTTTTCACTAGACAAACTGAGTATACTTGATTAAAATAAAAAGTCAAGAACTTTTTTGATTGGGAGATATTTTTTTATGAAACAGGCAAAAAAAACATCAGAAACAAGGGATCCGAAGTCTATTTTTATTACGGGAGCTTCAAGCGGAATCGGTCGGGCACTGGCTTTGGCTTATGCCGAACAGGGTAAAACACTGTTTTTATGCGGGAGAAATGAGGGCCGTTTGGCACGAGTCGCCGATTCGTGTCGCAAAAAGGGTGCTAAAGTGCAAACCTATATTTTTGATGTGAATGACACCGGAGTGACAGCGGGCGCTTTAGATGATGCCAATCGTCAACGACCTTTAGATTTAGTGATCGCCAATGCCGGTGTTTCGAGCGGATCCTTGGGAGTTAAAGAAAATGCCTTATCGACACAGGCGATTTTGCAAACGAATATTTGGGGTGTTGTTAATACAGTTTTACCAACGATTGAATTGATGAAAAAAAACAAAAAAGGACAAATTGCATTGATGAGCTCTATGGCAGGCTATCGAGGGTTGCCGAGTTGTCCGGCTTATTCCGCTTCAAAGTGTTGCGTTAAGGCTTGGGGTGAAGCTCTGAGAGGCTTTTTAAAACAAGAAGATATTGATGTCAACGTTATTTGTCCCGGATTTATTGCAACTCCGTTGACGGATGCCAATACGTTTAAAATGCCTTTTATTATGGATTCCGAAAAGGCAGCGCATATTATCAAAAAAGGTTTGTCTCAAAATAAACCAATCATAGCGTTTCCAAGTGTCATGGCTTTCGGATCGTGGTTGGTGAGTGCCTTACCCTCTTTTTTGAGCCATCCCATTTTGAATAGGTTGCCTCGTAAGGAACAGTAAAAAAAAGTTGCATATCGGGGCTTTTTTTGCTATATACTCAGTATAAAATGTAAAGAGAATACAATCATAAAAGGATATACAAATGAAAAAACAAACACCGGATGAAATTGAAAAAATTCAACAGCAGATTTTAGCTCGAGAAGTTGAGGAAGAACTCCAAAAAGAGCGATTGAAAAAACTTTGGGAAAAATATCGTCTATTGATTATGGGTGTTTTGATCGGGATTATTCTGATTGTTGCCGGAAACGAAATTTATCGTACATGGTATTTAAAAGTGCGCTTAAGCGAATCTGATCGGTTTGAGACGGCTTTGATTGATGCTCATGCAGGAAAGACGAGCGATGCATTGAAAGTTTTTACGGATTTATCTCAAAATGCACGGACGGGATATCAATATTTAGCTCAGATGCAAATTGCAGGTATTCAGCTGGAAGAGGGAAATTTGGATCAAGCCCTGAAAACATTAAGCGGTTTGATGAATGATTCAAATGCTCCCCAACAATTGAGAGCCGTTGCGACATTGGCTTATGTTGGACATCAAGTAGATACGGGAGATCCCAAACAACTCCAGACATTATTGGATCCGTATATGGATCCTCAAAATGCTTTTGCACCGGCCGCCATTGAGCTTAGTGTTGTTTTGCAACTGCGTCAGGGAGAAACGCAAAAGGCCATTGGAATCATAAAGACCGCACTCTCAATGCAAGGGGTGGATCCGGAAGTGAAGAAACAATTAGAAGAATTGTTGTCCGTAATTGAGAAATAAAATGAAAAAACTAGTGTTTTTTGTGGCCTTATGCCTTGTTGTGGCCGGGTGTGCCGATAATAAAAAAATGGCACCGAGGGAGGGACGAATAGCTATTCGGTCGAGAGCAGTTGATGAAGCGGAATTTAAAAATACGTCTTCTCAAATTCATCTTGATCAGGGGGTGCGGATTTCCGAATGGGCACAGGCAGGATATAATGCTCAAAATAAAATACCTCATTCGGATTTTAAGATGATTGGACAAGAAGTTTGGTCAACTTCGATCGGAGAGGGGATTTCGGAAGACTGCTTTATATTGACGGAACCGGTCGTTGTCAATACTGTGATTTATGCGGTTGATTCGGAACTGGTTGTGACGGCTCGATCACTCAAGAACGGAAAAGAGCTTTGGGAAAGTGAGTTGCCTTTTGCAGACAAGGGTAATATTCAAAGTGTCGGGTTGACGTTCGGAGAAGATCGTTTGTTCGTGGTGTCCGGAACAGGGACGCTTTATGCATTGGATTTAAAGGGGAAACTACTTTATCAAGTTCAAACAGATGCTGTTTTGCGCTCGGCTCCGGTTGTGTATGAGGGGCAAATTTACTTATTATCGGCTAAAAATGAGTTGATTGTTTTGGATTCAAAAGACGGGCATGAAAAATGGCGATATAAAACGATGGAGACGTCTACCAATTTATTGGGAATGGGCCGAGTCGCCGTTCAAGGTGATGTGGTTGTTGTTCCGTTTTCAAACGGAGAAATTGTGGGATTGGACACAAAAACCGGCGTTATGCGATGGTCCAATACGTTATTGTCTTATCGAACATTTAATCAGATCATGGATTTAACTCATGTTTTGGCGTCACCGGTGATTGAGAACAACATCGTTTATCTGATTGGGAACGCCAATCGGATGGGCGCTTTCAGTTTAAAGACGGGAGAGCCTGTTTTTGTAAAAGAATTGGGTGGACAGAATACGCCGGTTGTTGTCGGAAACGCCTTGTTAATGGTGTCCAATAAAAACACATTGGTTGCCATGGATAAAAAAACGGGATCCTTTATTTGGGAGACGCCTCTTGTTTCTAAAGAGGATGAAAAAGCCGTTTGGAGGGGCCCTGTTTTAGCAGATCAAACCGCTGTCTTGGTTTCTTCTTTAGGTGATGTGGTTGGTATTGATTTAGAGAGCGGAGAAAAGAAAATTCATTTTATGACGGATGAATTATCTTTGACACCGATTTTTGCCCAAGAACTTATGTTGATTTTAACAAATGATGCGGATTTAATCGCATATCAATAAGGAAAAGACAGATGAAAACAATTGCCGTTGTTGGCCGAACAAATGTCGGTAAGTCTACATTGTTTAATCGATTAGCACGAAAAAAGTTGGCTATTGTTCATGATAAGCCGGGAGTGACACGAGATCGAAAAGAGGCGACCGGCTATTTGTATGATTTGACGTTTCGCTTGATTGATACGGCCGGATTGGAAGAAACAACCGATTTGGCAGCCGCCATGTGGCGTCAGACGGAAATAGCGATCGATGAGGCGGATATTGTTTTGATGGTTGTTGATGCCAGAGCAGAAATGACTCGGCTTGATGAACGGTTGGCTCGGGATCTCAGAAAAGTTCATAAGCCTGTTTTTTTGATTGCCAATAAGTGCGAGGGAAAACAACAGCGACAGAATTTGGGTGAATTTTATCGTTTGGGGTTGGGAGAACCGCTTCCGATTTCGGCAGAGCACGGATTGGGAATGGCAGAAATTTATCAAGAATTGATTCCCTTATTTAAAAAGGAGGAGGATTCCGGTGAATCGGAAACGGAAGACGGCATAAAGGAAGAGACTTCCGAAGAAAAAGATCGTCCGCTTAAATTGGCGATTGTGGGACGACCCAATGTGGGAAAATCAACCCTTATCAATAAGCTGTTGGGAAAAGAACGTTTGTTAACGGGACCTCAAGCCGGTGTGACACGAGACGCTATCACTATTCCGTGGGAGTGGCGAGGACACTCGATTTTATTAACGGATACAGCGGGTCTTCGAAAAAGAGGAAAGGTCGAGGATACGCTCGAAAAAATATCGGCAGCCGATACAAATAATGCCATTGATTTTGCCGAGGTTGTCATTTTGGTTTTAGATGCGAACGTCCCAATGGAAAAGCAAGATTTATTGATTGCCTCTAAGGTGTTGGATGAGGGGCGTTGTTTATTGATCGCCCTGAACAAATGGGACAGTATTGCCAACCAAAGAGCTGTTTTAAATGAGATTAAAGAGAAGATGGTGACCTCATTACAACAGGTAAAAGGGGTTCCCGTTCATACGATTTCGGCTCGAAATGGGTATGGTTTGGATCGATTGATGAGTGATGTTTTTAAAATGTATGGTCTTTGGAATAAACGGGTTCTGACACATAAACTCAATACGTTTTTGCAAGAGATGGTAGAGGCCCATCCGACACCGGTGGCTTCCAACGGACGGCGTATTCCGATGAAGTATATGACACAAGTAAGTATCAGACCGCCTACCTTTGTGATTTTTTCGAGTAATCCGGATCAGTTGCCCGAATCTTATTTGCGGTATTTATCGAATGGACTTCGAGATCGATATGGATTGGTTGGAGTTCCTATTCGGATCCATATGCGAAAGAGAGAAAATCCATACGCTGATAAAGTGAAGCGGAAAAAATAGAGTTCTTATTTTTTGAACGATTAAAACAGAGACAGCCTTTTTGAAGCCTTGCGATGTTGTGTGGTGCAGTGATGCCTACCTCATAGTTTACGAGTTTATTTTACATTATATTTAATAATGTTAAATTTTAAGGAAATTAAGGAAAATGTTAGTCATTAGAACAGAGCAAAAAGAGGACTATGAGCAGGTCTATCAGGTTATAACCGAAGCATTTAAATCTGTAAAACATAGCAATGGTAATGAACAAGATTTGGTCGTAAAACTGCGTAAAAGTCACTCTTTTATTCCTGAGCTATCACTTGTTGCAATAGTTGAGAATAAGATAGTGGGACATATCCTTTTTACAAAAGCAACAGTTAATACAACCGAAGTTTTGGCTCTCGCACCGTTATCTGTTTTACCAGCATTTCAAAAGCAAGGAATAGGACAATCTCTAATTCAAGAAGGGCATAAAATCGCACAAAGTTTAGGGTATAAGTACTCTATAGTCTTAGGTTGTTTTTCCTATTATTCCAAAGCTGGATATGTTCCCGCCAGTCGATATGGAATACATCCTCCTTTTGAGGTTGAGGATGAAAATTTTATGGCAATCCGTTTTGATAATAATCTGAAGCAACTAAACGGAGTAATAAAATATGATGATGCTTTTGGAATTGCTTAGAGATGAAAAATAGCCATATTTAATATTTTAAACATATTGAAAAATCAATAAACCAGATTAAAACTTCGGACAAATTGAAAAAAATAACTTGTTTTTAAAATGGAATATTCTAACTCGCAAAAAGCCTTGGGAACAAAAGGAAAAGAAAGCATTTTTATGACCACAGTTTGTATTGATGGGCTATATTGAGGAGAAAGGTCTTTGGGGGATGTGGGATAGTTTTTTGGGGATGTGTTTTTGAAAAGGCACGGTGTTTGTGTGGTGAAGTGCTTTTTGTCCGTTGACGGTGGGGGGTGTTGGGTTTGTTTTTTATCAACGGATTTTGGGCGTAAAGCACTTCTTGGAGGTGTTTTTGAAAAGGCACGGTGTTGGTGTGATGAAGTGATACCGTGTGTTGACGGTGAGGGGGGGATTGTTCTTTATCGAGGGATTTTGAAAAATGATGTTAATTCTTGGAAGCATTTTTGAGGATACCCAGTGGTTGTATAGAAAGATAGGCACTTGTGAAAGAGCTTGTAGTGTGCAGTTTTTGGGGGCTTTTTATAAACGGATTTTAGGGAAAATTTAGATCTTTTCTAGAAGTATTTTTGAAAAACATGGTGTTTATATGATGAAGTGTTTCCCATTCATTGACAGTAAGTGGTGTTTTAGTCGTTTTTATGAACAGGTTTTTGGTCTCCTCTTTTATGGAAACACAGATGTTTTATGAGGCGGTTTGAAGTTAAGATTTTTTGAGATGAGCTCTCGGATGAGCGTGTTCGTAGACAGATTGAATTTGGTGTAGATCCACCTCGGTGTATCGTTGCGTGGCCGATAAAGAGGCATGTCCTAGGAGCTCTTGAACGGTTCTGAGATCTCCGCCACCTTGCAGAAGGTGTGTGGCAAAACTGTGCCGAAGAGCGTGAGGGGTGACGGTGTCCGGTAAATTTAAGTAGCGTCTCAAAAATCGGACGTTTCGTTGGACGACCCCCGGATTGATTCGTTCGCCTCGGCTACCGACAAACAAGGGTTCTCCGATATTGGGATTGGGGTGAACCTCCAAATAAGCTTTGAGCGCTTTTTTGACAACGGGTAATAACGGAACCAGACGTTGTTTGTTCCCTTTTCCGGTAATGGTAAAAGCGTCTTGAGAGGGCGAGATATCGTTGACGTTTAATGAGAGCGCTTCTGCAATACGCAGTCCGCATCCGTACATTAAGAGGTAGAGCGCCGTATCTCGTTTGGCTTGCCAACTTTCTTTGACTACTTTGGGAACGGCGTCTAAAAATCGTTTGGCATCTTCTACCGAAAGCGGTTTCGGCAGAATTTTGGCCGTGTGAGCTGATCTGACGGCCATAATTGCCGTATTTTCTAAAATATCGTTTCGGGTCAGATATTTAAAAAAATTTCGGAGAGCCGAGAGCCCTCGTGCCAGACTGGATCGAGCAATTTTTTGATTGGATCGCCAAACCAAAAAAGAGCGAAAGTCGGAGACGGATATTTTTTTAAGGTCAGGAAGATCGATCGGATGGCCGAAGTGTTCGGATAAAAAGTTCATAAACTCTTTCATATCAATCAGATATGAGGATCCGGTTAAAAAGGAGAGACGCCTTTCCAAAAGCAGATTTTTTTGCCATTCTTCAATCAAATCATTGAGGCGTTTTGAGACGCATTCAGATAGGGGCTTGTATTCTTCTGTCATTTTATGTATCCTATTTTCTCAAGTAGGATAAGGGTTTTTCATTTAAAATGCAACGAGTATCTGTTCTTTTTCCGACACCATTAGGGACATTTGACTATTTATCGGCGGAATCTGTTTTGTGCGGGCAGTGGGTGACGGCTCCTTTCGGTCGCAAAAAAGTTCGAGGGGTTGTTTGGGATGCTCCGCCGGATTCGCGCTTTCCCGATTCAAAATTAAAACCGATTGAGGGTGTTTTAGAGGATCTTCCGGTTTTTCCGAAAGAGAGTGTACAGTTTATCAACTGGGTCAGTCGGTATACTTTATCGCCTTTGGGAGCCGTTTTAAAAATGGCTTTAATCCCCGATATGGAAAAACAAAGTGTGCATCCGATTCGGTTTGAAAAACCCAATCCGAATTTTTGTTCATTGACCTTTTCAAAAGCACAACAAAAAGCAATTGATGATTTGATAGAAGAATCGCAAAAAGGCTTTGGGGTCTCTTTATTGGACGGAGTGACCGGCTCCGGAAAGACGGAAGTTTATTTTGAAATGATGGCACAGGTTCTTCAAAAAACGGGACAAGTTCTTGTTTTATTGCCTGAAATTATTTTGACAACAGCATGGCTTGATCGGTTTGAAAAGCGGTTTGGTATTCGACCGGCATTATGGCACTCATCCATGACGGTTAAACAGCGGAGAGATACCTGGCAAGCCGTGATGTCCGGTGAGGCTCGTGTTCTGGTAGGGGCTCGATCTGCCTTGTTTCTTCCTTTTTTGAATTTAAAATTGATTATTGTCGATGAGGAACATGATTCTTCTTTTAAACAGGAGGAGGGGGTTTTATATCACGCAAGAGATATGGCGATTGTACGGGCACGCATAGCGGATTGTCCGATTGTTTTAGCCTCTGCGACTCCGTCTGTTGAAACGTATTGCAACGCCTTGAGTGGGCGATATAAACATGTGACTTTGCCGGAGCGATATGCGCATGCTTCTCTTCCGAATATTCAGATTGTGGATATGCGTCAGAAGGAAAAAGGGCCTGTTCATTTTGTTTCTCAG
>CASECF010000046.1 GCA_949286245.1 uncultured Alphaproteobacteria bacterium
CTGCAGGTTTTTTCCCTTTTTATATTACGTTGTCAGCAATATCCGATAAAGATAAAGAAGAGTTGAAGCGTATTTTAAAGGAACGTATACCGCAAAACAATTTAGACTGAAGTCCGTGTATTACCAGACCTCTCCAGCCAAAGATAAAAGCGTCTGCGAAAAGCGGGCGCTTTTTTTGTATGGGCGGAGGGGACGAGAGTCAGCGAATGACGTTGGTTCGTTCACAAAGCGATAGCGGAGTAGACGTCCGCAGGACGGTCCCGAAAGAAGTGAGGAATAAACCGGAGGTTTACAATCCACCCAGCCCAGCCAAATCATATAGAGGTTAGACAGCAAGATCTAACCACTTTTTTATTTCCCATAGATCGTTGATATATCTTTCAAAACAGTGTTTTTGAAAATCTAGGATAATGGGGAAAGAGATTTGGTTCATTGTTTTAATTATGTTTTGTATTTTCTATTACAAAAGGAAGATTCAAGTACAAGAAGAAGATTCAAGAAGAAACGGATTATTGCCCCCCCTTAGGTAAAAAAATAACCGTCATATATAAAATACGGCGGTTATACGGAATTTGTGGTGATCTCTATTCGACTTCGTGAGCTTCAAGGAATAAAGATTGTCCCAAAGCATTAAAAAAGTTTTGGTAAGCGATGGGTTCTTCAAGTGGTTTCAAGCCGACTTGTGCATTTGCCCTGACAACAATTTGGTTTTTATTGATCACTCTGACGGAAACAGTCATTTTAGACGCATGTGTGTATGATGTTCCGCTGATTGTTCCCAATCTCTCATCTGCCCGATCGATAATAAAACCTAAATCTTGCATTGTGGAGACTACTGCCCGCAAGACAAGAGTCCGATCATTCGTATCAAAAGAACGAGATTGATAGTTTCTCATTTGCACCTGAGTTTGTGAGGTTCCCAACACATCACGATGCGTTGAAGAACAGGCGGATAAGCTTAAAACAACAATGACGGTTAATAAAAACTTTTTCATTTTTACCTCTATATATTATTCGCAGTTAGAAAAACGGATTGGCTCAACTTATCGAAGAAATCTTTATAAATTTCTTCGTCTTGAATTTTTTCAATTCGCACTTGATTCATATTGTTCCAAATCATACGAGCAAATTCTATTCGAACATTGTAGCCGTTGTTATGATTTTTAGTTGAAACCAAGGTCACATAAATTTTCTGACTGACATCATATACCGCTTGAGTTCCGGACAATGCGGACAAAAATATCATTCCTATTTTTTGACCTGTTGATCCGGCTTCTCTATCCTTATTGGCCGTAATTAACCCCAGTTTTATTTCGCTTTCATCCAGAGTAAACCCCAAATCTTGCAAAACCTGAGCCGAAGCCACCAATAAAGCCTCTTCATCTTGTGTTTCGTAAGCTCTTGTTTCCAACTGACGTCTTGCCAAATATTGATCATCTAGCTTATAATAATGTTTATAAGAAACACATCCCGAAGCCATAAAAACAGCCAACAGGCATAAAACAAATATCTTCTTCATACGTTAATCCTTAAAATGTAGAGGTTCTATAAGCAAAATCACGAACCAATCCATTTTGATCAAACTTCACAATAATGGTTAAAGTTCTTTGATTGGATGATACTTGGCTTTGTTTGTTTTTTGTAGCGAACAAAAGCAACCAAGCACCGCTACCGGATGATGAAGATTGAATGTTGGTTGAAACTCTGTCATAAACCCAAGTTTCTCGGCGTTCTGCATCTGTTGTCACCATATTGGGAGACCCAAGTGCTTCAACAACAGCCGAAGAAGGCATTCCGATTTTAATTTCTGTTTGAGCCTTAGCAACAGTCATTTGTTCTTCATGCAGACGATAATCAGGTGTCGAACAAGAAGAAATAAAAGGTATTGTTGCAAATGCCAGAGCTAATAAAATATTTTTATATTTCATAATACACCTCGCAATAACTAACGAGTCGCCCTGATGAGAGGCGACTGGAAGTTGAGAACAATACCACTAGTTATTGTGCGATATATTGACTTTAAGAGCTTATTTTATCGCCTTCCAGTCAAAGACCAGCAGGCGAAAATATCGTCTTTCGCATAGACGCTAGTGGATATTAGGTTCTCACACCTAAATCAGATCATCACTTCTGACAAGTTTATTATAAAATAAAGTTATTTCAAATTGCAAGCGATTTTGATCGGTTTCGGATCTTAGATAAAATGTATATACCCATTTTACAATCTCGGTTCTGTTTTTCATTTATTGGTTCCAAGAAATTGAGATCAAAAAATATTTGGACGATTATGTTGAAATGATTATTGATTGGGAATGTGCTCGTTTCACAAAGCCTGACAAACCTCTCAATGCTTACCAAACATTATATAAATTTTATCCCGAACTAGAAGAACAGATTTTGCCCATTCTGAAAGATCTTAATCTGCACCCTAAATAGTCTTATCTATATAAAAAGCTGTTTAGAATGTAAATTAAAAATATTTATTATTCAAATCCTATTCAAGAAAATCCTTTATTTCTTCAAGAAAAACTCTAAAATAGCGTTTCTGATCTTTTTGCGTCTTGCTTTTCCTTTAAATGGCAACGCACATAATCTGGCTAAAAACAAAACCTTTTTATAACGAGCCGAGGCTTTTTTAATTTGCGAGCGTTCCTGATCTCTTTGAGGAATCTCATGTGTTTGATCCACATATTTTTTGTATAAATACTCCCATTCTATATGAGTATAGCACGTTTGAAAATCCATCGGATGAAGGTTCCTGTTAAATATTTTTTTTGTCGGTTTTAAATTAAACTGTTCAAACGTTAAAAACACAAAATTTGAGGCAAAAAATCTTTCGGTTTGTTCTATATTTTGCAAGGAGCAATCATTATAATAATCACAATCAACCCGAAACCCATTTTTTCTCAAACAATTGATGAATAAATATTGCTCAGGAATGTATTGATATTGATGTTTGTCCTTTAAATTCCAATAAGCCTCTTCCTTTGTCATTAAAGGAACATCAAAAAGATTAATCAAATCTTTTGTATAACCAAAAAAAGCGACATCAGACAGATGAAAAGGAAATGGCATATCAGAGTTGGGATTCCGACTAAAATAAGAACATGCCAAAAGTTTATGATCAAACACCCGATAGTGTTCATCAACTTTTTGAAATTTATCCCAAAAATCAAGAAACGTGTTTCCGGTCAACAGAAAATCCGATCGCAGTTTTATCACATATTTCGTCTGACAGGCCTTTAATCCTGCTAATGTACTCATAATTTGACGATTAATGTTATTTTCCTTTTCACTCGGTCTATCAGGATAAATAAAACTTCCAGGATCATCCACAAGTATCAATTGATCATACCCATTCACTGTATCGATATGTTCCTTAGTGCAAGAAGAATATATAATCTGTACCTCCGGAAAAAAACACCTAACACTTTTTATTGTGTCATTTGTTATATCCGGATACACTGGTCCTTGTATGAGAACGGTTATATCCTTCTTAATCATGGATCAACCCATTATAGAAAACCTATTTCCGATATTTTTCTCTGATATCCTGTTCAATTTGTAAATATTTTTTTAAACATCTTAATTGGTTAAAAAGAAATAATACAATTGATCTAATCCATTTATACACAATTTTTAATTTTCCAAAAATATATTGAAGGGGGATAAGGAATTCATTTTTAAATTTTTCTCCTTCTTCTTGGCAAGAATACCATTTAAGTATATTTTTTACAATAGAGTTATTCTTATCCGTATGATCCAAATATTCTATGCAAAAATGCTTAAATGAAAAAAATCTATATTTTTGTTTAAATTGTATTTTATCAAATTTAGAGGATAATCCCAATTTCTGTTCATCAAAAATCAAGAAATTAGAGGTGAAAAAACGATCTGTTAATTCTACCAACATCGGGGAACTCTCCAAATAGTAAGATGGAACACAAGCAACTTTTCCTTCCCGTTCTAATAAAGAGACCCATAGATATTGTTCGATAATATACTGACTAGCAAAACAGCATGGATTATGAATGCCCGTATGTTCATTAAAAAAATTATATACATGTTTGGGCATCGGAGATCCATTCCATAACTTTAACAGATCCTCCTTCAGGCCAAAATGAAAAATGTCTGCCGGATGTTGTATAAATGCCAAATCTGAAGCGTGTGGATTTATCGTTAATGTTTCATGTATTAAAACTCTTTGTTCAAATATTTTACAATCATTCTCATACGCATTAAATACTTGATTAAACTTATTGTAATTTTTCAAAAAATGATCATTTTTCAAAATAAAATCTGTCCGCATTCTCACGGCATATTTCGTTTTACACGCTTTAAGACCATTATGAACACTCACTTGCTGCAGATCATATGTGTTAGGTGCTTTCCATGGGCAACTTTCCAAATGAGCAGAATACTGTGGAACCATTTTTTTATTGAGGATTAACTCATCATATAATCCGGACAATTCTGATAAATCCTCTCCCTCCCAAGTCGACAAAATAATTTTTGATCGAGGAAAATACTTTCTAACAGAGCGTAATGATTTATAAGTAGCCCAATCTCCTTGTTTAAAAATTTTTCCGGTACATACAAATGTTATATCTTCAGGAGAAATTGGTTTCACATCTCTTTTCTGATAATTTCGAAATTCCGCAGGTAAATATTTATAGTAATATTCACTATATCCTTTCAAATAATGATCATCCCATAATTTCCGATGTAAAATATAGGGATTTTCCCTGGTTTTTGAGTAATCATCTTTTGGATACAAAATAGAATAATCAATAACAAAATTCCATTGGGGGGATAATATTTTCTTACGACCTCCGATAATAACATTCAAAGCATCTTGATCACAAAGAGAAAGGGGTTGATTTTCTTGAAGATACTTAACTAATTTGCTGGAAATCTTATCTTTTCTCATAAGCTCTAAATTCATCAGCATCATTCCGGCATTAAAGTAAGTATCCGGTGATTTTAATTTTAAATAATTGCGTGTATAAGTATCCCAGTTATAAGACGCTAATTCCGGTACACTTCTCAACCAAACACTATCAAGATCTTTGATATGTTGTTGAATAAAACGATCTATAACACACCCTACATAACAGTGCCGAATATCCTCGTTAAAAAGTTTGGAAATATCCCCCAAAACGACCATATCCGCATCTAATTGAATAACTTTTTTATAATCCTTTAAAACTTCCGGTAAAAACAATCGATCAAAAATAGCAGAGGTCTTAATATTTGTCGTCAAAAATGACTTCGTTTTCTCACGAATATCAAAAAATTTGAGTGTCGCATTTTTATATTTTCCAACAACTGATCTCAGCAAATCTTTTGTCTTTTCTTTTATCCCATTATCGAACAAAATAAATTCATAATTATACGCAGGATTTGAATTTTCAAGGATAGAAACAATGACAACCGAAACATGTTTCATATAGTTATCATCAACTGAAAACGTAATAGGTATTGTTTTTAACATTCTATTTTCTCCTTATTTTTGCGCATAAAAGGTCAATGCTTTAATAAACTCTCCATGATTAAATTGGAGTGGTGGCTGTATATACTGTATCTCTTTTACTTTTTGATCAATCAGTTCTCTATCTTCTGCAAAAGGGACACCAATTCCATTCATAAATTGAACAAATTTATCATATTTTGATGAAAATTCCTTATTAAATTTATCATAATCTAAATTCGAATAAATTTCATATAAATCTATTGGTTTTTCCATATGCTGATATGGAATATGGAAATAATCAGCCAACTCCATAACTCGAGAATCATGGCCATCAATGAAAGCAGGGATTCCGGCAAGGAGTGAAACAATGTTACCATGAATTCGACCACCTATTGAAAAATTACATTTTAGGCGTTTTATATCTTCATCCCAAGCAAGGTAATCACCATATATTCTTAATCTCTTCTGGTCATAAAGTGTTCGGAAAAGACCATTTCTTAAGTGAGGTAATTCTCTCGTAATGGTATCCGGTATTTCATGATGAGCCAACAACAACCGATATAAAACATCCTGATCAATAAAAATTGAATTGGGAAATTGTTGGAAATAAATATGGAACTTACTATCAAACCAAAAATGAGTTCCATTTAAAATGGGTTTCAGATCTTTCCGCTCAATGTGTTGTTTTTGTATGGATAAATTTCTCCCATTCATAAACAATGAAGGACACCCCGTCACGGTATAATCCTTATCAGAAAACCCTAACTTTTTTAATGCTTCGGCCGAGAAATATCCTCTTAACGAAATTTGCCCTCCTGTATCCAATATAGCTCCAATAAAATTTTTACACTCTTCTCGGATACTGTCTAAAAAATCAAAACTATATAAATAATCTGATTGGGCTCCCATCCCTATAAAATGGAATGGTTTTTTTATTCTTTTTACGGCATTATACCATCTTTTTAGACCAAATTCTTTCGCCCCGGCGGCAATAACATTAGCGGGAAAAGTAATGAGTAAATCATATTCTTCATTGATTCTATCTATTTCCGGCAAAAATAAGTCTGTTTTTGTCAGAAAAGTCGTACATATGTCCACATCAACATTTTGAGATATAATATTCTTCTGCATTCCAAATTGAAAAACATTATTTCCACTATTTCCCCCCATACTCGCCAACGCAACAGGAGAAGGTTGCTTATAATTGAAAGGTTTCATTTGATCTTTATCGACACATAACAAAATCTTCTTCTTTTTTTTATAAACATTATCAGTATTATCCATATTATATCCTTATGATTGATTTTTATACTTACACAAACTTAATAAACTCCTCTAATTGTTCGGGAGTACCGACACAATTCCAATCTCGCTTTTCAATATCAAAAACGCCTATTTTTAATCCGTTCTTCACGGCATAGTTATAAACATTACTCATGTAATATTCATTTTTGGCTCGATCACCGTAAATCATCATTTCAATCGTATTCTTTACAAAATCCGATCCACGAGTAAACATATAAACACCACAAATCGCATGATGTGAGATAACCTCTTTTTCTCTGGTCTTAATGACAAACCCATTCTCATCTGTTTCAGCAAATGAAAAACAATCTTTATCCGTATTAAACGTAAGCAAACTTCCATCCAATTTTCGTTCCAAACAATCCTTGACAAAGTTTTGAAAAGCTTGATTGTCAAAAATATTATCCGAATCGGCAAAAATAACGGGCAAATTGTTATTGATTATCTCATGAGCAGCTAAAGCCGTGCAACTGGCTCCTTGTGTTAATTTTTCGACACTGATAAATGCGACATGATACTCTGAAGAGAGTTTCTCTAACTGCTCTTTATTTTCTGCCTCAAATTGCTTTTGAATAATTAACGTATAATGAGTATTCGGATAATAAACACCATCTAAAACCCGCTCAATCATCATCTTTCCATTCACATCAATAAATGGCTTGGGAAGAGTATACCCTTGCGCTTTAAAACGACTCCCTGCTCCGGCCATCGGAATAATTATGTTTAACATGATCTCTCCTATTTTGTTTTAGCCGCTTTAATCAATCGCTCTTCGGTCATTTCAGGCCAGTTGTCTTCAAAACGAACAACCCGATCATCAATCGTAATATCGGCATTCGGCTTTCCGAAAAAGATCTCGTCATATTCTATCCCGTTTTTCTCAAGCCATTCAAATGTTGTCTTGCCCACATTTTTAAGGGCTTTTCCGACATTATGACCTGTTGAGCCCATATTACGTGCCGTGTTGATAATGACCGTATGTCCGGCAGCCCTTAAATTATGAATCATTTCTCGAGCCCCTTCTTTAACTTTCACATCCGCATATGTTTGCGGATCTTGTCTGATCTCACAAATTGTTCCATCCAGATCAATACAAATACGTAATTTCTTTTTATCTTTCATCATACAAAACCTCGTTTAATTTCTTAATAGCCGTCAAATAAAATGCCTGTTGTCTTTTTACATCATCACAATGCAACGGTATCATGGTTAAAAACAAAATCGCCTCTATCAGTTTAATCTCTCGTCGATCATACCCGTATCCGACAACCAACTCATCAAAAAACGGTTCCAATCGCTCCGTTAAAATCGGTGTTGAAATTTGAAAATCATAGGCATTTTCAGCCGTCACTTTAAGTTTGTATAAGCCTGCCACAATAAAATCATAAAGCCCGACAATACTATGTCGCAACTTGGCAATGTCGTATCTGGGATCACCGTAAATCGTCTGTGTTTTAAATCGACCTCGTGGATCTATCAATTTAAAGATATAATGCATGGGATCAAATAAAATGTTAGAAAAACAATAATCCCCATGAACAATCGTTCTTTTTTCATAATCCGTTAATTTTTCAAGTTCTTGAAATAATTTTTGCTTCAAGAGCGGATAATTTTTATAATGCACATTATTGATTGAAATATAATCCGCCACCATCATTTTGGCTATTTCCGGATTTTTAGCAATAATATCATCCAGTCGTTGCTTTGTTTTAACTTGATAAATCTCAACCAACTCTTCTTTATCTTGAGGTTCCGTATAATTTTCAAACACCTTATGAACCTTCAGTAAGGCCTCAATAATATTATACCAATCCTCTAAATTATTAGAACCGTAAATAAAGGTTTCGGCCAAATTCGCATAGCCATACAATTCCATCTCAACAGAAGCAAGATCTTCCGTCTCAACAACATTAAAGACTCGTGGGGCATAACAAGAAACCGCCGCCGGAAGAGACTGATACCAGTTTGCTTCATCAAGCAACTTTTGTTTCTTTTTAGAAATTTTAGTGATAGTCCCTCGAACAGCATCCACTTTTAATGAATTAAACTCCCGTGCACTAAACAACCCCAATCGAGCTTGAACCGCCCCACTGACATGTCCAAAATCAAACCATCGCTGTGTTGTTTTTATTAAAATGGGATGTACCTTTTGATACTCTTGCAAAACATTTGTAAAATCAGATTCCGGCTTTAAAAAAACAGAAGCCAAAATCTGCTTCAACAGTTTCGTATCCGAAAATTTATAATACCCAACCAGTGCCTCTTTATCAACAAGTGAAATATCTCGCTCTTTGTTGTAAATTCTATCTAAATACCCCTTTTCATCTCGAGAAACCAAACACCACTGTTTGGAGGCCTTTATATTCGGAGATGACAAAAAGACATCTTCCTCGGTTGGAAAAGCCTCATCAATCAGCGTATCTCCCAAAATGACTTGTGTCGGCAATTTCTCATCACAGCTATTTAAAAGAGAAATCATAGATGATGAGATATCTGAATTACTGTCAACAAAATATTGTTGTACATCCGGATAACTATACCCCAAAAAACGACTAAGCCGTGTATTGTTTTCTCTTAAAACAATTTTAATATCCGTTGCCCCATTTTTAATGGCAGAATCAATGCACCAGTTGATCGCCGGTTTCGATCGTATAGGAAGAAGGCCGGGATCTGTGATCATCCCTGCCGAAATATTTTTGGGATTAAACTTCCCGGCCGATAAAATTATTGTGTTAATCCTTCTTTGTTTCATCTGCCTCAATGTCTCCGTTTCTTATCGTGATATAATATATTTTCTTCAAGCATAAAGCAACAAAAAAATCCTATTATCAATCCTTCTCCGGCTTTCCGATACAAAACTCTATCCGAAAAAAACCAAATAAGACCGTATAAATTGATAAAACGGTATATGGGAGGAATGAAATGAAACGAAGTCTCAAGAAGTCTTTTCGTATTTTAAAACGAATAAGATGTGTACCGATTTTAACCGCATTAAAAGGTCGGACTATTTCCCAGTCTCTTCCCTGTATATAATTAAGAAAAAAGTTCGAAATACCCGCTTTTTCAAGTTCAAAATAAAATAACTCCTCCGGACACCACATATCCTGTTGATGTTTTCTAAAGTCAACATCATTTAAAATGTTCACTACTTTGTCAATCGCCCGAGGTCTTCCAAAAAAAATAATATCACTGGCACAATCACCCACAATCGGAAAACTCTTTGAACGAGAGATACCATAAGCACAATAACGAGCCGGCAAATCTTGACGCACCGTGATTTCTCTATCAACATCCTCCAAAATAAAGTCTTTTTTTAAGCGAATATCCGGACGAATCATAACCACATAATCATATTTGATCTGATGTTCTTTTTGATACTTTTGTCTCAACTCATTAACTTTTTTCTGAGAATACAACATAAATTTCATCCCTTGAGACGAAACTTTTATCTTTCCTTGGTTGTGTTGACATGCTACAAAATCGTTATCTTCTGTTATCTTTTGCTCTTCTACGATAATGCTTTTTAGATGATATATCTTTTTGAGGGTCTCTATCTCTTTTTCAGTAATCGATCGTATTTGTCGTTTGTTCTGATACCATGTTTTTGTTGCGTGATCTGCCTTTGACCAGGTATGCATAAAAACATCACAATCATAACGCGATAACAAATGCCTCACAACACTGTTCGCACATTTATCAAACGTTCGCAAATGACCAAAAAACTGAACTGCAACCTTCATTCCTTAAACGATAGAACGTCCCCTGAATTTTCTAAAACAAATCAACCAACATCCCGTCTCGGAATTATACACGTATTTCTTTAATTTTCAATAAAAAATTTGGCTCCGAAATAATAACTTTTCTCACATCATACTTATATACACATTCAATAGCCAAC
>CASECF010000047.1 GCA_949286245.1 uncultured Alphaproteobacteria bacterium
TTTTCGGAAATTATGCCTTTAATTAGGCTTCGGGGTGGTGGATTTCTTCTCATAAAGTGATCACAGTGAAATAATTTTATTTATCTTATATACGTTCATTTTTGACTTTAATGAAAGATCAGGCATTATTCATAATTGAGCTGAGTCAAAATACCACTCAAAATCAGGATATCGAGATTTATGGGTTTTCTCGAAGGGAGAAGGGGTTTAATGATATACGAGAGATGGTGTTATGGAAAATATCACGACAAAGAATGTGGATATAAAGAAAATGACATGGCTATCAACAAAAAATATTGCTGTAAAGACTCTTATGGAGAGATGACGGGTAAGAATACAGGGAAAATCAAGGGATATATTTGAAAACAGCTTAAACAAAACAAAAGAACAACAAAGCAATTAACGATTGTGTTAAATGATCAGTACGAGTCAGTAGTAATATTATTGTATTTGGTAGGATAGTGCTGCTCCGTTTGTGGGATGAGTGTACTCAAGGTTTTAAGGTGCATATGAAGAACCCCACGTTTTGTGTGGGGGTTTATTTTTGTGACAAGAAAGGGATAAGCCGGATCGATGAGAATCTTTTTAAGGGAAGTCTTCTAAAAATAAAATTTAATCGGGTTCGGTTGAATTTTAAATTGATTTTTTGGGTTTTGTGTTTTACAATTCCCCCAAAAGAGGGAATGAAGTTCTCCCCGATGTTTATGGATCAAACCGCCGTAAGGCTGATGACTTCTGCTGTTTTTTTAAATGGCAGGAGTTTTTTTATTATAAAGGAGGAAGAATGTTTTATATTTTTGTTGCAGTGGGAGGCATGTTAGGCGCTGTATCTCGCAGTTTTATCTGTCGCGTCTTGGCAGACAAAAGTTTAAATTTCCCCTATTCGACATTAAGCGTCAATATTATCGGATGTTTTTTAATGGGCATTTTTATTGAATTTTTTGCCTTAAAAGCTCAAATACCTCTTGGTATAAAAGTTTTATTAACATCCGGTTTTTTGGGGGCTTTTACAACATTTTCTACATTCGGTTTAGATATTGTTATGATGATGAATAAGGGTGCATTTTTAAATGCCCTTTTATATGCGTTTTTGTCGGTTATATTGGGTATTTTTAGTTTATATGGCGGGTTGTGTTTGGTGCGTATGTTTCTTCATTAACAGATTGTTTTTATGAAGAATATTAGGTTGTTCTGACAGTATGATTTTTATAAAAATCTCCCATTCTTTTTCAAGGAATGGGAGATCTATTGTTTATCATCGGATTAAATACGATTCATATTCTTTTTTCGAACAATAAATTTTTCGATTTCTGTTATTAATATCAATGCAATTCCGGATCCGATAACAACTCCCCAGCCGATAAGAGAAATCGGATGTGTTTTGAATGCGATTTGGAATATCCAAGTATATGTGAACAGAAGTTGCAATAAAATCATAAGAACGGCACCTAATATCATCCAACGATTACTGGTGATTCCTGTTTGGAACAGAGATTTATCAAATGATTTACAAGCAAACATAAAACAAATACCCATAAACACAAGGGTATTTACTACTAATGTGCGAGCATAGACAACAGATTGCCCATGATCTATTGCTAAATCAAAAGCGATGAAACTAACGAGTGTCATAAAAGACATGACACCGATAATCCGAAATAAAACCGGTTTTGTTAAAACAGGAGTTTCCGGTTTTCTTGGTGGTCGTTGCATAATTCCTTTTTCAATAGGCTCAAATGAAAACATTACTCCCAATAAAATGGTTGTCACCATATTGATCCATAAAATTTGGACAGGAGAAATCGGAACCGTCAGGTTAAAAAAGATAGCCAACATAACAATTAAAGCTTCGGCGAAGCTGATGGGGAGAGTCCACAAGATAAATTTAATCAAATTATCAAAGACCCCTCGTCCTTCTTCTACCGCTGATTCAATCGTGGCAAAATTATCATCCATTAAAATAATGGCTGAGGCGTCTTTCGCAACGTCTGTTCCGTTTTGTCCCATGGCAATCCCGATATTGGCTTGTTTGAGTGCCGGAGCATCATTAACGCCATCTCCGGTCATGGCCACAATATTCCCGTGTTTTTGGAATGCTTTCACAAGTCGGAGTTTGTCTTCAGGCGTCACACGAGCAAAAACATCCGTTTCCGGTGCTTTTTGATAGAGCTCTTGATCCGTTGCTTTTGTAATATCGGCTCCATTCATAACGATTGGTTCTGTCTCTTTTCCTTTTCCGTGAAGATTCATTTGGGAGGCAATGGCACGAGCTGTGACGATGTGATCTCCCGTAATCATTTTAATCTGGATACCGGCGGTATGACAAGCTTTGATGGCTTTGATTGCTTCCGGTCTTGGTGGATCCATCATGGCTTGTAAACCAACTAATACCAAATTATTTTGGATATGTTTATGCGTTAATTTTGTTTCTTCGAAATTTTGTTTAACGGCAAAGGCTAAGACACGAAGACCTTGCGAAGCTAACTCTTCCATTTGTTTTATAATACTTTGAGGATCAATGGTGTGTATTTTTCCTTGTGCATCCATTTGATGTGAGCAAAAAGGCAATAAAACATCTAAGGCTCCTTTGATATAAACGGTTTTATCGGCATAAAGGCAGGCCATATATTGATAATCCGATTCAAAAGGAATTTCGCTGACAAGAGTTTGTTTTTCTTTAAACGATTGAATGTTAATTCCGCGTTTGGCGGCAGAAACCCATAGTGCGATCTCAGTCGGATCTCCGGAGGCTCCTTTTCCGTTTTCATGAGGGGGTAAAGAAGAGTTGCAGAGAATACCTGTTTTAAGACATAAGTCTAAAGCTTGATCTGCTTCTTCCGGTACGATTTTCCCGCTCAATTTATATCCAATTCCCTCAACAGTGTATTGATGATTCAAGGTGTTAATTTTTTGAACAGTCATTTTATTTTCCGTGAGGGTTCCCGTTTTATCGGAGCAAATAATAGAGGTACTTCCAAGTGTTTCCACGGCTGGGAGTTTACGGACAATGGCTTTTCGTGCCAACATCCGATTAACCCCGATTGCCAAAATAATGGTGACAGCTGCCGGCAAACCTTCCGGTATGGCGGCAACGGCCATGGCAACGGCAGACATAAATGTATCAATAATGGGAAGTCCTTTAAACCATCCGACCACAAAAGCTAAAATAGAACAGAAGACAATAAGCCATAATAATTTTTGACTAAATTTCTCTATTTTTTCTGTTAAAGGTGTTTTTAAATCTTCGGCATGACTAATCATTTGAGATATTTTGCCGATCTCGGTTTGGTTTCCGGTTTCAACAACAATTCCTTTGGCTTTTCCATAGGTTGCCAATGTTGAAGCATATGCCATATTGCATCTATCAGCCAACAAAATATTTGGAGAAAGTGTGTCGGTTTTTTTTAATACGGGGACAGATTCTCCCGTGAGAGCGGATTCATCTACTTTAAAGTCAGTTGTTTGAATAAGACGAATATCTGCCGGTATTTTTTCACCGGAATTCAGAATAACAACATCTCCCGGAACCAACTCTTTTGCATTGATGGTTTGTAGTTGATTGTTTCGAATAACATGGGTATTAATTTCAATGCTTTCAGAAAGTTTAGCCAAATCTTTTAGGGCTTTATCTTCTTGAACAAAACCCATAATGGCATTGCCGAGAACAACGCCGTAAATAACTGCAGAATCAACGTATTCCCCTAAAAACAAAGCGATTGAGGCTGACAAAATAAGGACGTAAATCAAGGGTTGATGAATTTGCAATAAAAATCGAACCAATGCGCTTTTCCCTTTTTTTACAGAGATGGTGTTAAATCCAAAGATAGATCGAGCCGAAAGAACTTTTTCTTCGGTTAATCCGGCATTTAAATCTGTTTTTAAGCGTTTCGAAATTTCTGATACATTTAAAGCAAACCAATTTTCCATCTATATTCTCCTTTGATAAATAATTATTTTATCATACATTTTTTTATCAATTTGTAAAGAGTAGAGTTTTGAGTGAGCGGAAGATGATAAAAAAATTGCTTTAAAATACATATTATGATACACTGGAGATCCCTTAAGGAATAGAAAATGAATCAATTAATATTAAAATATATTGTCAAAAATTATTTTGTTCGGCGTTTAGCTCCTTTTTACATGATGGCATTGGTTATTTTTGGGATTCAAGGTGCCTATATGTTATTTTGTATTCCTATATCAGATTGGGACTTTTATTTGTTTTTTTATATGTTAATTAATGTGTTTGGAAAAGGATCTTTATTTTTTATTCCGATGGGGTGCGTTTTGCTTCTTTATCTGGTCGGGTTGCCCCCTCAAAAGCAAAATGGATTAGTGGATCGTTTAACGACCTTTTTTCTTTTTTTTGTTTTTACATTTTTGACGAGTTTTGAAAAAATTTTGGAAGTGTTTTTTTGGGAAAGAAATTCTATTGATAAAATTTTATTTTTTAGTGATTATACATGGATCGGGGATGAAGGTAGCGACCCCTATTTACCCTCGGAGATATTTTTCTGGATGGGGGTACTTGTTTTTCTTGTGTCCTTAGGTATATTGTTTTTGGTTAGAAAAAAACTGTGTCCTCTCGTGAAGGCACCTATTTTAAAACACCGTTTTTTTACGTTTTGCTTATTTCTCGTTTTTGCTTACGGAATTTTATTTTAAGATGGATTTTAAGGAGCATCTCTTTTAAAAAATAAAGGCTTAATTATGATTTGTGTATGAGAGGTCATTACAATTTATATGCTCCCTGCGTTATTAAGCCAGTTAAGTATAATTTTTAGAATTTGCGCCTTTTTTAAGCTTAGGATTGAATTTCCTTTCATAAAAAAGGGAGGGCATAATAATTTATTTATATTTCATATACGTTCATTTCTGATTTTAATGAAAAATCATACTCTATATCATAATTGAGATTAAATTAAATACACATAGAAAGCTTTAAAAATTAGCGAACGATATTATACAAATCAGGTTTTAAAGTTCGTTCTTTTGTTAGATGATTAGAGTAACCAAAACCGGCGCAACAATATACTTTGTTTTGTGGCGGGACACCAAAAGAAGACAGAACGCTTCGAATTTCCGGTAAGTGATCTTTTCCTACCAAAAGATTGATCCAACAAGAGGAAATCCCAAGAGAAGTTGCCGCTAAGAGCATATTTTCCAAAGCAGCGGCAGAATCTAATTCAGGAGCAATAGAGTCAGCAGACGCCGAAACAATAATAAACGTGGGGGCATGATAACAAAGATTCACTTGATAACCGGCAATAGATTCATTGATTTTTAAGAAATCTTTTTGGATTGCCTCTTCTAAAGTATGTATTTTGGTTGGATTATGGAGGGCGGTAATATGAACGGCTTGTCGGTTCATTCCGGAAGGAGCATGAATTCCTGCCTCTAATATTTTTTCCAAATCAGACTCAGAAATTTGCTGAGAAGTATAAGATCGTACACTTCTTCTTTGAATGATTGCCTCTAATGTATGCATACTTATTCTCCTGCTTTCAATTTGTTTTCATTTTCTCTAGATATAAATATTTTTTCCTCTCTTGTAAAGAGAGGTCTTAAATTGAAACAGGAAATTAAAATGAAGTTGGAAAATTAATCGTAAACTGGCGGAAAGGGAGGGATTCGAACCCTCGGTACAAACAAGTTGTACAACAGATTTCGAGTCTGCCGCATTCGACCACTCTGCCACCTTTCCATATTCATTCAAATGAAGCGTCAGCCTCTCAATCTGTCGCTCATTTAAATCAAGCAAAAGCTTGTTTTAAATGACAGATTAGTCCTCGGCGTCAAGCCGCCATCGTTCCATGGCACTTTGCCATGAGCGAGTCTGCCGCATTCGACCACTCTGGATAGTAAGACCAGTGACCTCAGTAGGGAGCATATGTTAAAAATTATAAAAAAGCAATAAAAAAGTATTTTTTTGTTGTATTTTTAAAATATTTTCAGCTATTCTTAAAACATAATTGAGGAGTGACAAAATGTATTGGATGGGTCTTCGGTATTATCTCGGTTATTATAAGAATTGGTTGATTTCTGTTTTTATTTTTACAGTCTTGTTTTGTGTTTCCATTTTTTTGAGCTACGAGTGGACTTATCGAATTATTCAAATTGATAAGCCGTTTATGAGTTTTATTGTTGAATCTTTAAATCATACGGCATTCATTTATGCAACCGTTGTTTTGTTGGGGATTATTCTTGTTTGCTTGGTTAAGTTTTTAGGTTTTTTTAGGAAAAAAGATATTGAACTTTTTTTAGAGGTTAAAACTCAAGAATTAAAAGACGAGAGAGATTTGGCGGTTGCTCATGTTGCTGATTTAATGACTATTTTTAATCAGGCGCCCATCGGCATCTTGGTGACACGAAGAGGAAAAATTATTTACAGCAACAAAGGAATGCAAGAGTTCTTAGGGGCTTCTGAAGATGAATTGTATACAAGATCTATTGATGCTGTTTTCCCATTACAAGAAGAATTCATTAAAATTCATCAAAAAGCAACAATTTCTTTAGCAAAGAAAATACCTCTTTGGGTTGGACAATTAAATTTAACGGATTCGACACAGCATAAGAAATTGTATCAAGTGACGGCATTTGGTTTGAATCATGAAAGAAAACTATCTGATATTTGTTGGGTTTTTCAGGATTATTCGGCCGAAGAGCGCAATATCGAAATGGAAAAGTATTATCAGACGGTTTTTCGGGTTTTAGCTCTTTTACATCAGTTTGATGACCAAGACGATGAGAGAAAACTTCTTTTCCAAATGTTGGAAGAAATTATCGGTATTTATGGTTTGAATACGGGTTTCTTTTTAGAATATCGTAATAAGCAATTAACGTGCTGTTTTTTGGTCGGAGATGATCGATTTTTCCCTAGTCGGGTAGAAACTGTTTCGGTTTTAGATCCTTTTGCAAAAGAAGCTGCAATTTGTCAGGCTGTTTTATCAAGGAAAGCTTGTGGATATAATAATATCGCCGATATGCCCTATTATCAAAAATATTTCCAACGTGAAAAAAGAAAACCTGTCTTATCAACGTATGCTTTTCCTGTGATTATTGATAATAAGGTAGAGGGAGTTATCAGTCTGTATGCATACTCTGTTAATTTTTTCTCTGACAACTTAATTTTTAGATTGCAGCAGCTTATTTCCGAAATTTGTACCTATATTGAAGATATTCGTCTTCGCCAAAGAACACAAAAAGCCATTCACCAATATGAGGAAAGATTGCGAGCACAAATTAAAGAACTTGAAGAGAATAAAAAAATTATGCAGCGGCAGGCTGAAGATGCCAGTGAAATGGTGAGTGATCTTATTGCAGCCAGAGATGCTGCGGAGGCTGCCAGTAGATCTAAAACAGATTTTTTGGCAAATATTAGTCATGAATTGAGAACCCCATTAAACGCTATTTTGGGTTTTTCGGAAGCAATAGAGGCAGAGACATTCGGGCCTCTGAATAATCCTCATTATAAAGAGTATGTGAATTACATCTCATCAAGCGGTAAGCATCTTTTATCCCTTATCAATGATATTTTAGATTTGTCTTGTGTGGAGGCAGGGAAACATCAAATTAAAGAAATCGAAATAGATTTAGAAAAGTGTTTGGATGAAAATATTGCATTGGTTTCCAAGTATCCGGGTGGAGATAAACGAAAAATCGTTGTTTCTTGTCACCCCTCACCCCTCATCTTAAAAGCAGATGAGCGATCTTTAAATCAAATTATTTTGAATGTGCTGTCAAATGCAATTAAATTTACTCAAGATGGCGGACATATCAAAATAGAGGCGGGATTGACAGAGTTGGGGAGTTTGCGTATTTCTTTTCAAGATGATGGTATCGGGGTTCCAAAAGATAAAATTATTCAACTATTTCAACCTTTTTCTCAGGTCGAAAATGTCATGACCCGTACACACAAAGGAACGGGATTGGGATTGGTTTTAATTAAGAAATTGGTAGAGCTTCATCAAGGACGAGTTTGGATGGAGAGTGAACAAGGGAAGGGAACAAATATTATTATGGAATTTCCAAAAGACAGAGTTTTATTGGTGGAAAAGGAGAAAAAATGAAAAAATGGATCCTATGTATTTACGCTGTTTTTTTTCTAGTTAATATGGGTGTTCCTTTTACCTCTTGGGCGCAGGATAAAAATATTTATTATGTAGAAGAAGAGGTTCAACAGAAAAATATTAAAAAAAATACAAGAAGGAAAGAAGAATGCGGTTATTCTCGACCAATACGTGTGGCAGGATTTGTCATTAATCCTCCGTTTGGTTGGGTGAATGTGATTCCGTCCACATCGCCGATGAAACCAGATGAGTATCAAAATAATGGATTTGCATATGATTTATTCGTTAAAATGGCAGAAAGAATCGGTTTTAGGACGGTCAATGTTGGTTTTCTATCGTATGCGGAAGCCATTACGGCATTACGACAAGGAAAAATAGATGTTTTGGCCGGATCTTATTATGATCGAAGATCGCTTGGTGTTGGGACCAATCTTTTATTTCCCAGCTATTTTAAGAATGCGATTGTTGTTCTCTTTATGAAGGGAAAGGAAAAACCGATTAGTTCTTTCGATGATTTAAAAGGCTTAAAAGGAGTGGTCCGTCAAGAGGAAATGCTTTATTCTTTGTTCTATGCACAATTACCGAAAGAGGTTCAAATCCGTCAGGTTGCTGGAGCTCGAGAGGCTTTTAGTGCTCTTATAACCGGAGAAGCTGATTATATGATATCAAGTTTGTATGCAGCAGAAGCCGAAATCAGACGTTTTAAATTAGTTGATGATATTGCCTTTTCTGATACAATTTTATTGGATCCGGAGTTGTTTTTTGTTTTTTCTTCTCATACGGATTGTAGATCTTTAAAACCCCTCTTCCAAAAAGAACTTGAAAAAGAAAAAAAAGACGAAAGAGCATATATGAGTTTGTTGGTTGAGTATATTGATAAGTGGGGATTGCGATTTAAAGATCAACCCTCTTTGTTTGAGCAGTTGGACGGGGACTTAGGAGAGGATGTGATTGTCATTGATCAGTCACAAATGGTCGCACCGGAGGAGGCAAATGTCTCTGTTATTGAGCAAACTCAAAAAAATACAAATGAAACGAAAGAGAAAGAATAAACGCATTTGTGATGTTTGATTTTAACATCGTTCGGTATAAGCTTTGCAATGTACCTTTCTTCAAGATAGTTTAAAAATCCTTTAGTCGAATTCCGTCGAGCAAATGAAAATCTATATGATTTTTACTTGAAACTTGGTTTGATCGGGGGGATTTTAGGAAGAACGCCTATTAAATGTTTCATAAAGTCAGGATGAACACTTTCTGCTTGGGATTGAAATTGCTCTAATTCAAAGCCCTTTAATTGTTTACCCTTGATAATATTGTTTCCAAAAGGTGAAACGGTTTTTCCGTTTTTCCAAACTTCAAAATGTAAATGGGGTCCCGTTGAACGTCCTGTGGAGCCTACATAACCAATAACCTCACCTCTTTTAACATGAGAACCGTTTTTAAGATTGGATCTATATCCGTTCATGTGCCCATATGCTGTTTGATATCCATCAGCATGTTTAATTCGAATATATTTACCATAAGCCCCCTTACGACCGATATGCGTTATAGTTCCGTCGGCTGCTGCAATGATAGGGGTATTTTTGGGACATGCCAAATCAACACCACTATGAAAAACTTTATACATTAAAATGGGATGAACGCGCCAACCATAAGGAGAGGATAGACGGGGTCTGGCTTTAACAGGTCTTTTATAAAGAGCCTTTTGACCGGTTTGTCCCTTAGGATCATAAAAAGAAGGAGTTCCGCTCCGGTCGGTGTATGCATACCGATGGATTTCCTTTTTTCTTGTGTAAAGACCAATATATAAAAGTGTTTTTTCACCTAATTCCAAGCCGCTTTCTGTCACTTTCTTCTCGTAGATAACTTCAAATCGATCATTAGGGTGAAAATCACTTGAAAAATCAATTTCGCCATCTAAAGCACCCGTAATTTGAGAGATAATATTTTGAGGAACACCTGCTTTTTGAGCAGAACCGGTAAAGGTTCTTTCGATCGTCCCTTGAATGCGCTCTAAACTGGTGTCAACCCGCCCCTCTTGTGAATATGGGGTATAAGATCCATCATTTTCCTTTAAAACCGCAGCAACATCTCCTCCTTTAGACCGTAGTGCTAAACCTAAAAATTCTCTCTCTTTACTCGTAAATAACAGAATATTTTCACCAGGTTTCATTGTGTGTAGATCAATCAATAATCCAAGAGAATCAGTAATTTCAAGAGCTTCTTGCGTTGTTATTCCTTCTTGAGAAAGAAGATAAAGTAGGGTTTCGTTTTTACCGAGAGTTAGTGTTTGGACCTCAATTTCATTTGAAGCAGCTTGTTTTTCTAAATCGATTAGTGTTATGCCTGTTTCTTCCGGAACTACCGGTTCATCTCCTAAATCACCATGAACCGTTTCTTGGGCATCCGGATTCAAGATTGGCTCCTCCATAAGGGAAGAACTGGTATCAGTCTTTTGTTTAGATTGATGAGGTTGAATAACCACGAGGAAGCCGGTAATGATACAGACTGAAGATAAAAGTAAAAGAGTCGTATCTATTTTTTTGCGATGACCGATCAAGCCGGCTTTTTTATAAGTCTTATACCGAGCAATACGAGATTGTTGAACAACTTTTTGGAGTGTTTTTTTTATCATGGTCCTTTTTTACTCATTTTTCAAAGAAGAGTCAAGAGGAATTTATTTTTGTCTATCATATGATTTAGGCTATTTAAAAGACATTTAATTGAGAAGGGTATGAGTAAAAAGAAATAAAATTGATTTTTGTTTAATTTGTTGAAAAATATTTATTATTTTTTTATTTCAATGATTGTAATAATTTGAAATAATCATTGATTTGATTTTTGTGAATGTATTTTATATTCTCTTCTCAGAAGCAAAGGAGAACCCTCATGATCGCAGAAATAAAAACATTATCGTCTTATAAGTACTGTGAAAAGACTTTACAAAATATGATTCCGTGTGTCGGAGTTGGTTTACATGGTGGGCAAAAGGTTAACATGATTTTGAAGCCAGCGGAAGTCGGAACGGGAATCGTGTTTGTTCGCACGGATGTTTTGGATAGGGATAATGTTATTCCGGCTACCTATCAAAATGTTGTGGATACACGGTTGAATTCTTGTATCGGAAATAAAGAGGGCGTGACAGTTTCTACAATAGAACACCTGATGTCTGCTTTTGCCGGTTTTGGAATCACGAATGTTCGTGTTGAAGTGGATGGACCGGAAGTTCCTGTCATGGATGGATCGGCATCTGATTTTGTGACATTGATTGAGTGTGCCGGTGTTGTCTCTCAGAATGCGCCTTTGAGAGTTGTTAAAGTTTTAAAGGAAGTTAATTTTGAAGACGGGAAAGGGGCTTCTGTTTCTCTGTATCCGGATCAAAGTGGGTTATCTTTGGATTTTATGATTGATTTTTCGAAGTCACGGGTAATTGGTCGACAGGAATATTCTATTGTTTTATCGGAACGGAGTTATAAAGATTCGGTTTCTTATGCACGCACATTCGGTTTTGCTCAAGAGGTTGAAATGCTTCGATCTATGGGATTAGCTAAGGGTGGATCTTTAGAAAATGCGGTCGTTGTCGATGGGGATCGGGTTCTGAACAAGGAAGGTCTCAGAAGTGAAAATGAATTTGTTGTTCATAAGACATTAGATGCGATTGGAGATCTGTATCAATTAGGAATGCCGATTATTGGTCATTTTTCCGGTGTGAAATCCGGTCATGCTCATACAAATGAATTGTTGCGTCGTTTAATGGCGGATAAGACAGCTTATGAGATTGTTAATTTAGATGACTACGAAGAGGCTCTTTTGATGAGAACTCGTAAGTCGGCATAATCTTTTCCGTTTTAAAAAGCAGGAGGGCTCGTCCCTCCTTTTTTATTAGTATTTTGTCATGTTTAAAAGTATATTTTTTTGAAAAAAACATTTTTTTTCCAAATAGATTCATAAAATTTTTCTTGAGTTTTTGATAAAAATTGTTTATATAAAAAACGAATGATAAAGGAGAAAAAAATGGAAAATAATAAAACAAATTCTGTGACGTTAATAGAAAGAAACTCCACCGGAATTCGGTCTTATTTTATGAAGGTTTATAATTATATGGCCGGCGGATTGGCGCTTTCGGGTTTAATTGCATATCTGTGTACAAAACAACCGATGGTCGGCTGGTTTTATAATTTATCTGCAGACGGGTATTTGAGTTGGACTCTTTTAGGTTGGGTTGCTGTTTTTTCACCGCTTTTGTTTATTTTTATGATTAATTCTGCAGCCGGCCGATTGGATGCAAAAAAATCGCAATTGTACTTTTGGTTATTTTCGGCAACCATGGGGGTCTCTTTATCGAATATTTTATTTTTATATTCTACGGAAAGTATTGCTCAAGCTTTTGTTGTGACGGCGGCGGCGTTCGGAGGATTGAGTTTATATGGCTATACAACTCAAAAATCCTTGACTGGAATGGGCTCTTTTTTATTTATGGGATTGATCGGTGTTATCGTTGCTTCCATTATCAATATTTTTGTTCAATCCAGCGCATTCATGTTTGGTATTAATATTTTAGCGTTATTGATTTTTATTGGTTTAACGGCTTATGACACTCAAAAGTTAAAAGAAATTTATAATGAAAATGACGGATCGGCTGAAGTGGAGTCAAAAGCCATTATCGGAGCTATGGCTTTGTATCTTGACTTTATTAATATGTTCCGTTTGTTGCTTTATTTCTTAAATGATAGAAGATAAAAGAGAAAGAAATGTTAAAAAGAATTATTCTGGGTGTGGCTGCTGCTTTTTTTTCCTGTGCTGTTTGGGCTAATCCTGTTTTAGATCCATCATTGCAATCTACTGATTTACGGCAATATGGAAATGCGAGTGCCGGAACGACACTTTATCTGTTTTCCTCCCTATCTTGTCCGCATTGTTCGGTATTTCATGAGGAAATTACACCGGTTCTTTTGTCGGAGTTTGTGGATAAAGATAAAGCGAGACTTGTTTTGGTTGATATGCCGTTTGATCCGAGATCCATGACGGGAGCGATGTTGTCTCGGTGCCTTCCCGTGGATCAATATGAGAAGTTTATGGATACTATGTTCCAAAATCAGACTGTGTGGATGAATGCCCACAATCCGCGAGATCTTATAACAGGGTATGCAAAATTGTTGGGCATGACGGATCAAAAAATCAATCAATGTTTAGCAGATCAAAAACTGAATAAGGCAATTACGTCTCAAAGAGATAATTTGGCTCGTTTGTACAATGTTAGAGGCATGCCCTCGCTTGTTTTGGTTCAATCCGGAAAAAATCCTGTTTTAATGGTTGGATCTGATAAAAAAGTGATTTTAGATAGATTAAAAACAGAGCTGGGGGATAAATGACAAAAAAGACAGAGGAACTGGCTTCAGAAATACGGCAGATGCGAGAAGAACAGAAACATGCTCAAATGCCTGGTTCGGTTCAAAATGGATATAGCATTGTGATAAATTTGTTGACAGATTTGGTCGGTTGTGTTCTAATAGGGATCTCTTTAGGCATTTTCTTTCAACGTGTTTTTAATACCTCGCCTATTTTGACGGCCGGATTGACACTTTTGGGGGGAGTTGCCGGTCTTTGGACCGTTATTCGACAGGCGATACGATTACAGAAAAAAAGGTAGGGTATTTCTATGAACCCATTGCATCAGTTTGAGGTAAAATCTCTATTTCCGCTTTATTTTAACGGGTATAATCTATCTTTTACGAACTCATCCTTGTTTATGGTTTTATCCGCACTTTTAGGATGTTGCATTTTGTTATTTCTTGTGAGACGCCAACAGTTGATTCCTTCTACCGGTCAATCAGTCGCAGAGGTTTTTTTCGGATTGATTCGAATGACGGCAAAAGATGCTATCGGAAAGGGATATGAAGCTTATTTGCCCTTTATTTTTAGTGTTTTTTTGATGGTATTTATGGGAAATTTTTTAGGATTATTCCCTTATAGTTTTACTTTTACCAGTCAGTTGGCTCCTGTCGGGGCTTTTGCCGTATTAGGGTTGATTGTTTCAATGTGTGTCGGTATTTATCATCATGGTTTAAAATGGTTCCGGACATTTTTACCATCCGGTGTCCCCGTTTTGTTAGCTCCGATTATGATACCTATAGAGTTTATATCATTTTTGGCAAAACCCTTCAGTTTAACCGTTCGATTGGTTATGAATATGGTCGTGGGACATATTTTGCTGAAAATCATTGCGAGTTTTGTGTTTTCACTGGGACTGGCCGGTGCTCTTCCACTTGTTTTTGTGGGAATTTTGATTGTGTTTGAATTGGGAATTGCGTTCTTGCAAGCGTATATTTATACGATCCTAACCAGTATTTATTTAGGGGAAGCAGTTCACTTACATTAAAAAAGGAGAAAAAAAATGGAGTTAGAATCAGTTCAATATATTGCTGAAGCGTGCAAATACTTGTCAATCGGTATAATTAGTATTGTTATGTTCAGTGTCGGAAAGGCAGTTGCATCCGTATTTACAACGGTTATTTCGTGTATTAGTCGTAATCCTAATGTTAAAAATGACGTGAGCGTTTTTGCATGGGCCGGTGCCGCTATTACGGAAGCTATCGCATTATACGCTTTAGGTTTGGCCATTGTGTTGTTGTACGCTTAAAGAGGACGTTGCATATGCCTCAGTTTGAGCTTGTTTATTATTTGAGCCAAGCTTTTTGGATGCTGATCAGTTTCGGTATTCTGTATTTGGTTGTTGCGTATTTTATATTTCCGTCTTTGAATGAAATATTTGTCAATCGTGAGAAACAGATTGAGAAGGATTTATCTGCTGCCGAAAAAATAAATGAACGGGCAGATGCTCTGATGAAGGAATATAAGTCGATTATGTTTGCTGCCGAACAAACAAAGGCAGAGATGATCAATGCGACTTATCAAGATATTCAAAAGTTATCTGCTCATATTGAGGCAGAAAATAATGCTGTTCTTCGAGATCGGATTTTGGAAACGGAACAAAAAATAAAAGACGAAAAAGTTAAAATCAAAAAACAATCTCAGGCATTGGCGGATCGAGTGGCTGAGCAGTTGACGGATCGAATTTGTTCTTTGTCCGGTTGCAAAAAGTAAAGAAAGAGAGAACCAATGAATACGAGTGTTATTTTGGATGCAATTAAGGGCCCTGAATTTTGGATGGCGGTTGCTTTTTGTATTGTTGCCCTTCTTTCTTTAAAACCTCTCGGACGAATCTTGGGGACTTGGGGTCAAAAGAGAGCCTCCGAAATTGAAGCAAGAATCAATGAGGCCAAGGCACTTCGAGAAAAAGCAGAAGCTCTTTTGAGCGAATATGAAAAGCGAACTCAAAATGTTGCTCAAGAACGAGATCAGTTAATCCAAAATACCGAGAAAGAGGTCGTTTCGATGCAGATGGAGGCAGAAGAGCGTCTTCGTGAGCAAATACGGAATAAAAGACAAGATGTCCAAGAACGATTGGATCTTGTTGAAAAAAACGGGAAACAGCAAATTCAAAACGAATTGACACAAATGATTGTTCAAAAAGCTTCTTCGCTTTTGTCCGAAAAGCAGATTGAACTTAATCAAGAAGAACGTCTGGATCAATTGTTAAGTCAGGTCTGCCAAGCTTTGGAAAACAACATAGAAAAGATAGGGGTCTCTCACTAGTGTTATCAAAAAGTGAAGCAAGGTTTTCTTTTTTATATAAGGGATGAACCCCTAAAAAGATGAAGGGATTTTTAATCCCTTCTTTTTGTATTCTGAAAACCACGCGTTAGACGCGTGGTTCAGAAAAGCTTATAGCGGTGAGGATGACAAAACGCTCCAAATAGGTTAGAGTTTTGCAGTCTGCCAGGACGCAAAACAACCTATTTGGAGGACAGTAATGAAAACTGACATAGAAAGATTAGCACATACAACGTGGAATTGCAA
>CASECF010000048.1 GCA_949286245.1 uncultured Alphaproteobacteria bacterium
AAAAAATATTAAAGCCGAAGTCAAAAAGCAGCTTAAAGAAGAAAGAGTAAATACAGCGACTCTCAAACGTGATATTACTATCAAGATAAATCAATTAGATGAACAGCTCAAAACCTTGTTCCGTGGCTATATTCAAGGCAAGTGTGATGAAAAAATGTATAATGAACTGAAAACCGAAATTGAATTGGAAAAAGAAAAACTTCAAAAAGATATGGATAGATATCTTGAGATTGATACCGAAACAGATGAAATCTTGGCAAATATCGTTGAAGTGGCTGCAAATGTTGGAAAATTCTTAAAAAGTCCGATTATTTCGCAAAAAAGAGATATTTTGAATTTAATCTTATCGGACTGCAAAACTGATGAAAAAAATCTTTGTTTTTCAATAACTAAACAATTCGACAAACTGCTAAAAACGCCTGAAATTGACAAATGGTGCCGCTGGTGAGAATCGGACTCACGACCCCTCCCTTACCAAGGGAGTGCTCTACCACTGAGCCACAGCGGCCTTTTCTATGGGTTCTATATGATTTTTGAAAGAATGTCAAGAGATCTTTTGAAATATTTCTATTTTTCTCCTTTTTCAATTTAATATAATGAGAGATAATCTGTATTGACAAAAAGAATGATTAAAGTTAAAATGAAAATATGGTAGGCCTGTCTGAAAGGAGATAAAAATGAAAACGCCTGTTGATCAGTATGGAAAATTAAAAGAAATATTATTATACGGAGATGTAGAGAAATTTCGTGATACTTTATCCGATGATTTTGATGTCAATAAAAAGGATCAAAACGGTTGGACCCTTTTGCATTGGGCAAGTGCTTATCAACAGAATGAAATGGTTTCTGCTTTGATTGAAAAAGGAGCTAATGTTGATGCACAAACAGATGTGGAAAAAGAAACACCTCTTCATATTATTTCAAGAAAAGGGTGGGTTGCTTCTTCCGATGCTATTGTTGATGAATTGATTAATGCTGGAGCGAGTTTAAATATACCGGATGCTAAGGGTGAGACAGCATTGAAGGCCATGGTTCCTCATGCCAGTCTCCATGCTTTGGAAAAAGCTCTTGAAAACGGTGCGCAAGCTGATGTTAAGGATATGAATGGAATGACCCCGTTATTAGAAGTGTCGAGGAATTTCCAGGTGTATGATTGCGTTAGGGAGACAGCACTTGAAGAATTATGTAAGCATGGAGCAAAAGTAGATGTGAAAGATGAAGCCGGAGCAACACCATTGATGTATGTTTCCTACTTTGCGTCAACGGAAAGACCCATCAAAATGTTGATCGATCACAACGCTTCTGTGAATGAAACAGATCAACAAGGCAAGACAGTCCTTCATCAATTGGCTTCGATTCGATATGTAGGTTCGGATAAAAATAAAGTTGATCAACTTGTCCGAAAGATGAAATTCCTTATAGAAGCAGGAGCAGATGTGACTATCAAGGATGGTAAAGGTAAAACAGCTTTGGATTATGCCGTTCATTCGGAGGTTCGAGAAGTTTTGTCAGATGCAATGAAGTTATCTCGGGAGAAAAATGCTGCCCGAGGGAAAGGATTATTATCAGCTTTGAGAGATGCTCCTTCCACTTCTGCTTCTCCCCGTCCTTCTGTCTTGAAAAAATTGTCTTCATTTTTGGGTAAGGGCCGTTAACGGAGACTTTGTATTCGGATTTATATTCTTTATTCGGAAGGATATATTGTTCTAACATTTGTTAAGTGTTTGACTGTTAGATATTTAGAGAAGCCGTATTTATACTACGGCTTTTCTTTCTATTTCCTCGGAGAAAATATTTTTCAACCATTCCGTTTGTGCTTCCTTGGAAAAAAGGATATTCAGTGTATTAGTATGGATTTTTTAATATCTTTATTCCTCATGTAAACCGATTTTAACTCCGCTTGATCGTTATTGAGTGGTATATTATTTCAGAAAGGATAATCTTCTTCTTAAACAACTCCTTCCTTAGAAAAAACTTTACTTTTTCTTTTTTTTATGCTATCCTCCCGATAGGAGAAGGGAAGGAGTATCACATGTCTTTAAATGAAAAAAATACTTCAATCCTCTGTGGACAGAGAAGTAATCAGAAGTTTTTTGCTAATGCCCAAAAAGAAGTTCTTATCTTTTGTCGTAAGTTCGATTCCAGTTTTTGGAATGATCCTAAAATGATCGCTCAGGTGAGATCTTTTCTTCTTCAGAAGGGGTGTTTGAGGGTACTCCATACTGATAAGTTGGATCCGAATAGTGAAATGACACAGCTTTTAAAAAGCGGGTTTGCTTCTCAAATTACAATGACTCGTGTGTCCGATCTGGCTTTTGTTCGGCAGGCTCAGGGCGTTTCATCCGATCAAAAAATTCAAAATTTTATTATCTTTGATCGAAAATCACATCGGATAGAGCCGAATTATCCCGATCGTCAGTCTATTATTGTGACGGGGCAACCTGAAAAAACACAAAAACAGGTTGATCTTTTCTTGAAAATTGAAGAACATGAAAAGTCTTTAAAGCCCGCTGTTGATTTAGATGTTAAGCCTAAAATGATTTATTAACCGGTCGATTTCTCCCATAAACTCTCCTTTTCATTTTCAAGGAGGTTTCGATCTATTTCTCCCATAAACTCTCCTTTTCATTTTTAAGGAGGTTTCGGTCTGTCTTCGCATAAAAATCACTCTGCATTTTAAAGCGTTTTTTGAGATTCCTTTTATAAAGTGGCTGATCCGAGCGATTTCCTTGCTACAAGAATTTACGCATTCTCAGAAACAAGTGCACTCTCATTTTTTTTCGAATGATATTTGCCACTTGATTTTGATCTATAAGATCTCATAACATATACCTGCCAAAAGATTATTCTTTTTTGAGGCTGGCTTCAATAAAAGCTTTAAAAATCGGATTGGGGTTCCCCGGTCTGGAAGTAAATTCCGGATGGAATTGAACGCCGATAAAAAACGGATGATTTGGAATTTCTACAATTTCCGGAAGTAATCCATCCGGTGATTTACCCGAAATGATCATCCCTTTTTCGGCTAATTGCTTTTCATATGAAATATCCATTTCATAACGATGACGATGACGTTCTTTGATCTCTGTGGTTCCGTAAATGCGTTCTGCTAAACTTCCCGATTTTAAAAGACACGGATAGGATCCCAAACGCATGGTCCCTCCTAAATCTCCGTTGTCCGGTCGAATATGTTGTATGCCGTCTTTTTCCCATACTTTCATTTTGGAAATAACGGGTGTACATTTCGTACCAAACTCGGCAGAGCCGGCATCATCAATTCCCAATAAGTGTCGACAGCTCTCAATAACCGCCATTTGCATGCCGAGACAGATACCGAAAAAAGGAACATTATTCTCTCTTGCATATTGAATGGCGTTGATTTTCCCTTGTATCCCTCGAACACCAAAGCCCCCCGGTATTAAAATTCCATCATATGGCTTGAGCCTCTCTTGAATTTGTTCAGATGTCATTTCCTCTAGTTGTTCGGCTTCCAACCAATTTATTTTTACTTTCGATTTGTTGGCAATTCCGGCGTGAACCAGAGCTTCATTGAGTGATTTGTAGGCCTCCAAAAGACTGCAATATTTACCCACAACGGCAATTTTTACTTCTTTTTCATAATTGGAGATAATACTGACGATTTCTTTCCATTTTTCTAAATCAGGTTCCGGTGATTGTTCCAATAAATTAAAATGTTTTAAAACTTGAACATCTAGTCCCTGTTCGTGATAGGTGAGAGGAATTTTATAGATATTGTCCACATCTAATGCCACAACAACATCTTCCGGAGCTACATTGCAAAATAGAGCTAATTTTCGGCGCTCATCAGATCCCAACATGACTTTGCTTCGACATAATAAGATATCTGCTTGAATGCCGGCTTCTAAAAGTGTTTTAACGGCGTGTTGTGTCGGTTTCGTTTTTAATTCTCCCGCCGTATCAATATAGGGAAGAAGCGTTAAAAAAATACATAGAACATTATCTCTTCCGACATCATTTGAAAATTGTCGAATCGCTTCCAACATGAGCGTGCCTTCAATATCACCGACCGTTCCGCCAACTTCGTATAAGACAAAATCTTCTCCCTTTAGATCGGATTTAATAAAATCCTTAATCTCGTTTGTCACATGCGGAATAGCTTGAACGGTCGCCCCCAAATAGTCGCCTCGTCTTTCTTTTTGAATGACGTTATAGTAAATGCGCCCACCCGAAATGCTATCCGTCTTATGACAATTTACATCGGCAAAACGCTCATAATGTCCCAGATCCAAATCCGTTTCAGCCCCGTCATCTGTCACAAAAACTTCTCCATGTTGATAGGGCGACATAGTCCCCGGATCCACATTTAAATAAGGATCCATCTTTCTCATCCGAACGGAATATCCACGCGCCTTTAACAAACAACCGATTGATGCCGAAGCAATCCCTTTCCCTAAAGAAGAAACAACGCCTCCTAAAATAAAGATGTATTTTGTCATTTTTTATCTCCTCTATTTTTATAACAAAAAACCCTTTTTAGAGAAAAGGGTGGTAAATGAGTGTATTTTTTGGGGCCAAAGAGAGTGAATGAAGCGTCAAATAAATCAATTAAATCTTTTGTAAAGTGCCTCATTTTGGATCCCTTTTTGTTTTTGTCATCCTAACAAATTATTTCTGATGAAGCAAGAAAATAATGAGGCATAAAAAAATATTTCTTATTGATCCCAAAATTGATTGCAGAAACAAACAAACGGTTATCTGTTGCGATAACCGTTTGCTCATTTTTTTAAGCGGATCCGCTTTTTTTAAACCGTGGCAACGTGCAAAACATTCGTGGAACCCTGACGCGCAAAGGGAATTCCGGCGGTAATGATCAATTCATCTCCCTTTTTGGCAAAACCCATTTCTTGCGCTTTTTCAACGGCTAAGGGTGTCACTTCTGTCATATCTTTTAGCTGATGTGTGACAATGGAACGAACACCCCATACCAGTGCTAGTTTATCAGCTACCCGCTCATCAATCGTCAAATTTAAAATGGGGATCATGACTCGTTCCCGAGAAGCCCGTTGAGTTGTTTTCCCGGAAACCGAGTAGGTGACAATGCAGGTCGGATTATTCAAAACCTTGGCCATTTGTTTCATGGCTGATGTGATCGCACTTGCAATTGTGTTGTCAGGAGGCATACTGGAAGCATCCATTGCTCGTCTGTAGGATGAGTCTTGTTGGGCCGTCATAATAATGCGTTTCATCATGTCAACTGCCTGTATCGGGTAATTCCCCATGGCTGTTTCCGCTGATAACATAACGGCATCCGCCCCTTCAAAAACGGCAACGGCAACATCGGAAACCTCAGCCCGTGTCGGAACAGGGGCATTGATCATGCTTTCTAACATTTGTGTTGCTACAATAACCGGCTTTCCGGCGGCACGACATTTTTCAACAATTTCTCTTTGAATGCCGGGGACCGATTCAATCGGACATTCCACACCCAAATCTCCTCTGGCAACCATGACTCCGTCTGTTAATTGAATAATTTGATCTAATTCTTTTAAGGCTGCCGGTTTTTCTATTTTAACAATAATTCCCGCCCGCCCTTTGATAAGATCTCGAGCTAATTCGACATCTGCCGGCTTTTGAACGAAGGAAAGACAAATCCAATCTGCCCCCATATCAAGCGCAAACTCCAGATCATTTTTGTCCTTTTCTGTCAAAGCTGATATGGGTAAAACAACATCCGGAACATTAACTCCTTTATGATTTGAAAGAATACCGCCGACAACAACCGTCGTGTCAACATAGTCTTCTCCAAAATCATTGACGCAGAGCTGGATTTGACCGTCATTTAACAGAAGCATCATATCTTTTTTCAGAACGGCAAAAATTTCCGGATGCATCAAAGAAACACGAGACTCGTTCCCTAGAGTCGGATCCATATCCAATCGAAATTTTTGACCGATTTTTAAAATAACTTGCCCCTCTTTGAAGTCGCCAACACGAAGTTTGGGACCTTGCATATCCGCTAACACGCTGAAATGAGTGTTCATTTCTTTTGAAACTTCTCGAATAAATCCATAGTTGGCGGCATGCGTGTCATGCGTTCCGTGACTAAAATTTAATCGAAAAACATTGACACCGGCTTGTGCCAAACCTTTTATTTTTTTCTTTCCGGAAGTCGCCGGACCTAATGTGGCGACAATTTTTGTTAAAGGTATTTTCATAATCGTCCCTTCTATATTTCTTTATCTTTTTTATATTTATCCTTCTATTTTAAGGGTGACCGATCCTGTCATTGTTTGATTGGGACCGATACTCTTCATTCCCGTTCCGATAACGCCGGAGGCTGCTAAATTAAAGGCATTACTGGCATTTGTCGTTGGTTCCAAACAAAAGAAATTTTTACCTCTCGGAGAATATAGCACAACATGACCATATTGCTCATCGGCTGTCATTTCAATTGAAAGGCCTGTTGATGGATAAATAATTTTTGCTTTCCCTTTAAATCCGTCAAAACATGTATCAAATATCGCATTTTTAAGGGGTTTCCCGTCCGAAAAATCCCATGCTTCCGGTGTTATATAGGGCTTGTCAAAAATAGGATCTGCTTCATTTGTCCATACCATTTGGGTGTCAAACGTGAGCGTCACGTCTTTTGTTTTCACAAAAAACGGGTGAATTCCCAAGCCACAAGGCATTGGTAAAGCATTGGTGTTTTTGACCGTTATTTTGATGGATAGCTCATTTGAAAGCAGGGTATAATCCACTTCGGCCTCATAAGAAAATGGGAACCCTTTGTCTTTATTATGAGACATTTGAAGAACAATGCGGTTTTTTTCTTGAACAATCGGTGTCCAAACGGATTTCCATCCGTCTCCGTGAATCGGATCGGCAATGCCTGATTGATTTTTTTGCATTTTTCGGGTAATTCCCCAATAAACAAAACTGCCTCCTCGAATACGTCCGCAAAAGGGAAGCATCAAAAATAAAGAAGCGTTATTTGAATCATATCCTTTGGCGGTTTTCTCTAAAGGACGCAAAATATTTTTATCCGTTCCGCCTTGATTATAGGTTAAAAATGAAACAGACGCTCCCAATTCCGGAACAATTCCCATTTTTATCTTGTCATTTGAAAGAATGATTTCATTCATGAGCTGGTCCTTTCTTTTTTCGAACAACATGCGCTTTTGCATTTTGATCAGCTTGTTTTAAGGCATTAAAGGCGCGTAGCAAAAGAGAATCAATCGTATCATCTTTACTTTCTTTTCCGGCCACCCCAAATGTTGCCGTCACAAAATAACCGGATGCATCTTTGAGATTTTTCTCCTGAATCTTTTGTTTCAATCGCTCTGCCAAGAAAACCGCATTTTCAGAAGGTGTCTCCGGCAAGACAATTCCGAATTCAATATCTCCGATGCGTCCGAGTAAATCCGAATCACGAACCGAACTGCGACAAACTTGAACCGTTTCTTTCAAAATGGTATCACTAAAGGTTTGATTCTCGGAAACGGCTGTATCGTGATAATAGTTGAGCTTCATGATCAGAATCGATAATTGCCGATTGTAGCGGTTGGATCTTTTTAATTCACGAGCACCGCCTTCCAAGAAGGCTTGTCTGTTTAAAACACCCGTAACGGGATCAATGTTAGAAATTGCACGCAATTCTTCTTCCAATTTTTTCCGCTTCGTAATATCAAATCCAACTGATCGAACCTCAAGAGGTGATCCCTTATCATCGTAAATAACGCGATTGGTCCATGAGATCCAAAAACGTTCTCCGTTCTTTTTAATGTTTTCCGTTTCATGCTCAACATAAAGTTTCGGATTGGTAAAAATTCTGGAAATAATATTCGCTTGTAGAGAATCTTTTTTGGTCGGAATCGGGAAAATCGTTCCAAAAACATCATGACCAATCATCTCATCTTTTGTATATCCAAATATTTCTTCCGCATTTTCATTGACATATGTGATTTTTCCGGAAATATCAATTGAAATAATGATGCTTTTAGACGTTTCCGAATCAAAAGGTCTTAACAAACTTTTGGGAGAGGATTTTTTTTCTTCCAATGCCTTATTTTTTTCGGCAATTGTCTCAATCATGGATGATATTTTTTTCCTCATATCTCCGATTTTTTTCATAAGGAAAAAAGAAAAAAGCAAAAGAGCCAGTGTCGTGACAAAAAAGAACCCCTGAATAACGGGAAGACAATCTATATTTTCAGTCATTTAAACTCCTGTGAACTAAAATCAATACGATTACATTACCGATTTTTTTTCTTGAAAACAAGCAAAAAAATGCTTTCTCTTGACTTTTTTTCAAAAATGCGTCATTTTAAAGGGCAATTTTAAAGGGAAAAAAATGGAAGAACAAAAAACAAAAATTACAGATATTGTTTCGGAACCTTATCAATACGGGTTTGAGACCAAAATTGATTCAGAAATGGCCCCTCGAGGATTGTCCGAAGACATCATTCGTTTTATTTCTGCCAAAAAAAAAGAACCGGATTGGCTTTTAGAATTTCGCTTAAAAGCGTATCGGTATTGGCTAACTCAGAAGGAGCCTCACTGGGGAAAGCTCCAATATGACCCGATTGATTATCAGTCACTTTATTATTATGCTGCCCCCAAAACAAAAGAGACACCAAAGTCTTTGGATGAGGTGGATCCAGAGTTATTGAGAACATATGAAAAATTAGGAATCCCTTTAAATGAACAGAAGGTTTTGTCCGGTGTTGTTGCCGTTGATGCCATTTTTGACAGCGTTTCGATTGCAACGACGTATAAAGCTCATTTGAAAGAAAAGGGGATTTTGTTTTGTTCCATTTCCGAAGCCGTTCGAGATTATCCGGAATTGGTTCGTCGCTATTTGGGGTCGGTTGTCCCGTATACGGATAACTTTTTTGCCGCTTTGAACAGTGCCGTTTTTTCGGATGGATCATTTGTGTTCATTCCGAAAGGATGTCGGTGCCCTATGGAGTTATCGAGTTATTTTCGAATCAACGCCAAAAATGCCGGTCAGTTTGAGCGAACTTTGATTATCGCCGAAGATGATTCTTATGTCAGCTATTTAGAAGGATGTACGGCACCTCAACGAGATGAAAATCAACTGCATGCGGCTATTGTTGAAATTATTGTTCATGATCGGGCAGAGGTCAAATATTCAACCGTTCAAAATTGGTATCCGGGAGATCAAAACGGGAAGGGCGGTATTTATAATTTCGTCACAAAACGAGGGATTTGTCATGATCATGCAAAATTGTCTTGGACACAGGTTGAAACAGGATCGGCCATTACGTGGAAATATCCCAGCTGTATCTTAAAGGGAGATTATTCGGTTGGTGAATTTTACTCGGTTGCTTTAACCAATAATCATCAGTGGGCAGATACGGGGACCAAAATGATTCATTTAGGGAAGAATACGTCTTCGACTATTGTTTCAAAAGGAATTTCTGCGGGATTTTCAAATAATACCTATCGTGGATTGGTTAAAATAGGGCGATCTGCCACTCAGGCTAAAAATGTGTCTAAGTGTGACAGCTTATTGATCGGAGATCAATGCGGGGCTCATACAATTCCTGTATTGGAGTGCCAAAATACAACAGGAGTGATTGAACATGAGGCAACGACTTCAAAAATATCGGAAGATCAGTTGTTCTATGCACAATCTCGAGGTTTAACCGGTGAGCAGGCAGTGAGTCTGATCGTTAACGGATTTTGTCGGGATGTGATGCAAAAACTACCGTTGGAATTTGCCGTGGAAGCTCAGCGGTTAATTGGTGTTCAGTTGGAGGGAAGTGTCGGATGAATTTGACGGATGAAGAACAAAAAATTATTCAAAAGGCAATCAAAACATGGGGAAATCAAGCTCAATTATTGATGGTCTTAGAGGAAATGAGTGAACTTCAAAAGGAGATTTTAAAAAATATTAACCGCCATCAACAAAATATGGAAGCCATTGTTGATGAAACGGCGGATGTTTTGATCATGATAGAGCAGTTGCAACACATTTATCAAATCAAGGACGCCGTTCGGGCAAGAATTCCGCAAAAATTAAAAAAGATTCAAAATCGGTTGGGAGAATAATATGGCATTTTTGGAAATAAAAAATTTACACGCCGGAATCGGAGAAAAAGAAATTATCAAGGGTTTAAATTTAACGATAGAAAAGGGTGAAGTTCACGCTATTATGGGCCCGAACGGATCCGGAAAGAGTACGCTTTCCAATATTATTGCCGGTCATCCGGCTTACACTGTTTATGAGGGCTCTATTCTGTTTAAAGGAAAAGATTTACTCTCTCTGTCTCCGGATGAAAGAGCCAATTCGGGTGTTTTTTTGGCGTTTCAATATCCGACAGAACTGCCGGGGGTCGGAACGGCATTATTCTTGAAAACAGCCTTAAACACCAAACGCAAATTTTTGGGTGAAAAGGAGTTGGATGCCGTCCAATTTATGAAGCGCCTCAAAACAAGAGCTACTGCACTCGGAATTACGGATGAAATGTTAAAGCGCTCCGTTAATGTCGGTTTCTCCGGTGGTGAAAAAAAGAAAATAGAAACGTTTCAGATGGCTTTTTTAGAACCGGATTTTTGTATTTTGGATGAAATGGATTCGGGGCTGGATATTGATGCACTTAAAGTTGTTTCCGATGGAATCAATGTTATGCGAGAACCACATCGCTCTTTTTTGATGATTACACATTATCAACGATTATTAAATTACATTCGTCCGGATGTTGTTCATATTATGGTTGATGGGCGAATTGTTCGGTCAGGGGATATGTCATTAGCTCTTTATCTGGAAGAAAAAGGATATGAAGATTACAGGTAATATTGGATTTATTCGGAAAAACAACGTACTTTCCCCTCTTGATTTAACAGGGGGAGAACTCTCTTTTTCGGTCGATCAAGACGAAACGATTCAAATTTATTGTTTGCACTTAATCGGTTCTTTGAATATAAAAGTACAATTACAAAAAGAAGGGGCCCGCTGTTCATTGAATTGTGTTTATTTATCTCATCAAAAGACACGAAAGAACCTTTCTTTTGAAGTGATACACGATGAAAAACAAACCTCTTCGGAACAAATCGTGAGAGGAATTTTACTCGATCAATCCTCCATGAATTTTGTCGGAACCATTCGTATTCCGTCAAATTCTCAAAAATGTGTCGGAACTCAAAATCATCGTGCCGTTTTGTTATCGGATGAGGCTTCTGTTTCAGCTATTCCCGAATTAGAAATTTATGCCGATGATGTTCAGTGTTCTCATGGGTCGGCTGTCGGACCGCTTGATGAAAATGCCTTATTTTATCTTCAATCTCGAGGAATTGACAAAAAACATGCAACACAAATTTTGTTGAAAGCCTTTTTGACCGATTTAATGCCGAATGAAATACAAACAGTGATAGATGAATGGATGGCCGAATATGTTTAAACAAGATTTTCCGATATTTCAAACACATCCGGATTTGGTTTATTTAGATACGGGTGCCTCGGCTCAAAAGCCGGCGGTTGTGTTAGAAACAATGGATTCTTTCTATCGAACGTTTTATTCAAATGTTCATCGCGGAAATTGTGAAATTGCCAATCAGGCAACCGAGGCTTATGAATGTGCACGTCATCAGGTGGCTCAATTTATTCATGCTGATCCATCCGATATTATCTTTACCAAAAGTACGACAGAAAGCGTTAATTTGGTGGCCTCTTCATTTGCGGAAACGCTTCAACCTCAAGATGAAGTGATTGTTTCCGCTCCTGATCATCATGCCGTTTTTGTTCCTTTTCAACAAGCGTGTTTGAAAAGGAGAGCCGTTTTTAAAGTGGCTCCCGTTCTTGAAAGCGGAGCTCTTGATTTGGAGGCCTTTGATCAGTTGTTGACTAATCGAACAAAAGTGGTGGCTATGGCTCATTTGACGAATGTTTTGGGAACGGTTCAACCGATAAAAGAGATCATTAAAAAAGCCCATCAAAAAGGAGCCATGGTTCTTGTGGATGGAGCGCAAAGCGTTGCACATCTTCCAACCGATGTGACAGAGTTAGATTGCGATTTTTTGGCTTTTTCGGGTCATAAATTATACGGACCAACCGGAATTGGTGTTTTATACGGAAAAAAAGAAGCGTTATCTAGACTTTCTCCTTATCAATTCGGGGGGGATATGATTCGGGAGGTATTTATAGATCATACGACATTTGCGGATATTCCGGCTCGATTTGAAGCCGGAACTCCGCCGATTGCCGAGGCGTTGGGTTTGGCATCCGCATTGACGTATTTACAAAAAATCGGTATGTCTGTTATCCATCAAGAAGAAATGCGACTGACGGATTTTTTAATAAAGCGTTTGTCTGAGATAGACGGCGTTGAGTTTCTTGGAGATCCGCTCCTAAAGACGGGAATTGTTTCATTTAATATTAAAAATATTCATGCGGGAGATATCGCCTTTATTCTCGCAAAACAACATATTTGTGCACGTGTCGGACATCATTGTGCAATGCCCATACATCAGTGTTATCATAAGGAGGTCTCATTGAGAGTCTCTTTGGGTGTTTATAATGATGAAGAAGATATTGAAAAATTTATTTTTGCACTCAAAAAAGCAATTTCATTTTTTTAGGAAGAACAGATGACGGAACAAGAACATCAATCAATTCAAGAAAATAGTCTCAAAAATATAGATACGGCGGATTTCGCTCTGCCTTTTGAGGGGGAGGGATTAGCCGTCCCGTTGGTTGCAACGGTCGGGGAAGAATTGCCGGAAGGAACGCCTTTGGCTACTCGAGATGAATTGATTTTAGCATTAAAAGCCGTTCAAGATCCGGAACTTATGTTGGATATTTATGAATTGGGACTGATTTATAATATTGATCAAGATCCAAAGGGGAATGTCAAGATAGTTATGACACTGACATCACCGACATGCCCGATCGCGGGTGATATGCCCTCCATGGTTGCCCATGCTGTCTCTTCTGTTCCAGGGACGGGAAAAGTGACGGTGGAACTTGTTTTTGATCCTCCTTGGACAATTGACCGGTTATCCGAAGAAATTCGCTTAATGATGGGTTTATAGAACAGACGTGACATGTCAGTTTCTTCTCTTATCTTTGAGAGATATCCGAAGATATGATCGATAAATAATCATCGATATATGTTCTCTGTGGTTATTGAAGTCAAGAAAATGTCTCATAATACATTTTTTTATGGGACATGACAAAAAAGAGAATGGAGACCTAAAAAGGATGATTAGGATCTTATGTCAGAATAGATTTTTCTGAAGAGATTCATTTTTATTCAAAGGGGACGGATTGCCTTTACTTATGAGTGTACTTTCTCTTCTTGTGAGGAGCCTTGTGAGGCAGTCAGTGTTTTAACCAGATCTAAAACGGTTTTTGCTACTTTGGGATCTTTAATTTTTGAATAATATCGCATCAGTTCTAAAACATCTTTTCGCATGAGAAGTTCAGAATCGGTTTGAGAGGTTTCCTCTTCCAAAAAGCCGAGACCCCCCGTAATTTTTCTGGGACTGCTGTTTTGAGAGGTTTCATCTAAATTTTGATAAAAGAAATCAACAGGGACACCCAAAACTTGTGAGAAATCCCACAAACGACTGGCTCCAATCCGATTAAGACCTTTTTCATATTTCTGAACCTGTTGAAAAGTGACACCCAATTCATCGGCTAATTTTTCTTGACTCAAACCCAACATCGTCCTTCGCATTCTGACACGAGTGCCGACGTGAATGTCAATCGGATTAGGAGCGCCGTCCGATAAACGCCCTCTGATGGTTCCTGTTTTTGTTCTTTGTGCCATTTTTACATCCTCTTCAGCTAACTATCAGTAGTAGTATTACATATGCCAATATGTTTTGTCAAATAAAATCGTATGTAAGCATTCTAAAGTCGAGAAGGCAAATATTTAAATTATATTCAAATTTTTATAGAAATATTTTGTTTTTTGTTTATATTAAGATGATTTTTAATCGGATTAAAATTAAAATTTTAATTCAATAAATGGAGATTAAATGAGGTATTTTTTTAGTTTATTTTTCAAAAACAAGGACAATTTCGATGTGATTTGAATAGGTAAATTGGTCAACAGGGGTTAATTTTTTTAAGGAAAAACCCGAATCGATCAAAATTTTCGAATCACGTCCGGCAGTTTGCGGATTACATGAAATCATAATGATTTTTTTGAGATGACTGTCGGCCAATTGTTCCGTTTGAGCTTTTGCTCCGGCTCTCGGCGGATCGATAAGTGCCAGATCAAAGGAAGAGAGTTCGTCCGGAAGCAAAGGATTTCTGAACAAATCTCTGACAATTCCATTTTGTCCTAAGCAAGAAACCGAAAGGGGGTCACAATCATATCCGATGGTAAAGATACCTTTTTGCAGAAGTGGCTTTGTGAATGTTCCGCAACCACAAAAAAGATCAACGGCTTTTTTTTCGGTGGTTATATTTTCTAAAACCAAGTCAATTAGGGTTTTCTCTCCTTCGAGGGAGGGTTGTAAGAAGGAATCGGGCGGAAAGGGAAGCTTTGTCTTTTCAAGAATAGGTTCTTTGTTGAGAATCAAACGAGCGATGTTTTCATTGGCAGCAAAATTTGTTAACAGCTCTAATTGTTGCAAAGAGGGGTGCTTTATTTGAGTGGTTTTGAGATGCATATCAATACCAAAGGGGGTGTCCAGAACCGAAACATCTCCGGATCCTCCCCATTTTTTGATGAGATCCCTGAGGGGTTTTAAGATTGAAATCAACGGGGGTGTTAATAAAAGGCAATCGTCTATATCAACGATATGGTGTGCTTTGAGAGCATTAAATCCCAAGTGACCGTTTTGAAAGGCAAAGGTTGCACGTCTTCTGGTGTGAGTAGGGATCAGACGAATTGGCTCTAAATCCGGAGACAGACCGTAATCCGAAAACGAACGTTTAATAAAATTTTCTTTTCGGGTAATATAAACATCTTGCGGAAGGTCTTGATACAGACAACCGCCACATCGATTAAAATAAGGACAAATATTTTCTCTCATGTTAGGAAGTATACGGATTTTTTTGTATTTGTCATCTAAAATGTTTGACTTATGGACAAAAAAAGGATAACCTAACAAGGATTGATTTAATTAAGATGTCTAATGGATGGAAAAAGGAAAGAATATGGCAGAAAATACAAACACAGGACATGAACAAAGACAAATTCGGGTAGCTAAATTAAAGACATTGGAAGAGAAGGGTATTAACGCATATCCCCATATTTATAGGCCGACAGCAACCTCTGAGAGCTTATCAAAAGCATATAAAGATTTACCAAATGATACGGAAACAGAGGACGTTGTTAAAGTAGCTGGAAGGGTTAAAGCTATTCGCAATTCCGGTATGTTTATGGACATTTATGATTCAACAGGAAAGATTCAGATTTATACGTCTAAGGAGAGTAGTCCTCAATCTGTTAAGGATTTATTAGACCTGATTGATATTGGGGATATCATTGGAATTGAAGGAAAGGTTAAGCGGACGAAACGAGGAGAGCTTTCTGTCAGTACGATAGAAATAACTCTGCTGGCAAAGGCTCTGTTGCCGTTGCCGGAGAAGTTTCATGGTTTGACGGATACGGATACGAAGTATCGACAACGGTATTTAGATATGATTGTTAATGATGAGACAACAAAAACGTTGATTAAACGCAGTCAAATTATTACCGCCATTCGACAGCTTTTGTTAGGACAAGGTTTATTGGAGGTGGAGACGCCTTTGCTTCACGTTATCAAGGGCGGAGCGACAGCAAAGCCGTTTATCACACACCATAATGCATTGGATATGGACTTGTTTTTACGAGTTGCACCGGAGCTTTATTTAAAACGGTTAATTGTCGGCGGAATGGCCGGTGTTTTTGAGATCGGGCGTAATTTTAGAAACGAGGGTATTGATACACGTCATAATCCGGAATTCACAATGATGGAGGTTTATCGAACCTATAATGATTATACGGATATGATGACGTTGGTCGAACAAATTTTTGAAACAGCGGCATTGGCGGTTAACGGAACGACGGATGTAGAGATTGACGGTAAGATTATTCATTTGAAGGGACCGTATCCACGTCGATCGATGGCAGATCTGGTCAAAGAATACACCGGCGTTGATTTTATGGATATTCAGACTGATGAGGAAGCCAGAACGGTTGCCAAAGACTTGGGTGTAGCTATAGATGATCAGATGGATTGGGGACATTGTCTTGCAGCTGTTTTCGAAGAAAAATGTGAAGAGCATTTGGTTCAGCCCGTTCACGTGATTGATCATCCGAAGTCTATTTCTCCGTTGACCAAAGAACATCGGGACAATCCTCGTTTGGTAGAGCGTTTTGAGACGTTCATGAATACATGGGAAATGTGTAATGCATACTCTGAGTTGACGAATCCGTTGGATCAACGGGCACGATTTGAAGAGCAAGTGAAGGCGAGGGAAGCCGGTGACGAAGAGGCGGATATGATGGATGAAGATTTTGTTACGGCTTTGGAGCACGGTATGCCCCCTACCGGGGGACTAGGAGTAGGTTTGGATCGTTTGGTTATGATTTTAACCTCTAACCTCTCTATTCGGGATGTTATTGCTTTCCCGACAATGCGTAAAAAACAATCTTAAAAGGAGAAAAATATGAAAAAAGAAGATTTAAAGGAATTTTTAAATTTAGATAAACCTATTTTAATCAATGCATTGGCTGCTAAAATACAACCGCAGGCTCGGTTAATTTATGTTGTGTTAATGGGATTTTTGGCTATTTTAACATTAGTCGCTTTAATCTTAATGTTAAGCGGGTTGATTTCTCAAGCTATTTTCTTTTTTATTTTTATTGCTATTTTATTTGTTGTTTTTCGGATGTTTTGTGAATTCTTATCCGGATACAAGAAATAAAAAGACGTTCTCGTAGCTCAGCAGGATAGAGCACAGGATTCCTAATCCTGGGGCCGTGGGTTCGAATCCCGCCGAGAACGCCATTTATTCGTATAAATATGGGACAGGAGACTATTTTAATTCAAGCAACAGCCGTTTTTTATGACGGGTGTTGCTTTTTAATTACCGGAGAATCGGGAATTGGAAAAACCTCTTTAGCTTTGAGTTTTTTGGAGCAGGGAGGTTTATTGATCAGTGATGATGTGGTTTATTTAAAAAAAGAGGCTGGGGAACTGATTGCTTTTGCACCACCCTCCATTTATCGTCAGATAGAGATAAGACCTTTCGGGGTTGTTGCTCTGGATAAGGTGTGTGAAGAAGCGCCTGTTCGCGTTGTATTTGAACTGATTGAGAAAGAGCCGGAGAGGGTGCAACAGCCTATTTCTTATTGTTCGTATTTGGGAACGAAGATCCCCTTCTTTCAGTTAAGGGGACATGATTTCTCCTTGACAATGCGGGTAAAAACAGCTATAAAGATGATCAAAGATAAGTCGGGCATATTTGACGTAGAGGATTTAAAATGATCGGAATTGTATTGGTTGGACACGGAAATTTACCAAAAGAAATGCTTGCGGTTATGGAACATGTGGTGGGGCATCAAGAGGGTGTGGAAGCAGTTTGTATTTCAGTTTCTGATGATATGGAACAAAAACGTCATGAAATTTTAGAAAAGACATCGGCGGTTGATACGGGAGATGGTGTTGTGGTTGTGACGGATATGTTTGGGGGAACCCCTTCTAATCTGGCTATTTCAATTATGGAAGAGCGAAACATAGAAGTTATTTCTGGAATGAATGTTCCGTTATTGGTTAAGTTGGTTCGGGAGAGGTCCGAATCTATGGCTGATGCAGTGGTTGCAGCGCAAGAGGCCGGACGTCGTTATATTAACATTGCTTCTCATTTATTGAAGTTGGATTCGTGATATCTGATGAGTGATACGGTTTCTGTATGGGTGACAATACAAAATTTAAAAGGGTTGCATGCGAGGGCAACCTCGAGTTTTGTTAAGACGGCGGATTTATTTCAATCACAAATTAGTGTTGAAAAGGAAGACGGAACGGTTGTGTCCGGAAAGTCAATTATGGGATTACTGATGTTGGCTGTTCCATTGGGTGATAAAATTAAGATTACAGCTACCGGTCCTGATTCAATTCAGGCGATTGAGGCTTTGACGGATCTTGTTAATAATCGTTTTGGAGAAGAATAATTTTTAAAATAGAGTAGGTTAAAAAAAAATAATAAAAAAATTATTTTTTTTTAAA
>CASECF010000049.1 GCA_949286245.1 uncultured Alphaproteobacteria bacterium
AAGAAAACATTCCGATTCCTAAAACAATTGGGAAAAAAGCATAAACAAGAAGGGGGATCCAACTTTCATAAAGCGGAGCCATCTCGGAGACACGACTAACCCAAAAATAAAATAAGAAGGGCTCAGCCATCGGAGTTAAAAGAATGGGCAAAAACGGTATAAGCGCACAGATATAAAAAGAGGCAACCACTCCCCCATAAATAAAGCGTCTTAAACATGTTGTTTTAATTTTTGTAAAGAATAAAGACAACAAGATAAGAGCTGCTGCATTTAAACTACCTAAAATGATATGAAACAAAGAAAAGCGATAAAAATCCAATACCCAAAATCCGGCTATCGGATGATCGAAAGACAATGCAACGGAAAGAGTACAAACATAAGAAAGAGAAAAGAGGATAGCCGGTTTTAAAGATCGATCAAAGAACAACCATCCCCAAACAAACGGAATTAAAATCAAATAACTAATAATAAAAAATTCAGCAGTAATCCAAGTTCCTAAAGCCGTGATCATACCGGCACTAATCATCAGAGCGACTTTTTGAGGAAACAAAAAGAAACGTGCTGTTAAAGCTACTGCCCAAACAAGAAGAGCGAAATGGAAAATATGATGATCATAGTAACCAATACTTCCTTGTCCCCATCCATAGCCGGCGACAAGACCAAAAATGATAAAAGAGGCCAGAGCCAACTTTGGTGTTAAATAACCCCGAACCGCATATATATATCCCATAACGGCCAAAAGCATAACGACCAAGGGCATAAAACAAGCCATAATTTCAAGAGCTTTTGATAAGCCCCAATTAGGAATAAAGGGCCATGCCCCCATATACCCGATCCAATCTAAAGGCCTCGTCCAATGCATTTCATGACCGAACGGATAATTTTGACCGGCCATTAAAATCTCTTTAAAAGGAAATCCGGCAGTACTCCATTCCTGAATACGAACAAGTCGAATCCAGACATCCGTTGAAAAACCGCTCACATAAAAAGGGACATATACCCCTGCCGTAATCAACAAAATTAGCCAAACAACCGAACGATAACTATGAAACATACCTCATTCCCCTTTAAATAAAAACTAAAAAATTAAAATATAATCTAACGTGACAACTTCTTATCTTCGGAAGGAGAACGAAATCTTAAATACTGCATTCTTCGAACTTCCTTTCGTGCTTTTGAAACCGTGTCCAAAATCAAGGCCAATGCCAAACTAACTCCACCGCAAAGCGCCAAACCAACGGACAAGATCGTTGTCGGAATACGCGGAACCAATCCGGTTTCCAAATAATGAACAACAACCGGTATTCCCGCCAAAACAGAAAGAAGGAATAAAACAATCGAACCCACTCCGAAAAAGAGTAAAGGACGCTCTTCCTTAATTAAAGAAGCGATCATCTTTAAAATTCTCCATCCATCTTTAAATGTGGAGAGTTTACTGAAAGATCCTTCCGGTCTCGCATAATAAGGCGTTTCATAATCCATAACGGGCAACCTCATGGAGGCGGCATGGACAGTCAATTCCGTTTCAATTTCAAATCCTCGGGAGTTTGCGGGAAAAGATTTCACAAAGCGTCTTGAAAAAACACGCAATCCCGAAAGCATGTCGTTTGTTCTTTTCCCAAAAAACAGATGAACCAATCGTGTCATAAGAATATTTCCAAACTTATGACCGGCTCGATATGTTTCTTCCTCTACCGATTTTCTAACTCCCGTCACCATATCCAAATCTTCCTCCAACAATCGCTCAACCATAGCCGGAATACTCGCCACATCATAAGTCGAATCCCCATCAATCATCACGTAAACATCCGCCTCTACATCAGCGAACATTCTTCTGACGACACTCCCCTTCCCTTGATGACGTTCAAACCGAACAATAGCTCCAGCCTCCTTTGCAATACGAACTGTTTGATCGGTGGAATTATTATCATAGACATACACATCCGCTAAAGGAAGATACTTTTTACAATCCGAAACAACCTGAGCAATAGAGGCTGCTTCATTATAACAGGGAACCAAAATAGCAACTTTCATAATAACCTCCTTATTTATCAATAGTAAACTCTTTCTGATAGATAATATAATCCAATACATCTTGAGGAATATCTTTTACATAGAGCGTTTCCAAATCTCCTTGTCCATTCACAGGGCAAAGGTAGAAAAAGGACATGGCAGACTCTTTCAACAAATTAGGTGTCACTCTTCTGTCGAAAAGTGATGTTTCAATTGCTTTACAAGAAAGATTCAACTTTCTGACAATCGGATTATATCTCAATCTCTCCCAAAAGCCGAAAATAATCACTTGTTGATTCGGATTATCAAAAATCTTTTTTAATTCTTTTTGAAAGCCCTTTTCCTTTAAAATAGAGCCGGCAAAAGCTGAATCATCATATTGAATAAACCTTGCCTTTGTCTGCCACTGTGGAATAACAAAAGACGTTGGTCTTCCGTCTAAAATAACAACGGCATCATCCGGAATCAATGGATCTTCGACCGAAACAATCTTTGAAGGATCCGCCTTTTTGAAATAAAATTGATACTGTGTCGGAATAAGCATAAAAACAATCACGAATAGGCTTAGGAAAAAAAATCCATCCGATGATTTCAATACCTGTTTCCCATATAAAAAAACAAGCAATACAATTCCCGATAGCAGATTAAACGGAATCAAATATCGAACGACCGTTGTCGTCATCAGCCAAACGACATAAATCCATAAAGTCAAAACAACCAAGAAAAAAGAAATTTTGGCATTCGGAATATTCTGACGAAAGTTTCTAAAACAAAATCCGATTAATGTAAAAATAACCAATAGATAAGAAATCAGTAACGGAAGAGTTATCTTATTATCAAAATGGTGATACAATCCATCAACTTGAAGTGCAGCAAACGGTAAAAACAAATACTGCCAAATTGATTGTGGCAAATACGAATTTTCTCGTATATTTTCCTTAATGACAAAATCTGATTGAAAAAGAGCATTCAACCACGGGTAAACCGGATTTTGAAAAGCCTCATAGAGTTTTATCATCCAAAATCCGCTAGCGATCAAAAATCCAATGATGAGCCCTCCTGCAACAATAAATCCGCTTTTCCAAAAGGAAGGAATCAATTTAGCACAAATGAGACACGTTAAAAAAAGAGCAAAAACATGAGGGACGGCCGTCATTTTTAATCCGGCGCAAACACCCAACAAAAATCCCCCCATCATCAACTTCCAAACAACGGGCTTTTGATCCTTAAACCATGAAGAAAGAATAAAATAAAGTCCCCCCATATAAAAAACGGATATGTTAATTTCATTTGTTGTCGATCCGATCTGAGAAACCAGATCATATCCAATCGCTCCAAAAACAAACGCACACACAATTCCCAATTTTTGAAGTTTTGTCTGAGACGGAAATACCAAAAGTAATATCTTAAAAAAGATAAAATACAAAACACCCAACCATAATCCTTCATAGGCATATAAAACAAAAGGATAATTATTAAAGAATGAGACAATAAAATAAACAGGTATCTCCAAAAAAGGATTAAAATATGAATTAACGTAGGCAGGTGCCAAATGATAAAAAGTCGTTTCCGTTAAAAAGGCATAGCCGTTGTAATAATGATAATTAGAAAAATCCCACACCACCTCATGCGGAAAGATAACGGAAAGAGCTAATCCCAATAGAATAAAAGCGAAAAAAACTTTATAACCGATTTTCATACTACTCCTTATTGATAGATTTAAAGGCAAAATGTTTAAGCATCAAATAACTATTAACAACCACAAGAATCTGCGCAATAAGCTGAGCCAGATAGGGATTGAGCAATACAATATGCACCAATATATACAACCAAACCACATTCAGCAAATAGCTTATTCCCCAAGATAAAAGGCATCGAATATATTCTTGAATATAATTTCCGGACGTCACAAAAACAAATATCTTTTGTGTCCAATAACTATTCAACGATGACAGGATAAAAGAGAAAAACAAAGACAGTTGCGGATACCGTTCATCTCCGATCCACAAGAATAAAGCATACAGAAGATATGAAATGACGGTATTATACCCCCCCACCAATAAAAATCTCAATTTTTCCGGGAAACGGATCCAAAAAGAAAATAAAAAGTGATATAATTTCTGTATTCTATTCATGCTCTAGAAGATACTTTTTTTTTTAATTATCGTCAATCTTTTGATTGCGTTTTTTTCAAAAAAAAGTATACTTAAAAACAAAGAGGCTAATATTATATGGATCAAAAGTTTAAATTATTACTGGTTTCGTGTTGTGCGCCTTGTTCCATTGGTGTGATTCATAAATTACATCAAGATCACGTCAATTTTACGGTTTTATTCTATAATCCGAATATTCGCCCTTTTGATGAATACCAAAAACGAAAAGAGGAAAACAAGCGTATTTGTCAAGAACTAAACATCCCCTTTGTAGAATTGGAATATGATCCCGAAAACTGGGCAAAGGCCACACGAGGTCTTGAAAATGAGCCCGAGAGAGGGAAAAGATGTGAAATATGCTTCAAACTCCGCCTATGTAAAGCAGCACAATATGCGCTTCAAAACGGGTTTACTCATTTTACATCTGTTTTCGGAATTTCTCGTCATAAAGATTTTGATCAAGTCTGCCGTGTTGCGCAGTCTGTTTCCAATCAATTTAGTCTGCCATATGATATGACCAATTGGCGCAAGGGAGGATTAGTCGAACAAACGATCAAGCTTGGGCAAGAAAAACATCTTTATAAGCAAAATTATTGCGGTTGTAAGCCGCGTCCCTCAAAATCAAATCCTTAATTAGAAGACAATTATTCCGTAATATGGGCTTCTTTTAAAATACGTTTCCACCTTTTGCTTTGTTGCGGGGTGAGTTTTTCTTTTGATGAATATTGTATCAAACAAACAGATCGGGAACGATCCATCAATTTAATCAGATTAAATTTTTTGTTTTTTTCAAAATTAACTTCATATAATCCGATCTTTCCCTCTTTGGAAAGAGTATTTACTTGAGAAGAAGCATGAAAAATTTGTTTTTCCAAGTCTTCAAAAGAAGGAGAAAAAGGATTTTTGCTCATACATTGAATTGTCACCAACTGAGACCATTGATCCTCTTCTACATTTTCTCCCGTCAGACCATACTCCAACAACCAATTATCCTTATTTTTACTTGCAAAGACGGAAGACCATTGTTGATCCAAATCAATTTTTACCCGCGCAGAAAGGTCATCTTTTAAGACTTTATTTTTTTCTAAATAAATCTCTTGTTGATCTTTTAAGAGGCGAATCTTTTTTTGAAAAATAAGAAACTCTTCTTTCGGAAAAGTTTCCTGCTCCATCGCTTTTTGGTAAACCGCTAACGCCTCCGAAAACTGATTATTAACAGCATAAATATCACCTAAAACACCATAAGCCTGCCATTGTGTTGGGAATCTATCAATAGCCTTTTTTAAAACAAGTTCTCCCTTTTTAAAGTCATGAGCCAACGTGTAAGAAATTCCCAACATATAATAGGTATCATAGAAATCGGGATCTTCATCCAAAGCCTTTTTAAAGTAAAGGGAGGCCTTTTCATAATCTTCACTCTGATAAGCCCTCATACCGTTCGTGAAGGAGCGCTCGAATGAAAAATTATCAGCATATCCGATTCCAACACAAAAAAAACAAATTAAAGAAACAATTAAACATCTTAAAAAAGGCATTTTCTTATTTCTCAATATAATTAAAAAGTTAAAAACAAAAATTCAAACAAATCTCCTAATAAGCGCTTAATCGATTTTGCACCTTTTCAATCGCGTCAAAAATTTCATCAGGATAATTTACAAATTCAATATAATCAACCTTATCTTGATTGAGCGTCCCCTCTTGTAGCATATTTAAAATTAATTCCCGCATAGGTCTCCAAAAATTATTGAAATTTAAAAAGATCATCGGTTTTTTTTCTATTTCTTTTTTTTGAATCGTCACAGCAAACTCAGAAAGCTCATCTATTGTTCCCCAACCACCGGGACCAATTAAAATAGCATCCCCCAATTTCATCATCATAAACTTTCGTTCGGCAAAACTGTCAACAACCGTAATTTCTTCCGAACTAAAAACGGACCGATCTCGACATTGCAACTCTAAAAGCTTAGGTGTCGTGATTCCGATAACTTTTCCGTTTTTGTTGCGAACCCCCTGAAAGGCACTCCCCATCATCCCTTCATCACCGACACCATAAACCATTGTAATCCCCTTTTCGGCCAATAATTCCCCTACTTGTCTCATGGGAGCATGGTGAACGGAAGCTACTGATCCGGAAGCACTTGCCCATACTGTAATTGCTTTAATTTTATTCATTTTTCCTCTTTCAATATATCATAATACATACATTCGATTATTGAACTATACTGAGATTATTTTTATTTTTCAACAAAAAAAAGTTGATTTTTTTTTAGAAACACCGATATTATATTCACTTGGAGAAAAAAATGGATATTACTGCTCTTTTTAAAATTTCACACGGAGTCTATTTGACCGGAGCCAAGGAAGAAAACGGTCATCTTGTCGGGAGTTGTATCGATGCAGTCATGGTTGTTGAAACAGCTCCATGTCAAATAGCCGTTAGTCTTTCAAAAAAATCATGGACATGTCAAACTATTCTCAAGACAAAATTATTCACCCTCTCTATTCTACCGGAAGACACTTCTTTTGATCTCATTCATCGTTTCGGATTTATCTCATCACAAACAGAAAATAAATGGGACAATACCCCACATGAAATAAGAAATGGATTGCCGTATCTCACAAACGCCGTTGCGTGTTTAATTGCTCAAACAAAAACGATAACAGAAACAAACAATCATTTTGTCTTTCTTTGCGATGTCCTAGATGTTTGGGCAGGTACGATGAAACAGCCTCTAACATATGCCGATTATCAACAAAAAACAAAACAACAAGAAAGGAGAAAAACAATGACTGAAAAGAAATGGGTTTGTACAATTTGCGGATATGTCTATGACGGGAATGTCCCTTTTGAAGAATTACCGGATGATTGGGTCTGCCCTGTTTGCGGAGAACCGAAGTCTGTTTTTGTTCAAGAATAAGTCTTAGACAGATATTCTGTAAATTAGCATGGTACAAAAGAGGAAATTGTTTTTTTTTAACAATTTCCTCTTTTGTTAACTAGAATTATTATTCCATTTTAAAGAATCAAGTAAACTGCTACAAATACCCCATTCTCGAGACCTTAATCTCATCCTAAAAATCGATACAATAAATGAAACAAGAAAACAAAAACGATTAAAGCAAGGAGATATTTAATTACTCTCCATGTCAAGCTCATTTATTTTAACCGTATAAAACCGGGGATATATAGAATCTTTCGGGGGATAGGGATCAGACATTCGACCGCACGAAACTATTCCCATCAAAGCACCTATTAAAGCAAATAAAAATAAACCTCTCTTCATCACTTTCTCCTCTTTACGAGAACTTAAGAAAAAATCTATCAAAAGTCAAGAATAAATCAATCTCATCTTTCTATACACCTCTCCTCAACTTTCGTTTTCCATCACTTTCATCTCTCGATGAATAAGTCAAGAATAAAAATAACTTTTCACCGGCTAACACTAGAGATATTACTAAACAACGATCATCCACCTAAAGGCTTATCAACCTCAATGAGTGGGGAAGTATTCCTCCTCTACCGGCATACGCAGGTCGTGTCAAGTTCGCAACGGCTTAGGCGATGTTTTTTTCACAGGCGGGTGTAAGCCAATAGTTCCATCACTAAGGGGTGTATGACGATCTGATAAGACGAAGATTACTTGCTCCCCGTAGATGGGGCAAAATCCGTTTCTGACTTGGCTCGTATCTTTTTTTGTTGATTTCGAATAGACACATTTATTTTTGAGTATTCTGAGCAGTTGTCTTTACATAAGAGGCTTTACCCCAACACTTTTTGTTTTCATCTACAAATATCCTTGAGACCCAACTCATCTATGTCGATACCAAAATTTTGCTTTTTCCCCTGTTAACTGACTTGTCCCGCATCTTTTTTTGTTGATTTCGAATAGACACATTTATTTTTGAGTATTCTGAGCAGTTGTCTTTACATAAGAGGCTTTACCCCAACACTTTTTGTTTTTATCTACAAGTATCTTTGA